>JBBSLC010000281.1:0-1500 GCA_038255685.1 Acidimicrobiales bacterium | reverse complement strand
GCGTCCTGTTCCCGAAGCGCCTCGGCAAGTCGAGCGAGTTCGCCACCATGGCGGCCGAGCTGCTCACCAACTCCTACATGAACGCCCACGTCGTGCGCGTCGACGGCGGCATCCGGATGCCGCCGAAGTAAGGACTCGATCCTCGGATCTGCGAACGGGCCCCGGCACCTGCCGGGGCCCGTTCCGCGTCCAGGCAGCGTCGACATCGGAGCGTCACGGAACCGTCGCACGCCATCGGCAGGAGCCCCGCCGGACCGGGGCGAACCCTGGACGAACGGCACTGGGGGTGTCGATCGTTGCGTGGGCTCGCTGCCGGCCGCGCAGCGCAAGGCGGGCCGCGACGGAGATCACCATGACCACCCGGATGCGCGCTGGCGCACTCGTCCTCGCCTGCACCGCTCTCGTCGGCGCCAGCACGACCACGGCCTCGGCCGACGAGGTCGACGACCTCTACGCCGGCGCCAACGCCGTCACGGCCACACTCTCGGTGCTCGGCACCGACGTCGGCAGCTTCGCCGGCACCAGTGCCACCGCGGAGAAGACCCCGGTCGTGGACGTGGGCAGCTTCGGCTTCCAGGGCCCGGCCGGCACGCCGGGCATCGGAGTCACCAAGGCCGTGGCCGACGCCCTTGGTGCCACCGTCAGCGATCCCGGCACCGGCGAGGCGTGCGGCGTGCCCGACCTCGCAGCCCTGCCCGTGACCGAGCTCCTCGACGTGCTCCAGGTGTGCAGCTCGTCCCAGGCCGCCCTTCTCGACCTCCTCGCCCCGCAGGCCCTCGGCGCCGCCAAGGCCGGCGCCGTCAACGTCAACGGCCAGGCCCTCGCCGACGTCGTGTTCGACCTGCTGCTCGAGCCGATCATGGCCCAGCTGGACGGCGTCGTCGTCCAGGTCCAGGGCGCCCTCGCTCCCGTCGAGTCGGCCCTGTCGGCCATCTGCGACGAGCTGCCCCGTGAGCTCTCGCCCACCGGCCTGGCCGAGCAGGCCGGCTCCGCCGGTCTCCCGGTCGCCGACGTGATCCGGGCGCTCCCGGAGGGCGAGCAGATCCTCGAGGCCCTCGAGTCCGACTGCCTCCTCTCCCTCGACACGCTCGTCGACGTCGTGGCCGCCGTGCCGGCCATCGCCGAGGGCATCGTGCGCGACACCCTCCTCGCCGCCCTCGACCAGGACCTGCTGGCCATCACCCTCGGAGCGTCGGCCTCGTCGATCTCGTCCGTGGACGATGCCCTCCTCGCCAAGTCCCAGCTGCAGGCGCTCGACGTCAGCACGCTGTCGCTGCAGTTCCTCCTCGACGCCGTCGAGCAGCTGGTGACCGTGCACGTCCAGGGCGTGCTCGACGACGTGCTCGCCGCCCTCCCCGCCGAGCTCGGCGCCATCACCGGTCAGGTCCCCGCCCTCGGCGACGTGCTCGGCCCGGTGCTCGCCCAGCTCGACGCCGCCGGCCTCGTCGACGACGCCCCGCTGCTCCAGGTGACCGTGGCGAACAGCCTCGCCCAGGCCCG
>JBBSLC010000280.1:0-1557 GCA_038255685.1 Acidimicrobiales bacterium | reverse complement strand
CCGTGCCGGCCATCGCCGAGGGCATCGTGCGCGACACCCTCCTCGCCGCCCTCGACCAGGACCTGCTGGCCATCACCCTCGGAGCGTCGGCCTCGTCGATCTCGTCCGTGGACGACGCCCTCCTCGCCAAGTCCCAGCTGCAGGCGCTCGACGTCAGCACGCTGTCGCTGCAGTTCCTGCTCGACGCCGTGGAGCAGCTCGTCACCGTGCACGTCCAGGGCGTGCTCGACGACGTGCTCGCCGCCCTCCCCGCCGAGCTCGGCGCCATCACCGGCCAGGTCCCCGCCCTCGGCGACGTGCTCGGCCCGGTGCTCGCCCAGCTCGACGCCGCCGGCCTCGTCGACGACGCCCCGCTGCTCCAGGTGACCGTGGCGAACAGCCTCGCCCAGGCCCGCTCCCTCCCTGGCAGTGATGCCGTCGACACCGCCGGCAGCAACGCCGGTGGGGTGACCGTGAAGATCTCGCCTGCCATCGCCGGCCTCCTCGGCATCCCCGCCGTGGTCAACGTGGCACCCGGTCAGCGCGTCGCCATCGCCGAGGGCACCCCCCTCGAGTCGGTGGTCAGCGTCGGCGCCGTCGAGCAGATCACCGAGACCCTCGGCGCCGCCCAGGTGAAGACCGCTGGCGCTCGGGTGACCGCCACCGAGGTCGCCCTGCTCACAGGTCTCCAGGGCGGCATCGTCGCCGGCACCGGGGTCACCGAGGCCCGGGTCGGCGGCACCATGGTCGTGGCGCCCGCAACGCCGGCCGCCCCGCAGGGCTCGCTGCCCCGCACCGGCTCCTCCGACGACCTGACCCTGCTGGTCGGCATGGGTGCGATGGCGCTGCTCGGCGCCACCCTGCACCTGCGCCGCCGGTTCGCCACCACGGACTGACCCCGGACGCGAGGCGGGCCCCGGCTGCGTACGCCCGGGGCCCGCTTCGTCGTCTTGGGCTCGTTCTCGACGAACCTGCGCCCACCGTGTGGGCACGAGGTCGTCGAGGTCGGCGCGCTACGAAGCCGTCGGCAGGTGCGCCGGGCGACCCGACTCGTACGAGCTGATCTCGTCGCCGAGCTTCAGGGTGAGCCCGATGTCGTCGAGGCCTTCGAGGAACCGGTGCTGGGTGCCCTCGTCGAGCGGGAAGGTCGTCTCCACGTCTCCGGCCCGCACGGTGCGGGTGGCGATGTCGATCTCGAACACGGTGGTGGGGTCGGCCTCGACCATGCGCATGAGGCGCTCGCCGGTCTCGTCGTCGACCTCGACGGGCACGAGCCCGTTCTTGGTGCAGTTGTTCCGGAAGATGTCGCCGAAGCGAGGCGAGATCACCGCTTCGAAGCCGTACTGCTGGATGGCCCAGACGGCGTGCTCGCGCGACGAGCCGGTGCCGAAGTTCGGTCCACCGATGAGGACGTTGGCGCCTTGGAACTGCTCCTGGTTGAGCACGAAGGCCGGGTCGTCCCGCCACTCGGAGAACAGCCCCTTCTCGAACCCGGTCCGCTCGACCTGCTTGAGCCAGTCGGACGGGATGATCTGGTCGGTGTCGACGTCGGAGCGGTCGAGGGGGACCGCCGTGCCT
>JBBSLC010000279.1:0-1592 GCA_038255685.1 Acidimicrobiales bacterium | reverse complement strand
GATCGTCGCCTCGAGCGCCTCCTCGGGCCCGAGGTCGGGGAGGATGCCAGGGAGGCGCCGGGCGAGCATGGTCTTGCCCGAGCCGGGCGGTCCGACCATGAGCAGGTGGTGGCCGCCGGCCGCGCTCAGCTCGAGCGCGGTGCGGATGAGGCGATGACCCCGGACGTCTGCGAGGTCGGGCTCGGCCTCGGGCGCAGGCGGCTCCCCGGGCACCGGCGGGTCGGGCCACGGGGCGTCACCCCGCAGCGCGAGGACCAGCTCGGCCAGCGTCGAGGCGCACCGGACCCGGTGCCGGCCGACGAGGGCTGCCTCCTCGGCGCACGACGCAGGCACCACCGCCACGTCGCCCGGGAGCGCAGCGACGAGGGGCACCATGCCGGGCACGCGCCGCAGCGACCCGTCGAGGCCGAGCTCGCCGAGGAAGCCGCACCCGGCGACCGTTGCCTCGTCCAGGACCTCGGCGGCGACGAGCAGTCCGATGGCGATGGCGAGGTCGAGCCCCGCGCCGCTCTTGCGGAGGTCCGACGGGGCGAGGTTGACGGTCATCCGCTTCATCGGCCAGGGCGTGCCGCTCGACATGAGGGCGGCACGGACCCGGTCGCGCGACTCGCGGCACGCCGTGTCGGGGAGCCCGACGACGGTGTAGCCGGGCAGCCCGTTCGAGACGTGGACCTCGACCGAGACGGGCCGGCCCTCGACGCCGAGCAGGGTTGCGGACGGGATGATGGCGAGCACGGGGCACGCTCCTCTGCGACTGGTGGCGAAGAGGAGAGCCGTGCGCCGGCACTCGAGCGTGTTCAGACCCTACGGAGGGCCTGTGACGTTCACCTGCCCTGGAAGATCGGTTCGCGCTTCTGGACGAACGCAGCCATGGCCTCGGCGGTGTCGGCCGTGCCGTAGTTCACGGTCTGGCACCGACCCTCGTCCTCGAGGGCCTGGTCCATCGACACCGCAAAGGCGTTGTTCAGCATGGTCTTGGTCATCGACAGCGCGAGCGGCGGGCCCGCCGCCAGGCGCGCCGCCCACCCGTCGACGAAGGCATCGAGCTCGGCGGCGGGGACCACCCGGTTCACGAGCCCCAGCTCGGCGGCATCCTGCGCCGAGATGATGTCGGCGAAGAAGGCGAGCTCCTTGGCCTTGTGCAGCCCGATCAGACGGGGCAGGAGGTACGAGCCACCGAAGTCGATGGACAGGCCGCGCTTGGCGAAGATCTCGGTGAAGCGTGCGTCGTCGCTGGCGACGATCAGGTCGCACCCGAGCGCGAGGTTGCACCCCGCACCGGCAGCCACGCCGCCGACCTTGGCGATCGTCGGCTTCGTCAAGCGGTGCAGGCGCAGGGCGACGTCGGCGATGTCGCGCATCTTCTCCAGCTGGTGGCGCTCGCCCCGCACATCGGAGAGGTCGGCGCCGGAGCAGAACGCGCCGCCGGCACCGGTGATGACGAGGACCCGGTCCTCGCTCGACGCTGCGACCTCGTCGAGGACGGCCCGCAGCTCGGTCCACATCACACCGTTGATGGCGTTCTTCTTGGCCGGCCGGTCGAGGGTGATCGTGGCCACCCCGCCCGATCGCGTCAGCTGCAGCGTCTCCAT
>JBBSLC010000278.1:0-1641 GCA_038255685.1 Acidimicrobiales bacterium | reverse complement strand
CCGCCGATGCGACCCTCGAAGGTCGCGAGCTTGTACGTCATCGCCCGGGCGAGCAGGCCGAGCTCGTCGATGGTGACGTCGTCGGCCATCCGGGTGCCGCCGGCGGCCGGGGCCACGACCTCGGGGTCCATGTCGTAGACGATCTCGCCGTCGACGGAGCGGAGGTGGTGGACCTGCACGGCGCCGAGGCTACGGGCAGGATGGTGCGGTGACCGAGGGCGCCCGATGAGCCAGCCGCTGGATCCCGCTGCGGCCGACGAGGTCCTCCGGCGCGCCGCCGAGATCAGCGCCCAGGACCACCCCGTCCCGGTGCACGGCGGCTACGACCGCCGGTCGCTGACGGAGGCCGCGTCCGAGGTCGGCATCGAGAAGCGGGCGGTCGAGCTGGCGCTCGCCGAGCACGACGCCGGCATCCTGCAGCACGCCGACGCACGGGGCGGCCTGCTCGGCGCGTCGCGGGTGCTGGAGACCCGGGTCGTCCCGCGTGCCGTCGCCGAGTCCAGCGGTCACGTCACGCACTGGCTCCGCTCGCAGCTCCTGCACCGCGACGAGCGGCACGGCTCGGCCGAGGTGTGGCGACCGCGAGACGATCTCGGAGCCAAGCTGCGCCGCAAGGTCGATGCCCGCACCTCCCGCAAGGTCCGCCTGGGCGACGTCGACGCCGTCGAGACGTCCGTCGTCGACTGCGGCGAAGGTCGCAGCCTGGTGCGCCTCGAGGTGGTCTTCGACGACATGCGACGGGGTCTGCGCACCGGCGTGGTCGTGGTGCCGACGGCCGTGACGCCGGTGCTCGGCATCGCCGCCGCCGTCCTCACGGACCCGTGGGTGGCATTCGCCTCCCTGCCCGTCGCCGGCGCGCTCGGCGCCCTCGGCACGGTCGCCGGCCGGCGCACCCTGTCCGACCAGCGCGAGCGGGCGCGCCGCGCCCTGTGCACGTTCCTCGACGATCTCGAGGACGGCTGAGGCTTGAGGGTTCAGTCCAGGCGGGGCAGGACCCGCAGGCCGAGCTCCTGCAGGATGCGCGGCTCGAGCTCGCTCGGGGCGTCAGTGAGCGGGTCGGCGCCCTTCTGCGTCTTGGGGAAGGCGATGACCTCCCGGATGTTCGTCTCGCCGGCCAGGAGGGCGACCAGGCGGTCGATGCCGAAGGCGAAGCCGGCGTGGGGCGGCGGCCCGAAGCGGAACGCGTCGAGCAGGAACCCGAACTTGTCCTGGGCCTCCTCGGCCCCGATGCCCAGCGCGTCGAAGACCCGCTGCTGCACGTCGCGGCGATGGATCCGGACGCTTCCCGAACCCAGCTCCCAGCCGTTGCACACCAGGTCGTAGGCGACCGAGCGGACGGCGGTCGGGTCCGACTCGATGAGCCCGGCCTCGAGGTCCTCGGCGTTCGGCATCGTGAACGGGTGGTGCATGGCCTGCGGGCGCCCGTCGGGCCCGAGCTCGTCGTCGAACATCGGGAAGTCGGTGACCCACAGGAACTCGAGCTCGCCCTCGTCCATCGGAGGCTTGCCCAGCTCGAGGCGCAGGAGCCCGAGCACGTGGCGGGCGACCGAGCGCTCGTCCGCGATCAGGAACACCATGTCCCCGGGTGCGGCGTCGAGGGCGGTGATGGTGGCGACGGTCTCGGTCTCGGACAGGAACTTG
>JBBSLC010000277.1:0-1648 GCA_038255685.1 Acidimicrobiales bacterium | reverse complement strand
GGCCCCCCGGGCTCGACTCAGCGACACCTCGCCGTCCGCGGCGCCGTCGGTGTAGTCGAAGGCAGCCTTCGGGGTGCGCCGCTTCGCGACCCGACGAAGGTCCTCGATGGTCAGCGCCTTCTCGAGCCGGCGCGCCTTGGGGGACAGCTCGGGCCTCTTGAACTTCATCAACGGTGCGAGGTCGTGACGGTTGGGGAGCTGCCGCTTCATGCACCTCAGTCAATCACGGCACTTCCCACCTGGGGTCTCGTCACGCCGTTTCGTCGACCAGTGCGTCCCGAAGGAGCTCCCTGGCCGCGGCATAGCGGCTGCGTGCGGTGGACGGGTTCAGGCCGAGGAGCTCGGCCGCTTCCACGATCGCGAACCCATCCCAGTGAACGAGCATCACCAGCTCCCGTTGCGCCTGAGGCAGTCGAGACACGGCATCACGCACCGCATGGTCATTCTCGGGGGCCGGCCTGGCAGTCGCCACGTGGTGACGAAGCCGCTCGGTCAGCTCCAGGCGTCGAGAGGCTGTGCGCCGGTGGTTGCTGAGCGTGTTCGCTGCGATCACGAACAGCCACATCCGCTGACGCTCGGAGGACGCCGGCAGCTTGTGAATCCTCCTCCACGCCGTCAGCATCACCTCGCCGTAGAGGTCGGCCGCATCTTCGGGGGAGGTCGCGCGCCTGGCGAAGTAGGCAAGCAGATCGTTCGAGGCATCACGGAGCGCGGCGCGAGCAGCGGCGTGGTCCACGGAGGTCACTGATCCTCCCCGTCGCAGGAGCTCAGCATCGCGAGGCTCACGGCCGACCGGGAGAGACGTTGCCTCCTCAGCTCGTCGTCCATCCGCCGGCCTACATCGGCATACACCGCAGCCACTTCGAACTCATCGACAGTCACAGCCGGCCCGGTCTCCGAGCCGACCGTCGGTCGCGGAGGCGCCGAGCCGGAAAGCTCGGCGAGGTCGATCAGGGAGACATCGAAGCCCTGCAGGTACTTCTCGGCGGCCTTCGTCGCCCGCGCCCGCTCGGCATCGCTGATCAGGACAGCAGGGTCCTCGATCTGCTTGACGTCGAACACCAGGGTGCATCGAGCACCCGTCGACGTGGTCACCGCGCCTCTCGACAGCGCCGACTCCCACCACGGAACGAGCCCAGCCGCTGCGGCTGCGCCTCCGGCACCCAGCGCTCCGACCACCAGCAGGCCGGCGATGACCGCACTCCTGCTCCTCCGCTGTTGTCGCGGCCCAGCGGTGTCCTCCGCCCGCGCCACGACGCGAGCGAGCTCGGCGTCGAGCCCCGGTGACCGAGCGGGCACGGGAGGCGAGGACAGGGCGAGCTGTTCGTCGAGTGAAGTCATGGGTGCTCCTCAGTCTGGTGATCCGTCGCTCCGTACATGTACCGAGGTGGGCCTTTCGTCCACCCCTTCCCCGATCGGGTCCGCGAGGACCTCCTGGCAGGCGTGCCTCGGTCTCAGACACCGCATCGGCTGTCATTTAGTAGGACTTCCTAGTAAATTGCCGAAGAGTCCTACCCGCCGCGCCGCGTCCACTGCAGGGAGCCCCCATGTCCGATCTCCACGTGCCGACCCATCCGGTCCGCCTGGTCACCGCCTCCAGCCTCTTCGACGGCCACGACGCCTCGATCAACATCATGCGGAGGATCTT
>JBBSLC010000276.1:0-1768 GCA_038255685.1 Acidimicrobiales bacterium | reverse complement strand
GGGACCTCTACGACACCGCCCACCTGACGGGGACGTTCACGCTCCGGTCGGGCACGGTGAGCGACCAGTACTTCGACAAGTACCTGTTCGAAGCCGACCCGCTGCTCCTCGAGCGCATCGCCGCCGCTCTCGCACCGCTGGTCCCCGAAGGCACCGAGGCCCTCGCCGGCCTCGAGCTCGGGGGCATCCCCATCGTCACTGCTCTCTCACGGGTGACGGGGCTGCCGGCGCGCTTCGTGCGCAAGGAGGCGAAGACCTACGGCACGTGCCGGTTGGCCGAGGGCGGCGAGATCGACGGTCTCCGGCTCACCGTCGTCGAGGACGTGGTGACCACAGGCGGCCAGGCCCTCATCTCCTGCGGCGACCTGCGCGAGCGTGGTGCGATCGTCGAGCACGTGGTGTGCGTCATCGACCGCGAGGCGGGCGGTCCGGAAGCCTTCGCCGACGTCGGGGTGGCACTGCACCCGCTGTTCCGGATGAGCGAGCTGATCAGCTCCTAACCCGCTCCGTCAGAGGGCGGGGAGAGCCACCCGGCGGGCGCGGAGCGCAGCGCCGAGTGCCAGCGCCACGGCGAGCGCACCGAGCAGGGCGAGCGCGCTCGTGAGGGTCGTCTCCTCGGCGAGCGGGTCGTAGCGGAAGCGGGCGAGGGCAACGAACGCCTCTTCGCTCAGCACGTTCGAACCATCGACGAGGCCGTCGGCGAGGTTCAGCGCCTTGTCGCCGTCGGCGTCGACAGAGAGTGCGATCCGGCGCACGCCGACGATGGCAGGCACCACCCACACCGGCTCCTCCCTGCCGCGATCGTCGAAGGTCCCCTCGGTCGGTGTGCCGACCACGGCGGCCACGCCGGCCTCCTCGAGCGCCCGCTCCGTGAACGCGACGGCCTGTTCGGAGGACATCACCCCGTCGCGACCGCCGCCGAGCAGGGCGCCGAACGCTGCGACGACGAGTGCGGCGACGACGGCGCCGGCCAGCAGCGCTCGCCCCGGCCCAGGCCCTGGGTCGGGGCGCCTCACCCCGAGAGGGCGGCGAGCGACGCCGCCCGAGCCGTGCGCCGCTCGTCGAGGCTGCGACCGAGGTGCAGCTCGACGGCCCGCACGAGCGCCTCGAGCTCGAAGGGCTTGCCGAGGTGCTGGTCGGCGCCGAGCTCCAGGGCCTTGCGGGTGTCACCGACGTCCTGCTTGGCCGACACCACGACGACGGGGATCTGCACCCCCGTGCGCCCGAGGCTCTCGAGCACGCCCCACCCGTCCATCACCGGCATCATGACGTCGAGCACGACGAGGTCAGGGAGGTCGGCGGCGACGCGCTGCAGCGCCATCTCCCCGTCGGCTGCGAGCGTCACCCGGTGGCCGCGACCCTCCAGGTTGATGCGCATCAGGAGGAGGATGTCGGGTTCATCGTCGACGACGAGGACGTGCGCCACGCCTCAGCCCACCTGGCCGGGCACCAGCACGACCTCGCCGCCACCAGCGACGACCTCGCCGATCTCGACGGCCTGGTGGCCTGCGGACCTGAGCACGTCGATGGCCTTGAACGCGTCTCGCTGGGGCACGGCCACCACCATCCCGAGGCCGAGGTTGAAGACGCGCACCATCTCCTCTTCGGCGACTGCGCCGAGCCGCTTGATCTCGTCGAAGATCCTCGGGACCTCCCAGGTCCCCCGGTGGACCACCGCGTCGAGGCCACCGGGCAGCACGCGGACGAGGTTGCCGGTGATGCCCCCACCGGTGATGTGGGCGACGGCCCGGACGTCGACCGCTCCCAG
>JBBSLC010000275.1:0-1800 GCA_038255685.1 Acidimicrobiales bacterium | reverse complement strand
GCCTGCTCGGCGTCGCCGACGAGCAGTAGCGGTCGGCCTTCGGCGGGCGGCGGCGCTACCCTCGCCGGCGATGTCGTGAGCGAGTCGTCCCCTGCCCGTCCCTCTCCCGCAGGAGCTCGCCTTGGCCGCCCAGCTCGTCGCTCGCGACCTCACCTTCTCCCATGGCCCGATCGTCGTCCTCGACGGCGTGTCGCTCACGATCGCGCCCGGCCACCGGGTGGGCGTGGTCGGACCGAACGGCGTCGGCAAGTCCACGCTCCTGCGACTCCTGACCGGCGAGCTCGAGCCCGACGCCGGCTCGGTCGACCTCGTCCCGAGCGACGCCACCATCGGTCACCTCACCCAGGAGCTGCAGGTGGCGCCGGGCGAGACGGTCGCCGACGTGGTCACCCGCCGCACCGGCGTCGCGGCCGCTCAGCGCGATCTCGACGACGCGACCGCAGGGCTGGCCGCCGGCGCTCCCGGCGCCGACGACTGCTACTCGGCTGCGCTGGAGCACTGGCTCCGGATCGGTGCCGCCGACCTGGACCACCGCCTCGGCGCCGTGCTGGACCAGGTGGGCCTCGGCGCGGCCGGACGGGGCCAGCCAGCCGACACCCTGTCCGGCGGGCAGCGGGCTCGCGTGAACCTGGCGTCCGTGCTGCTGTCGGGGTTCGACGTGCTCGCCCTGGACGAGCCGACCAACGACCTCGACCTGGCCGGCCTCGCCCTGCTGGAGGAGTTCCTCACGTCGTCGGGCAACGGCTACGTGCTCGTGTCCCACGACCGGGCCTTCCTCGAGCGGGTCGTCACCGGCGTCCTCGAGCTCGACGAGCACACCCGGCGCGGCACCCGCTTCGACGGCGGCTGGCAGGCGTACCTCGACCTGCAGGCTGCAGCCCGGCGCCACGCCGAGGAGGCCTTCGGCAGCTACGCCGACACCCGCGCCACGCTGGTGGGGCAGGCCCAGCAGACCCGGGAGTGGTCGGCGAAGGGCGTGCGCAAGGCCAAGACCTCCGGCGAGAGCGACAAGTTCATCCGCCACCACGACAAGGCGACGTCGGAGAAGCTGGCCGGCAAGGCAGCCCGGGCCGAGAAGGCGCTCGAGCGACTCGAAGTCGTCGACAAGCCCTGGGAGGGCTGGGACCTGCGCCTCGAGTTCGCCACCACGGGCCGGCCGGGGACCGAGGTGGTGCGCGTGCGCGACCTGGTCGTCGAGCGAGGCGGGTTCCGGCTCGGACCCATCGACCTCGACATCACCCACGGCGAGCGGGTCACGCTCCTCGGCCCGAACGGGTCGGGCAAGACGACCCTGCTGCACGCCATGCTCGGCGCGCTCGAACCGAGGAGCGGCACCGCCTCGCTCGGTCCGTCGGTCGTCGTCGGCGTGCTCGACCAGCACCGGGGGCGCTTCGGGGGCGACGAGTCACTGCTCGATGCCTTCGTGGGCGAGACGGGGGTGCAGGCGAACGAGGCCCGGTCGCAGCTGGCCAAGCTCGGCCTCGGCACCGAGCACGTGTCCCGCCCGACCTCGCGCCTCTCGCCCGGCGAGCGCACCCGGGCCGTGCTGGCCGCCTTCGCGATCGTCGGCGTGAACCTCCTCGTCCTCGACGAGCCCACCAACCACCTCGACCTGCCGGCCATCGAGCAGCTCGAGCAGGCGCTGGAGCACTTCCCGGGCACGCTCCTGCTGGTCACCCACGACCGCCGGCTGCTCGAGCGGGTGGCCACGACCCGCCGCATCGAGCTCGACGTCGGCCGGATCGTCGCCGACGAACCCACCTGACCGGCGAATTTCGTTCCTCGGTGACGACAGGTGTC
>JBBSLC010000274.1:0-1848 GCA_038255685.1 Acidimicrobiales bacterium | reverse complement strand
GGAGACCGAGATCCTGCTGCGTCGGGCGAGCCTCGCCGCCAGCCGCTCCCGGGTCGAGGGCACCAAGGTCACGACCTGGGCTGCGGACCGGGACCCGTACGACCCCCAGCGCCTCGCCATTGCCGCCGACCTCCGTGACGCCATCCCCGCCGGCGAGCTGCAGGTGCACTTCCAGCCCCAGGTCGACATCGACAGCGGTCTGGTGACGGGTGCCGAGGCCCTCGTGCGCTGGCGCCACCCCCGCCTCGGCGAGCTGCGGCCCGACCAGTTCATCGCCGCGGCCGAGTACACCGGCGCCATCGATGCGCTGACCGAGCACGTCCTGTCGGTGGCCGCTCGGACGTGCGCAGAGTGGCGGGCGCAGGGCTGGGACCTCGACGTCTCCGTGAACCTGTCGGCCCGCAACCTGGCCAACGCCGCCTTCGCCGACCTCGTCGAGACCATCCTGGACGAGGCCGGACTGGCTCCCGGGGCGCTGACGCTGGAGCTCACCGAGTCGAGCATCATGACCGAGGCCGAAGGGGCGATGAGCACGCTCGCCGCCATCCACGAGCTCGGGGTGGCGCTGTCGATCGACGACTTCGGCACCGGGTACTCGTCGCTCGCCCACCTCCGCAAGCTGCCGGTCTCGGAGATCAAGATCGACAAGTCCTTCGTGTTCGACCTCACCACGAGCCACAGCGACGAGGCGATCGTGCGGTCGATGGTCGACCTCGGCCACCACCTCGGGCTCACCGTCGTGGTGGAGGGGGTCGAGACGGTGGAGGTCCGCCGTCGCCTCGCTGAGATGGGCGCCGACCGCATCCAGGGCTATCTGCTGAGCCGTCCCATGCCCGTCGCCGCGTTCGAGCAGTGGATCGCCGACCGTCCGGTCCGGATGGTCGACCTGTCATCGAGCGACGCCGAGAGCGACGCCCGGCGGGTCGAGGACCACGAGCGCTAGCGGCGAGAAGTCGCGCTGAGGCGGCGCTTCGGACCTACACGAGCGGCCAGGGGTAGCGGTTGCCGGTCTCGTCGGCGGGGAAGTGCTCGAGGCGCAGGAGCAGGTCCAGGCGCTCGAGGACGGCGTCCTGCTCGTGGCCCTCGAGCAGCAGGCAGAGCCGTTCGGGGAGGCCGCAGCCGCGCAGGCGGCGGAGGTCGTCGAGGAGGTGCTCGGGGATGGGTTCGCCGGCGAACTCCCAGATCACCGTGCGCAGCTTGAAGTCCTCGTGGAAGCACAGGCCGTGGTCGATGCCGAAGAGCTCGTCGCCGACCGACACGAGGCAGTGCCCGCTCTTGCGGTCGGTGTTGTTGGCCACGACGTCGAACGCGCACATCGCCTGCATGCGGTCGTGGTGGCGGCCGGCCTCGTAGAGCGTGAAGTAGTGCTCCTCGAAGTCGGCGTCGACGAAGCGCTGCACCGACCCCTGACCGAGCGGGCCGTCCCGCAGCACCGTGTGGGGCACCAACCCCCAGCCGAGCGCCTCGCTCAGCTCGTGCGCGGCGACCTCTCGCCGGTCGAGCCCGCTCGGGAAGTCCCAGAGGGGGCGTTCGCCTCGGCGCGGCTTGTAGATGGCCCGGAGCCACTGGTCCCCGTGGGTGACGGTGACCAGGAAGGTGCCGTTCGACGACCAGGGCATGCGGCCCTCGATCTCGATCTCACCCGCCTCGAGGACGGCACGCACCGGGTCCTGCATCGCCGATGATCCTGGCGCGTGGGACGTCGCGATCGCGAGCGGGGGCTCAGTTGGACCGGGGGCAGGCGTGCCCCTCGGGGTCCATCGGCGCACCGCAGACCCGGCACGGCGGACGCCCGCCGGCCAGCAGCTCGCCGGCGCGCTCGATGAACGCACGCACCTGTGAGCGGCT
>JBBSLC010000273.1:0-1872 GCA_038255685.1 Acidimicrobiales bacterium | reverse complement strand
CGCGTCCCCGACGTGGCGCTGCGAGGATGCGTCGTGCCCACCCGTGCTGCGGTGCCCGATGCCCCGTCCTGACGACGACGAGGCGATCCTCGCCACCCTCCTCGCCCTCGACCGGTCGGTGGTGTGGGACAGGGACGGGGGACGGGACGGTGGAGCACCGCTTCCGCCACCCGGACCACCTCGGTGCGATCGCCGCCACGGACGACGGGTCGCTCCTCGCCTGGACCTGGGGATCGCGTGCGCTGCTCCGGCTCGACATCGGTGGGGCGGTCCTGGCCCGTCGGGTCAACCCCTCCCACTTCGTCGACCACCAGGACCTCCACGTGCTCGGCACCGGCCACGTGGTCTGCTCCGGCGTGGGCCGTGCCCTGGTGCGCAACGGGCGCAAGCTCGGTGGGTTCGGCGTGCTCCGGCTCGCCGACCTGGCGTGGGAGGTCGAGGTGCCGTTCCCGGGCTACTCGAAGGCGACGGAGCAGGTGGCGACGTACAACCCGATGCACCTCGACGTGGCCAACGGTCGCCTCAGGGTCCACCTCCTGCCGGACGAGGGCGAGGCAGGCGCCATCCTCACCTGGTCGACCCCGCTGCTCCCGCTTCCTCGGCCCGGTCCCTGAGCTCTGCGCTCAGCTCGAGCTCGCGGCGCCGGCGACCGGCGAGCGCCCGCCGAGCAGCGCAGCGAAGGTCCCTGCGTAGAACGCGTCCCGGTCGGCGGGGTCGACGTCGCCCATCGTCTGGTCGAAGCGCCTGATGGGATCGTCGCTGCCCTCGTGGTGCGGGTAGTCGGAGGAGAAGCAGTAGAGCTCGGGCGAGGACGCCGCCATCATCCAGCCGACCGGCTCCCCGGCGAAGGGGGTGAAGCGGACCTGGCGGCGCACGTACTCCGAGGGCGCCAGGGTGAGGTGGGACAGGTCCTGGAGGCGCCGGAACGAGCGGGCGGCCTGGTCGAGGTGGTGCAGGAAGCCGGGGACCCACACCGCTCCCAGCTCCGCCACGCTGAGCCGCAGCCCCGGGAAGCGCTCGAGGACACCGTCGAGGATGATCGAGGAGAGGAAGAGCTCGGCTGGGTAGCCGATGGCCATGTAGGAGAGGGCGTCGCCCGGGGCGTCGCTGCGGAAGTGCTCGAGCGTGCGGCCGTTGTCGAAGAACGACGGTCGGATGGGCCGCCAGCCGTTGTCGAGGCCGATGTGGACCGACAGCACGACGTCGGCGTCGACCATCGCTGCCCAGAGGCGGTCGTGGTCGGGATGGCCCGGGGCGAGCGCACCCTTCGCCGGCACCATGTCGATCATGACCACCGGCACGTCGCCGGCGACCGCGTCGGCCAGCACCTGCAGCGCGACCTCGACGCCGTGGTGGAGTGGGACATACGCCACGGGGAGCAGGCGTGCGTCACCAGCGCAGAACTCGGCCAGGCCCCGGTTCATCCCGAGCGCCGCCGCGACCTGTGCGTCGGGCGGCGAGGCGGCGACCTGGGGGAACGAGGCCGTCGGGTAGACGACCTGAAGGGCAAAGCCGAGCTCGTCGAGGGCGGCACTGCGCTCGGCGGGATCGCTCCCCCCGTAGGAGAGCCAGCCCTTGCGGGGCATCGTCATGAGCTCCTGCCGGGCGCGCTCCGTCTCGGCACCGTCCGCCTGCCTCCGCTCGAGGAGCTCGTCACCCTCCCGGAGCAGCGACGCGAAGCCGTCATCGCCGCCGTCCATGGCCGGGATCCGGTCGCGCAGGGCCGGGTCCACGTACGACGCCAGCCACCCGGCCGGTTCCATCAGGTGGGCGTCGGCGTCGAGGACGAGTCGATCGGTGTAGGGCACAGAGCCTCCCAGGTCGTCGCGTTGATGAAAGTTCTTCAACAAGGTACCACCCGGCGTAGGGTCG
>JBBSLC010000272.1:0-1896 GCA_038255685.1 Acidimicrobiales bacterium | reverse complement strand
GTCGTCCCTCCAGCGCTGTCGAGCAGCGTCCACAACCCGTTCCACAGGGCCTGTGGACGAGAATCACACGGCTGTGATTCCGCCGAGGGTAGCGCGCTCGATCAACCCGGGTCGGGCCGCCCTACAGGTAGGTGCCGGGTCGATCGTCGGCAGCGCCTGTCCCCTGCTGGCGAGGATCCTGTCCCGGGGCGGCACCAGGCGGGAGGCCACGCTGCTGCACGAGCTGTTCGATCTGCTGGCGGGCCGCCATCTGCTGGGCGAACAGCGTGGCTTGGATGCCGTGGAAGAGCCCTTCGAGCCACCCGACCAGCTGGGCCTGGGCGATCCGCAGCTCGGCGTCGCTCGGGAACTCCGTGTCGAAGGGGAGGGCGAGGCGGCACAGCTCGTCGCGCAGCTCGTCGGAGAGGCCGTCGGCGAGCTCCTTCACCGACGTCTCGTAGATCTCCTTGAGCCGCCCACGGGACGCATCGTCGAGCGGGGCGTGGCGCACCTCCTCGAGCAGCTGCTTGATCATGGAGCCGATCCGCATGACCTTCGCCGGCTGCTCCACCGACTCGCCGCCGCGCTGGTCGTCCTCGCTCGGCGACGCAACGACGACCTCTCCCGTCACGGCTTCGGGGGCGGTGCCCGCGTCGGTCGTGTCGGCGGCGGTGGTCGGTCGGGCGTCGGTCATGCCCCGATCTTGCCCGATGGGCTGAGCCCTACGCCCGCAGCGCGAGCAGGGGGATGCGCATCTCCGCCGAGGTCAGCGAGCCGTGGCGGGACTGCAGCCGGTACGGGCCGGTGTCGGCGGGGTCCTCGAAGGCGACGTCGCGGCGAGCGGCGAGGACGACGTCGCCGAAGCGGGCAGCCGCAGCCTCTGACACCTTCGGGCCGAACCACTCCTCGGCGATCACCTCGTCTCGGGTCCTGATCCAGGCACGATCGCTGTGGCACTCACGCGCTGCGGCAGCCAGGTCGTCGGCCTCGCCGGGGCGGGCGTGGAGCCATCGGAACCGGCCCTCGCCCGAGAGCAGCTCGACGTGGGCCATCACCTCGTCGCGGATCGGCACGATGGCGTCGCCGACGTGCACCTGACCGTGGTCCGACGTCACGACGAGGGCCGCCCCAGGGGGGAGCGTGTCGGCGAGGTCGGCAACGAGGCGGTCCGCGGCGACCAGCTCGGCGTCGTAGTGGTCAGCGAGGCCGTACTCGTGGGCGACCTTGTCGACACCGTCGTAGTAGGCGTAGACGAACGGCTCACCCGCACGGAGAAGGTCGCGCACCTCGGTCACGAGCGTCGACACGACCCGGTAGCCGTGGTGGCGCACGCCGGCGAGGTGTGCACCGCTGAACCCGGTGCCTGCGAACTCGGCTCGCGTCACCACCGGCGGGCGACGGCCGAGGAACGGCGCCCGACCCTGGATGTCGTCTGGCGGGATGACGGTGCGGGCGTCGCCGGCGGGCGTCTGCCAGCGCAGCACGTTGAGCACGTCCCCGCGGACGTTGATGCGGTAGCCGACGACCCCGTGGTCGCCCGGGGGGCAGCCGAGCGCGAGGCTCGACAGGGCGGTGGCGGTCGTCGAGGGCGCCACCGTCGAGATCGAGCCGCCAGCCATCGCGGCGAGGGTCGGTGCTAGGTGGCGGCGCTCCTCCAGCTGGTCCCAGCCGAGGCCGTCGAGGGCGAGCAGCACGACCTGGCGGGCACCCACGGCCGGTGCCGGGAGCCACGACGGTGGCTCACGTCGACCATCGAGCAGCGCGGGAGCCACGTTCGAGAGGCACGCTCCGTCGTAGTCAGGGATCAGCGGTTCCATTGCGCCTCGGTTCGTCGCCGCACGTGGGCGGCGCTCGTCGCCCCATCGGTCGGGTCGTGGACCGAGTCCAGCAGGTCACCGGGTGTCGCGCACATCAGGG
>JBBSLC010000271.1:0-1914 GCA_038255685.1 Acidimicrobiales bacterium | reverse complement strand
TTCGACGTCATGTCGATCCCGACGCTCATCGTCTTCAAGGACGGCCAGCCGGCCAAGAAGATGGTCGGCGCCAAGGGCAAGGGCGCCCTGCTCGAGGACCTCGCCGAGTTCCTGTAGGCCGCGCCCCGCTCCGGCGGCGAATCCGAACGCGAGAGAACGGCCGGTGGCTCACGCCACCGGCCGTTCCGCGCTCCCTCCGAGGTCGCCCGCAGCTGACTGGAGCGCGAACACGCACCGTCAGGATTGTGGCACCCTTCATGTCAGATTGACAGTTGGGGGAAACAAGTGCACAAATATCCACAGGCGCTCCACACCTGGGGACACTGATCCAGATGGACCTCAGCGTTCGAGTAAGCCCGCCGTCCAGGTCGAGCGTCTAGCCGCCGACCATGCGGCGGTACAGGCGCTCGAGGTCGGCCACGTCGGCAAAGTCCACCGTCAGACGGCCGCGACCGCCACCGCCGCCCGTGATCGTCACCCGGGTGTCTAGGTGGTCGCTCAACAGGGTCTCGAGCTCGAGGAACGCCGGATCGATCCCGGAACGCTCCCGCTGTGTGCGCTTCTGCGGCGAATCGGGGACGGGAGCGGGGTCAGGGTCCGGCGCGTTGCCTGCACGAGCCCTCACGGCCTCCTCGGTGTCCCGCACGGACAGGCCGTCGCGGACGATCCGCTGCGCCAGTGCCGTCTGGTACGCACGGTCGGGGGTCCCGAGGAGCGCCCGGGCGTGCCCGGCGGTGAGCTGACCCTCGGCGACCAGGGCCTGGATCGCCGGCGGCAGCTGGAAGAGCCGGAGGGTGTTGCTGACCGCGGCGCGGCTCTTGCCGACTCGCTTCGCCACGGCGTCCTGCGTCAGGCCGAAGTCCTCGATCAGCTGCTGGTACGCAGCGGCCTCCTCCATGGCGTTCAGGTCAGCCCGATGGAGGTTCTCGACCAGGGCTTGCTCGAGCAGCGACGTGTCGGTGTCGGCGTCACGGATGACGACGGGGATCGATTGCAGGCCGGCTCGCTTCGAGGCGCGCCAGCGCCGCTCACCGGCGATGAGCTCGTACTCCCCCGCGCCGGCCTCGCGGACCAGGACCGGTTGCAGGACCCCGATCTCGGCGATCGACGCAGTGAGACCGGCGAGGGACTCCTCGTCGAAGTGCGCTCGGGGCTGTCGAGGGTTCGGCCGCACGGAGGCGATGGGGACCTCGAGCGCCCCACGGGTGCCATCCGCAGGGGCTTCGTCGCTGTACTCCGCGGGGATGAGGGCTCCGAGCCCTCGGCCGAGTCCTGACTTCCGGTTCATCGATCCCCCTGCTTGTGTCGGTCGACCCTCACGATGTGGCGACCTCGAGTGCGCCACCGCTGACCTCACGGGCGAGCTCCCGGTAGGCGATCGCTCCCCTCGACCTCGGGTCGAAGGCGAGGATCGGCTGTCCGTAGGACGGCGCCTCCGAGAGCCGCACGGTTCGCGGGATCACGATCCGGCACACCTTGTCGCCGAAGTGATCGCGCACCTCGGCCACCACTTGGTCGGCGAGCTTGGTGCGGGCGTCGTACATGACGCAGACGAACGTCGAGACGACCAGCGACTGGTTCAGGTTGCGCTGCACCAGCGACACGTTGCGCAGGAGCTGGCCGAGGCCTTCGAGTGCGTAGTACTCGCACTGGATGGGTACCAGCACCTCCTGCGCCGCAGCCAGGCCATTCACGGTGAGCAGGCCGAGCGACGGTGGACAGTCGATCAGCATGTAGTCGTAGTCATCGGCGACCGACTCGAGGGCATGGCGGAGGCGCAGCTCACGAGAGAAGGCGGGTACGAGCTCGATCTCTGCGCCGGCGAGGTCGAGGCTGGACGGGGCCACGAACAGGTTCTTCATGGCCGTCGCTTCGATCGTGTCGTCGATCGGGGCCTCGTGGATGATGACGTCG
>JBBSLC010000270.1:0-1994 GCA_038255685.1 Acidimicrobiales bacterium | reverse complement strand
GCCTCGGACGGCGGGCGACGCACTCGAGCTCGACGTTGGCGTGGAGGGCGAGGTCCACGCCGCCGAGGGTGATGCGCGCCGGTGGCACGCCGTCGAAGAACTCGTCGTAGGCGGCGTTCATGGCAGCGAAGGTGCTGAGGTCGTGAAGGTAGACGCTCACCTTCGCGACGTCGTCCCACGTCGCTCCGGCGGCGGCGAGGATCGTCGCGACGTTGCGCAGCGCCTGGGTCGTCTCGGGACCGGTCCCGCCCTCGACGAGCCGGAGCTCGTCGTCGGTGCCGAGCGTCCCCGCCACGAAGACGAGGTCGTCGGTGAGCCCGGCGTGGGCGAACTGCGGGAGTCGCCCCAACCCGTCGACGACGAGGCGCTCGATGGTCACGGGCGGCGGCCGAGGTAGGCGAGGAGCTGGTCCTGGGCGGATGCGTCGGGGCCGACCTCGACCTCGGCGCCGCACACGCCCTCGGAGCGCAAGGCCGGACCGAAGGCGTCGGCGGCGGCCCGGGCGCGCTCGACGTCGGCGGGGTCGAGGTGCTCGTCCTGCCCGGTGGCGCGCGCCAGGTCCCACCCGTGCACGAGCAGGTCGAAGCACAGGAACCGGTCGATCGCCTCCTCGAAGGTGGTGGGCCCGAAGAAGCCCTCGAAGCCCTGGGTCGCCACCTCGGGGTCGTCGAGGCAGACCTGCACGGCGTCACGGGCGGCGGCGTACGCGCCGACCGGGTCGTCGTCGACCGGCGGCCCCTCGGGTGCGCTGCGACCGACGTAGCCGAGGAACATGCCCGGGGTCGCACAGGTGTGGCGCACGACGTCGAGCGCCGTCCACCCCTCGCAGGGGGACGGGCTCGACCAACGATCGTCGGGGACGGCTGCGACCTTGTCGGCGAAGGCGGCGGCCAGGCGGCGGTGGCGGTCGGCGATCTCGCTCATGGGTTCCTCCGAGGTGGGTGGTGTCGCCACAGGATGGAGCATGGCGGCAGCCGCCGCTCGTCCGCGCCGGCCCTACCTTGGTGCGGTGACCCCGACCGCCGTGCACGCCGACCGCTTCGAGCCGCTCCCCGACCACCTCGCGGCCAGCTGGAAGGGGTTCGGCGACTGGGACGAGGTCTTCTTCCCCTCCTTCGTCGGCCTCCAGCTCGAGGAGGTGCGCAGCGGCTATGCCCGCATGCGCCTCCCGTACCGGCCCGAGCTGCGACAGCCCGCCGGGGTCGTCCACGGCGGCGCGATCGCCACGCTCATCGACACCGTCGTCGTGCCCGCCATCGGTGGTGTCTTCGAGGTTCGACCGCAGATGCTCACGATCAGCCTCAACATCCGCTTCCTCGGCGCCCTCGTCGGGGAGGACGCGGTCGCCGAGGGCTGGGTCGAGCAGCGGGGACGCTCGATCACGTTCTGCCGGGCCGAGGTGCGGTCGGGGTCGGGGGCGATGGTGGCTGACGGGACCCTCGTCTACAAGGTCAGCGCCGCCCCGACCTGAGCACGGCGGGCGAAGGTGACCGATGTCACGGACGACCTGCGCCTCTCAGGGAACGGAACGCGTGGCCGCGACGTCATCCTGGTGAGCGATCCACCAGGGCGGTGGCCGCAGCGGAGGGCTCGAGATGGGCAACGAGATCGTCAACGTCGGTGCTGCAGCGCTGCTCATCGGCATCCTCGCCTTCCGATGGCTGCTCCAGCCCTTGCACCCCGTCGGGTCGCCCCCCGACGCCGACCGGCCGGCCGTCCCGGCAGAGCCGGTGGTCGACCTCCCGTCCTCTGCCCAGTCCTCGTCCCTGCCCGCCGGCCTCCAGCCGCCGGTGCGGATCCAGGCTGCGCGGGTCGTCGACGACGCCCCTCCCGACTTCGCCGCACCCACCGACGGCACCGACGTCGTGGCCGCCTGCGCCTGAGGCCGAGGGGCAGCGCGAGCGGTAGCGTCGCCAGGGTGAGCGTGCGTGTCGAGCTCGAAGCCCTCTCGGAGGAGGTCGCGGCCCACGGCGTTCAGGCGCTGCTCCTCACCG
>JBBSLC010000269.1:0-1999 GCA_038255685.1 Acidimicrobiales bacterium | reverse complement strand
CCCACCCCTTCTCCCCTGACCAGATCGAGTGGTTCAGGGCCGGCAGCGCCTTGAACGTCATCCGCCGCGACCTCGAGGCGGGCACCACGAGCTGACCACAGGACACGATCACGATCCTGCGGAACCAGCCGATGGAGCACGGACGTCCCAAGGCCAGGAAGTGGCCCTGAGGAGGAACCGTGAAGATCATCGCCTGGTGCGCCGCCCTGCTCCTGCTCGTCGGCCTTGCCGTCAGCCTCGACGACCTGGGGGGTGACGAGACTCCAGGTGCACCACCCGCTGCGTCGCGACCCTTCGCCCTCGGCGGTGTCGAGCTGGCATCGGCGTCGAGCCTGGAGGCGTTTGAAGACTGCGGTCAGCTGCTCGAGTTCTTCCAGGAGGAGGCGAGCGCCGAGCAGCTCGGCTTCGGCTTCGCCATGGGTGGCGATGACATGGCCGTCACCGAGGAGCTCGCTGCAGTCAGCGGTGCTGCCGGCGGCGCAGGAGAAGCAGGTGACTCGGCCGGCGGCGCTTCCTCGCCTTCACCGGCGACCACCGCCATCGCTGACTCGGCGCAGCGGACGAGCGCCGAGGCGGAGGGCGACGGAGACTTCTCGGGCACGAACCTCCAGGAGGTCGACGTCGACGAGCCGGACGTCGTGAAGACGAACGGGGAGGTCATCGTCGCCGTCGTCGGAGCCGAGCTGCACGTGATCGACCCCGACGGGCCCGCCCTGCTCGGTGTGGTCGCCCTCCCGCCGGACGGCTCGTCGGAGCTGCTCCTCGCCGGTGACCGGGTCACCGTCCTCACCAGGGCGTGGTCGATGATGGCAGCGGACCCGAGTCGCATGGCCTCCGACATGGCGGTCGGCAGTGCGAGCACCGTCCTCACGACCGTGGACATCGCCGAACCAGCCAGCCCACAGGTCGTCGAGACGAAGACGTTCGAGGGCGACTACCTCAGCGCTCGCATGACCGGCACGCTCGTCCGCATCGTCCTGCGCTCCTCGCCCCAGCTCGGTGTGCCCGAGCCCCAGGTGCTCGAGGGCGGCGACGTCGACGACGTCAGGGCGTGGGCCGAGGATGCGATCGACGATGCCACCCTCGACGCGTGGCTCCCGAGTGACGAGGACGGCCCCATCGTGGCCTGCGACGCCGTCGCCCGGCCAGCCGAGCCCGCTGGGACGTCGACGATCACCGTGCTCACCGTCGACGTGGCCCGCTCGCTCGAGCCCCAGGACGCCACGGCCGTGGTGGCGAACGCCGAGACCGTCTACGCGTCGACCGACCGGCTCTACGTCGCCACCACCAACTGGGGCAGCGGCTGCTGCATGATGCCGATGCCGATCGAGGGGGACGGCGGGATCGGCGACAGCTCGGTCTCGTCCGACGACGTCGCACCATCCGAGCCAGAGCCGGTCACGACCGACCTCCACGCCTTCGACACCACCGGCGCCACCACCCCCTACCTGGGCTCGGGCCGGGTCGAGGGGCGCCTGCTCAACAGCTTCTCGCTCTCTGAGCACCAGGGCACGCTGCGGATCGCCACCACGATCGACTCGATGGACGGGCGCACCCCGAGCGAGAGCGCCGTCGCCACCCTGGCCGAGGAGGGTGGCGCCCTCGTCGAGCGGGGGCGCCTCGCCGGGCTGGGCACGACGGAGCAGATCTACGCCGTGCGCTACCAGGGCGACATCGCCTACGTCGTCACGTTCCGCCAGACCGACCCGCTCTACACGATCGACCTCTCGGACCCGACGGCACCTCGCCTGCTCGGCGAGCTGAAGATCCCCGGCTTCTCCTCCTACCTGCACCCGGCCGAGCCCGGCCGTCTGATCGGCGTCGGCCAGGACGCGACCGACGAGGGAAGGACCCAGGGCTCGCAGGTGTCGACCTTCGACGTGACCGACCTCACCGCTCCTGCGGAGGAGGACCGCATCTCGTTCCCGAACGGCTACTCCGCCGTCGAGTACGAGCACCGGGCGTTCCTGTGGTGGGCAGCGGAGCGGGTGGCGGTCGT
>JBBSLC010000268.1:0-2108 GCA_038255685.1 Acidimicrobiales bacterium | reverse complement strand
TCTCGAGGTCGCTGCCTCGCTCGGGGCCGACGTCCCGTTCTGCCTGCTCGGCGGTCGCGCCCGGGTCACGGGCATCGGTGACGTGCTGGCCCCGCTCGAACCGGTCGCACGCACCTTCACCTTGCTGACGCCGCCCTTCGGGGTCTCGACCCCTGCGGTCTACCGGGCCTGGGACGACCTCGGGGGCCCGGGCGCGCCAGGCTCGAACGACCTCGAGCCCGCCGCGCTCGCGGTCGAGCCCCGCCTCGCCGCGTGGCGAGACCGCCTCCGTGATGCCACCGGGGCGCTCCCGGTGCTGGCAGGGAGCGGCTCGACCTGGTTCGTGGAGGGCGCGTTCCCCGGCGACGACCGGGTCGTGGCGCGCACCGACCGCCCGGCCTGAGCGGCGAGGCGGTCGGGAGAGAGGCCGTCCGCCCGAGGGCGACGGCTGGTCCGGTGCTACTTGCCCTTGGCGCGACGTTGGAAGCGGGTGCGCTTCAGCATCTTCTTGTGCTTCTTCTTGCGCATGCGCTTCCGGCGCTTCTTGATCAGCGATCCCATGAGGTCGCCCACGGTACCGGCGTCGCAGGCGAACCCGCCAACCGGGTCCGACGGCCGCAGGTAGCCTCGCGGACGCCGATCGGGGGTCGTCCAACGGCAGGACATCTGGTTTTGGTCCAGAGAATGGGGGTTCGAGTCCTCCCCCCCGAGCAACCAGCAACGGTGGAGGTCCCGGCACCGGGGGTGGTAGGAACGACGCATGCGTCCTGCGACCCCGGACAACGATGCCGCGCCACTTGTTGCGGTCGTCTTGGCTGCCGGGTCAGGCACGCGCATGCGCTCGGCCCGACCGAAGCCCCTGCACCTGCTGTGCGGGAGGGCGATGCTCCTGCACATCCTCGACGCCGTCGCTGGGCTCGAGGTCGAGCGCTCGGTGGTCGTCGTCGGCCACGGCGCCGAGCGGGTCACGAAGAAGCTGATCGAGCACGGCCCGCCGGCGCTCGACATCGATTTCGTCGAGCAGCAGGTCCAGCGGGGGACGGGCGACGCCGTGATGGTGGCCCTGACCGCCTTCCCCGACGACGGCGATGACGACGGTGACGTCCTCGTCGTGCCGGGTGACACGCCGTTGCTCAGCACCGCGTCGCTCGCTCGCCTCGTCACCGCCCACCGCGAGGCAGACGCAGCCGCCACCCTCCTGACCACCTACCTCGACGATCCCACCGGGTACGGCCGTGTGGTGCGCAACCGCAGCGGCGCCATCGCCAGGATCGTCGAGGAGGTCGACGCCGACGAGGAGCAGCGCGCCATCGAGGAGGTGGCGATGTCGATCTACTGCTTCCGGCGCAGCGTCGTCGCTCCCGCCCTTCGGCGCGTCACCCCCGACAACGCGAAGGGCGAGTACTACCTCACCGACGTGGTCGCCGTCCTGGCCGAGGCCGGCTACCCGGTCGGCTCTGTCGTCGTCGAGGACCCGGCGGAGCTCGCGGGGGTCAACGATCGCGCCCAGCTGGCTCTCGCCGAGGCCGAGCTGCGCCGGCGGACCAACGCCCGCTGGCTGGCCGAGGGCGTGACCATGGTCGACCCGCTCCAGACCTACATCGACACCGGGGTGCGCCTCGGTGCAGACGTCACGCTGTTCCCCGGCACCATCCTCCAGGGCGACACCGTCGTCGGTGGCCGCTGCGAGATCGGCCCCGACACGCGCCTGGTGGACACGATCGTCGGCGAGGGGTGCGTGGTGGCCAACACCGTGGCGACGTCTGCGGAGATCGGCGAGGGCTCCACCGTCGGCCCCTTCGCCTCCCTGGCGCCGGGGGCGAGCGTGGCCGCTGGCACGGTGACCGGGCCGTTCTACACTTCGTCCGCAGGCGGGGACCCGCCGTCTGCCGGCTGACGCGAGGACGGCACATGGAGCTGGTCACCAAGAAGCGCCTGGAGCTGTACGCCGGTCGCTCCCACGAGCCGCTGGCGACCGAGATCGCCGATCACCTCGGTGTGGCCCTCGGCCGGCCCAACCTGCGGGAGTTCGCCAACGGCGAGATCCACTGCCGCTACGAGGAGTCGATCCGCGGCGCCGACGTCTTCATCATCCAGACCCACTGCGCCCCGGTGAACGACTCGCTCAT
>JBBSLC010000267.1:0-2130 GCA_038255685.1 Acidimicrobiales bacterium | reverse complement strand
TACGCCACCCGCATCCTCCACGACGCCTACGCCGACTTCATGGTGAACGTGCTGGCCATGCCGCTGCACCTCGGCATCAAGCCCAGCTACGACCGCTTCGCCGGCGCCATCAACACGATGGCGTGCGAGGCGATGATGCGCGACGGCAAGGCCCTGCAGATGGGCACCAGCCACGAGCTGGGCCAGAACTTCGCCACCGCCTTCGACATCAAGTACCTCAGCGGCGAGGGCCAGCAGGAGCTGTGCTGGACCACGTCCTGGGGCACGTCCACGCGCATGGTCGGTGGGCTGATCATGTGCCACGGCGACGACCGCGGCCTGCGGGTGCCGCCCCGGCTGGCCCACCTCCAGGCGGTCGTCCTCTGCATACGCGACGAGGACGGTGCCGGCGACGTCGCCCGGTCGATCCACGACGAGCTCACCGCCGCCGGCGTCCGCTCCCGCCTCGACGACCGCGTCGACACCCCGTTCGGCCGCCGCTCCACCGACTGGGAGCTGAAGGGCGTCCCCGTCCGGCTCGAGGTCGGCCCCCGCGACGTCGCCGAGGGCAAGGCGGTGCTGGTACGCCGCGACACGGGCGACAAGACCCCGATCGCCCTGGCCGACATCGCCACCGCCATCCCGGCGCTGCTCGAGGAGATCCAGGCCGCCCTCCTGGCCGAGGCGGCCACGAGGCTGCAGGAGCGCACCGTCGACGTCGCCACCCTCGACGAGGCGATCGAGGCTGCGGCCACCGGCTTCGCCCGGGTCCCGTGGTCGGTGGTCGCCGGCAAGGACGCTGCCGACCAGCTCGGCACCAAGGCGGTCACGGTCCGGTGCATCCAGCGAGCCGACGGCGGCGTGCCCGCGAACGAGGACGAGGACGACCTCTACGCCATCTGCGCCCGGTCCTACTGACCGACCCCGGCGACTCATCGGTCCGGCGCCGCTTCGGGTAGGGTCATCGACCGAACTCGTTCCTGCTGGAGCGTGGGCCTCTGGCCCACGCTTCTCTGCTTTCTGGACCCCGACGCGAAGAGGAGGTGCACCCCATGGCCAAGACCGATCTCGTCCGCAGCCTGGTCGAGCCCCTCGCCGCCGAGGCCGGCGCTGACATCTACGACATCACCCTCGCCGGGGGAAAGCTGGTCGTGGCGATCACCCACACGGGCGGGGTCGACCTCGAGACCCTCACCAGCGTCGCCCGGCAGCTGAACGTTGTGCTCGACGAGCAGGACCCCATCAGCGGCTCCTACGTCGTCGAGGTCACGAGCCCCGGGCTCGAGCGCAACCTCCGCACGGCCGAGCACTTCGCCGGCGCCGTGGGCGACGAGGTGACCATCCGCACCAACCCCGAGGTCGAGGGCGAGCGCCGCGTGCGCGGCGTGCTGCGCAGCGCAGACGAGCGCACCGTCACCGTCGAGCTCGAGGAGGGCGGCGAGCGCACCGTGGCCATCGCCGACATCGAGCGCGCCCGCACCGTGTTCACCTGGGGCAGCAACGAGAAGCCGGGCAAGCCCGCCGCCAAGAAGGCCGGCGCCGCCAAGAAGAAGAAGCCGAAGCAGCAGACCGCATCGACCAAGGAATCCCGATGAGCAACCCCGACATGTTCGAGGCCCTCCAGGCGCTCGCCGCCGAGAAGGGCATCTCCGTCGACACCCTCATGGCCGCCCTGGCCGACGCGCTCGAGTCCGCCTACAAGCGGATGCCCGGCGCGCTCGAGTACGCCTGGGTCACCATCGACCCCGCCACCTTCGACATCCGCGTCTACGGCCAGGAGCTCGACGACGACGGTGAGCCCGAGGGCGACGTCTTCGACGTGACGCCGGAGAACTTCGGCCGCATCGCCGCCCAGACCGCTCGCCAGGTGATGACCCAGCGCATCCGCGAGGCCGAGCGCGAGCTCAAGTACGAGGAGTACGCGGGGCGCGAGGGCGACATCGTCACCGGCATCGTCCAGCAGAACGACAGCCGCTACACCCTCCTCGACCTCGGTCGGGTCGAGGCGCTGCTGCCCCAGGCCGAGCAGGTGCCCCACGAGCGGCCCGAGAACAACGCCCGCCTCAAGGCCTACATCGTCGAGGTCCGCAAGACGGCCAAGGGCCCCCAGATCGTCGTGTCCCGCACGCACCCGGGCCTGATCCTCGAGCT
>JBBSLC010000266.1:0-2180 GCA_038255685.1 Acidimicrobiales bacterium | reverse complement strand
GGTGGGGCTTGCGGGACTCGACCTCGACGATGATGGTCTTGTCCATCTTCGTGGAGGCGACGACGCCGTCGCGCACCTTGCGGCTGGCCCGCTCCGGCGCACCGGCGTTGGTCTCGGTTGCAGACATCGGGGTCAACCCTCGGCAGTCGTGGTCTGGGCGGCGAGGTCCTCGGCCGCGGTGATCTCGCGGCTGCGGGCCTCGGTCAGGCAGCGGGCGATCTCACGCTTCACCTGGGCGACGCGCCCGGTGTTGGTGAGCTGGCCGGTGGCCTTCTGGAAACGGAGGTTGAAGAGCTCCTCGCGGGCATCGGCGAGGCGGGTCAGGAGGGCCTCGTCATCGAGGCTGCGGACGACGTCGTTGGCCATGGCTACAGCGCCTCCTCACGGGTGACGAAGCGGGCCCGGATGGGCAGCTTCTGGATCGCACGCTCGATGGCCTCGCGGGCGAGGGCCTCGTCGGGGTACGACAGCTCGAACATGATCCGGCCGGGGCGCACGACGGCGACCCAGTGCTCGACGTTGCCCTTGCCGGAACCCATGCGGGTCTCGGCGGGCTTCTGCGTGACGGGCTTGTGCGGGAAGATGTTGATCCACACCTTGCCGCCACGACGGGTCTTGCGGGTCATGGCGATGCGGGCGGCCTCGATCTGGCGGGCGGTGATCCAGCCCGGCTCGAGGGCCTGGATGCCGTACTCACCGAAGGAGACGGTCGTGCCGCCCTTCGCCTGGCCGCGGGTGCGGCCGCGGTGCTGCTTGCGGTGCTTGACCTTCTTTGGCATCAGCATGTCGGTACCTCAGTCCTGCCCGTCTCGGAAGTGAGGCGCCTCGTGGCGCTCCTTCGTCTGGCGCTCGATCTCCTCTTCCTCTGCGAGGAGGCGCTCGAGCTCGGGATCCGCTTCCTTGATCAGGGGCTCGACCTCGGCGCCCTCGGCGGGGGCGTCGGCCTCGGCCTCGTCGGCACGGCGACGAGCTGCGGAGGACACGACCGGCTTGGCCGCACCACCCGAGGTCTCGCCGACGGCCATCGCGGCCTCGCGGTTGATCTTGTCCTCGTCGGAGGACTTGTAGGGAAGGATCTCGCCCTTGTAGATCCACACCTTGACGCCGATCCGACCGGCGGTGGTGCGGGCCTCGCGGAAGCCGTAGTCGATGTCGGCGCGCAGGGTGTGCAGCGGGACGCGACCCTCGCGGTACCACTCGGTGCGGGCCATCTCGGCGCCGCCGAGGCGACCCGAGCACTGGACCCGGATGCCGAGGGCGCCGGCCTTCTGGGCGGACTGCACGGCACGCTTCATGGCCCGGCGGAACGCCACGCGGCCGGCGAGCTGGTCGGCGACGCCCTGGGCGATCAGCGCAGCGTCCATCTCGGGCTGCTTGATCTCGACGACGTTGAGCTGGACCTTGGGGTTGCCGCTGATCTTGGTCAGACCGGCACGGAGGCGGTCGGCCTCGGAGCCCTTGCGTCCGATGACGATGCCCGGCCGTGCGGTGTGCACGTCGACGCGGAGCTTCTCTCGGGTCCGCTCGATCTCGACCCGGCTGATCGCGGCATGCGGCAGCTCGGTCATGAGGAAGTCGCGGATCTTCCAGTCCTCGATGACGAAGTCGCGGTACTCGCCACGGTCGGCGAACCAGCGGCTCTTCCAATCGGTGGTGATGCCCAGGCGGAAGCCGTAGGGATGGATCTTCTGGCCCATGGTTACTTCTCTTCCGTGCTGTCGTCGTCGGCGGCCGGCTCGGCAGCGGCGGTCTCGCCGGTCTCGGCCAGGTCGGCGTCTTCGAGCGCCTCGGCAGCGGCAGCGTCCTGGTCGACGATCTCTGCCTGCTCGGCGGCCTCGGCGACGCCACCGTCGGTCGTGGTGGTCTCGCCCGTCTCGGCGAGGCCGGCGTCGGCGAGCGCCTCGACGGCGGCAGCGTCCTGATCGACGATGCCGGCCTCCTCGGCGGCCTCGGCCACATCGTCGCCCTGCTGGGAGCCAGCGACGCGAGCCGCGCGGGTGGCGGACTCCTGACCGCGACGGCGGGCGGCGCGGCTGCCGGGGACGGCCTCGCGCTTGGCCGACTCGATCGCCAGCATCTCGGCCGGCATCGGGCTCACGATGATCGTGATGTGGCAGGTGCGCTTGCGGATCTTGGTGGCGCGACCGCGGGCACGGGGGCGCCAGCGGTACATCGTGCGG
>JBBSLC010000265.1:0-2195 GCA_038255685.1 Acidimicrobiales bacterium | reverse complement strand
GGCGGTGGCGTCGACCCAGCTCATCCGGCCGTAGCCGCCGACGTAGCGGATGTCGCGCACCGTCAGCCGGTAGAAGGTGAAGTCACCGAAGTCGATGTAGTACGCCGCCGTCGGGATGGCCTCGAGGTAGCGGTCCCGGACGGCCGTGCGCTCGCCCGCCCCGACCTCGGCGAGATCGCCGAGCAGGGTCGCCCTGCCGCTGGCGAGCGGGTCGGCCCCGTCGGGCACCGGCTCGGTGACGAGGAGGCTCCCACGGGGGTCGCGCAGGGCGTTCTGGGTGTGCTCGGCCATCAGGCTCACGAAGAACAGCGGGTTGCCCGCCTCGTCGAGCGCGTAGCTGGCCACGGACCCGTACGGGTAGCCGGCGGGCTCTGCGGCGAGCGTCGACAGCGCACCCCGCGCCTGGGACGCGACGAGCGTCCGGCACCGCTCCGCGTGGGACGGCTCGGGCGGCGGTGGCCCCGCCGGCCCGCCCGGAGCCTCACCCCCCTCGGTGCCCGCGGGGACGTCGTGGCCAGAAGGTCGCTGCGACATGGCCCAACCCTACGGTCGGCCCCGATCACCGTGGCCACTCGGGAGCGGAGCGGCCGACCAACAGAGCTCTCTGGCACATTCGACCCACGAACCGGGTCGATCGCGCCGAAGACCGTCGCCCTGACCCCGGGGCAGAAGACGATCAGGACGGGGCCGGGCCCCATCGGACCGGGGTGCCGTGGTAGCCGCACAGGGCGAGCGACCGGTCCTCACCGCCTGGCCAGAGGGTGAGGCGCAGCTCGACACCGATCTCGGGGCGACGGTGCGGCTCGTAGCGCAGCCAGGCCACCGGTGCCCCCGGCATGGCGCGTGCGCCGGCAGCTTCGATCTCGTGCCGGACGACCCCCTGCTCCTCGGGCGAGAGGTACTGCCACACGATCGAGTGGTAGACGACCGTCGTCACCCCCTCCACCGGTGCTGCCAGCTCGTGCGTGAGCCAGTCGCCGGCGCCGGTGCGATCGACCTCCACCGCCACGGTCGGCGCGAGGTCGAGCGCTGCCTCCACCACCCGGAAGCGGTCGACCTGGGTGGGCCAGACGAACGAGAGGAGGACGAGCCGGTCGGCCACCGGGTCGAGCGGTCGAGGATCGCACCCCCGCCTCGACGCCACCTCGACCGGGCCGAGCGACGCGTCGCCCTCGGCGACGATCCGCACGGGCGACGACGCGTCGCCCCAGTCGTGCGGACCGACGGAGATCCGGTAGCGGTCGAACCGGAGGAGGAGCCCGGCCGAGGCGCCCACCTCCAGCAGCCGAAGGGGAAGACCCGTCTCTCGAGCGATCGTGGCGAAGCCGGGGAGGAGGGCGGCGGTGCGGGCCGGCTCATTCGTCTGGACCGGTCGGAGCACCTCCTGATCGAGGGCCCCCGACGCGCAGAGGTCCCGCAGCGCCGGCCACGCCGCCTCGGCGTCACCGTCGCCACCGCAGGTCGGGAGGTGGCGGGCGTACGCGGGCGCAGCACCGGCGAGGGCGACACGGTGCGCCGCACCGGCGATCCGGAGGGCAGCGTTGTCGTCGAGCCGCAGCGCACCGAGCGCTTCGAGGCCTCGCCACGTCGCTCCGCCGGCCTCGATGTCGTCGGCGAGGCGGTCGAGCACGACGGCGTAGATGGGCTCCGGTCCGAGGGCCTGCAACCGGAGCGAGTCGATGACCCGTTGGCGCCCTGCTCCTCCGTCGTCCCCCACGCCCGCATGCTGTCACCTCCGCCGCACGGACCGTCCGCCCTTCGACGAGCTCCACGACGCGGGCCTCGACGCCGATCTGGGATCAGCGAGCTCGCCTGTGCGGCGGCCCAGACGAGCGGGCTCTGTCATGCTCGAAGATCGTGAGCGGGTCCGTGACGAACGTGGTGTTCGACATCGGGGGCGTGCTCCTCCGCTGGGACCCCGGGCTCGTCTACGAGCCACTCATCCCTGATCCCGCCGAGCGCGCATGGTTCCTCGGGGAGGTCTGCACCCCCGAGTGGAACGGCGAGCTCGACGCCGGCCGGTCGTTCGGCGAGGCCTGCGACGAGCTTGCGAGCAGGCACCCCGCCCACGCTGCGCTCGTCCACGCCTGGAAGCGCCAGGACGAGATGATCGCTGGTGAGGTGCCCGGCACCAGGGTGCTCGTCGAGCGGCTGCGCTCGGCCGGCGTCCCGCTCTACCTGCTGACGAACATGCC
>JBBSLC010000264.1:0-2251 GCA_038255685.1 Acidimicrobiales bacterium | reverse complement strand
GGCCCGCCTGGCGACGAAGACCGGGATCTCCCGGTCCGTCTTCTCCTGGTACTCGGCGTAGGGCGGGAACACGGCGATCGCCCGCTCGTACCACTCGGCCCGCTCGTGGCCCTCGACCCGGCGGACCACGGCGTCCCAGGGCTCGGGGCCGTCCTGAATCATGACGGCCGTCGGGTCGGCGATCAGGTTGGAGTACCACTCGGGGTGCTCCGGGGCGCCGCCCTTGGAGGCGACCAGCGCGTACTCGCCCTCGTGCTCCACCCGCATCAGCGGCGTCTTGCGGATCTTGCCCGAGCGGTGGCCACGGCTGGTCACGATGATGACCGGCAGGCCGGTGTCGCGGAGGGTGTTCCCCTCCTGGCCGTTGGAGGACTCGTAGGTCTCCACCTGCTCGCGCACCCAGCGGGACGGGCTCGGCTCGTATTCACCGGTCAGGGGCATGCGCCGAACCTACGCCCGCCCGCAGGGAGCGGCTCAGACGTGGACGGCGGCGTCGGTCGTGCTGCGGGCGCGCATCCAGCCCACGAGCTCGCAGGCGGTCATCGGCCGGGCGACCGCGTAGCCCTGGGCGCTGTCGCAGCCCAGGTTCGCGAGCCGGGCCAGGATCTCGACGTTCTCGGCGCCCTCGGCGATGGTGCGCAGGCCCAGCGTGTGGCCGAGCTCGATGACCGATCGGACGATGACGGCGTCGTCGGAGCTCTCGTCCATGCCGGCCACGAAGGACTTGTCGATCTTGAGGTCGTGGACCGGCAGGTCCTTGAGCGAGGCGAGCGACGAGTAGCCGGTGCCGAAGTCGTCGATGGCGAAGCGGACGCCGCGCTCGGCGAGGGAGTTGAGCACCCGCGTGGCGCGCTCCGGGTCGGCCATGAGGGTCGTCTCGGTGATCTCGAGGACGAGGCGGGCGGGCGGGATCCCGGCTCGGTCGAGGGCGGCCAGGACCTCGGTGGCGAAGCAGTCGTCGAGGAGGCTCTGCGTCGACAGGTTCACGGCGACGGTGAACCGCACCGCCATCCCGGAGCCGGGGAGGCCGGTCCAGTGGCGGAGCTGGTCGAGGGCGGCGTCCAGCACCCACGACGTGAGCGGGTGGATGAAGCCGGTGTCCTCGGCCAGCGGGATGAAGACGTCGGGACCGAGCAGCCCGCGACGGGGGTGCTGCCACCGCACGAGCGCCTCGACGCCCTCGATCTCACCGGTCGCCAGGTTCACCTGCGGCTGGTAGTGCAGGACCAGCTCCTCGTTGGCGATGGCGTGGCGGAGCTCGCCGAGCAGGGCGAGGCGGTCGGGGGTGTTGCGGTCGAGGTCGTCCTCGTAGGCCGCCACGCGCAGGTGCGAGCGCTTGGCGGCGTACATGGCGATGTCGGAGCGCTGCAGGAGCAGGTCAGCGGTGTCACCGTGGTCGGGTGCGACGGTGACCCCGCAGCTGGCCTCGACGACCAGGGTCATGCCGTCGATGTCGAGGGACTCCTCGATGGCCCGGGTGAGCCGGTTGGCGACGTCGATGGCGTCGCCCAGGCCCGAGACGTCGGGCAACAGCACGCAGAACTCGTCGCCGCCGAGGCGGGCGAGCGTGTCGGATGAGCGCAGGAGCGGGGCGATGCGTGGCTCGATGGCGCACAGGACCCGGTCGCCGTAGCGGTGGCCGAGGGTGTCGTTGATCTCCTTGAACCGGTCGAGGTCGAACAGCAGGACGGCGGTCACGGTGCCGGTGCGCTGTGCGGCACGCAGGGCCTGCTCGGCCCGGTCGTAGAAGCACGCCCGGTTCGCCAGGCCGGTCAGATCGTCGTGCATGGCCTGGTGGACGGCCTTGTCGAGCGCGTCGTTCATGGCCCGCACCGAGTGGGCGTCGTTCAGGGCGATGCTGACGTGCTCGGCGAAGCTGATGAGAGCGTCCTGCTCGGCGGTGGAGTAGTGCCGGTCGGCCCGGTGCGTGGCGACGACGAGGCTGCCGATCGGCTCCGAACCGAGGTGCACCGGCGTGGCCAGGGCCGTCCGCACGCCACCCGCGACGAGCTGGGTGACCGCGTTGTCCCATCGGGTGTAGTCGTGCTGCACGCAGAGCCGGTTCGTGACGATGCTCTGACCGCTGACGCCGACACCGAGCGGCGACCTGCGGACCTCATCGGCGATGGCGTCGTCGATGCCGACGGACGACACCATGACCATGAAGTCGGGGTCGTCCTCGTCGATGAAGCGCAGGGCGGCGACGTCCGCACGGACCAGCTCGGCCGCGCCCTGGGTGATCGCGTCGAGC
>JBBSLC010000263.1:0-2288 GCA_038255685.1 Acidimicrobiales bacterium | reverse complement strand
GTCGAAGTCGTGGAGGTCCTGCTCGGTGAGCCACGCCACGACGAACCCGCGGTCGGTGTCGAGCTCGGTCCGGGCCAGCGCCATGGAGAGGAGCTGCACGTACTGGAAGCGGTGCTTCTCGAACAGCTCGCGGGTGATGCGGGCGATCGGCAGGTCGTACTCGGCCAGCTCCTCGGCGAGGTGGAAGACGTCGGGCGTCGTGTTCGGGTAGCGGAACCGGCCCGTGTCGGTGACCAGGCCGACGTAGAGGTTGAGGGCCACGTCACGCGTGAGCGCCCACCCCAGCTCCCCGGCCAGGCGACGCACCAGGACGGCCGTGGCGGCGGCGGTCTCGTCGACCAGGTTGTGGGTCCCGAAGCGCTGGTTGTCGGGGTGGTGGTCGAGCACGACGACCCGACGGGAGCGCTGCGCCGCGGGGGCGAGGTCGCCGAGCCGGCCGGTGTTCCCGAGGTCGAAGGTGACGAGGACGTCGGGCTGGCTCGGGAACGCCGACGGCGGGCTGCACCGATCGAGGCCGGGAAGGAACTCGTAGTGGGGGGCGACGACCCACGGGCTCGGCCACGACGCCACCGAGGGCACGCCGTTCGCCTCGCACAGCAGGTGCATCGCCAGCATGGAGCCGAGCGCGTCGCCGTCGGGGTGGTGGTGGCAGGCGAGCGCCAAGCTCTCGGCCGAGCGCACCACGTCGGCGACCTCGGCGAGGGTGCTCACGGGATCAGCCGTCGTCGCCCGCGGGGGCGGCGTCGCCCTCGACCGGGGCCGGCTCGCCGGCGTCGGGGGCGTCCTCGGGGATCTCGAGGTCGCGCAGGATCTCCTCGATGCGAGTCGCGCCGCGGGCCACCTCATCGGCGTGGAACGACAGGATCGGCGTGCGGCGCATGTGCGTCTGGCGGTTGACCGCCTGCTGCAACCGGGGTCGGTGCTCCTCGAGGACCTCGAGGACGACCTCGTCGGATGCACCGAGGTCGGACCAGTGGATCTTGGCGTGCTCGATGCCGGGGTCCACCTCGACCGCGGTGATGGTCAGGAAGCCGAGGCGCTCGTCGTCGATGCGCTCGAGCTCCTCGGCCACGATCTCCCGGACGAGCTCGTTGAGGCGCGCCGTACGCGGGTACCGGCGGGAGCTGGTCTGTCGTCGACGGGCCATCCGGCGAGCCTGCCACAGGATCTCGTGGCTTCCACCGGGCCAGCGGCGACGGGTCAGGGGTGAGACGGGGTGCGACAACCCTGGGTTGACGCTGGACCATCGACAACCTATGGTTGTCGCATGACCGGCCCGACATCGAACATTCGGATGGACGATCTGATCGACGCGATCAACCGGGTGCACGAGGACCCGCTCGATCGCCTCACCGACGCGATGGCGGCGGCCGACCACCTCGGCGACGTGGCCGACCACCTCGTCGGGCACTTCGTCGACCAGGCCCGGCGCTCGGGTGCCTCGTGGACGGAGATCGGGCGCAGCATGGGCGTCACCAAGCAGGCGGTCCGCAAGCGGTTCGTCCCGTCGAACCCGGTCGACGCGAGTGCCATGGTCGACGGCGACAACGGCTTCGACCGGTTCACGGAGCGGGCGAAGCGGTGCGTGCTGTCTGCCCAGGAGGAAGCCCGGGACGCCGGCAACGACGCCATCACGGTCGGCCACCTCGCACTCGGGCTGCTCGCCGAGCCCACCGCCATCGCCGCCCGGCTGCTGGTGTCGGAGGGCCGATCCACCGATGACGTGCGCGCCGCGCTGGAACCCACGCTGCCGGAGGCAGTGGAGCAGGTGCCCGCCCTCATCCCCTACGACGTCGGTGCCCGCAAGGTCCTCGAGCTCACCTTCCGGTCGGCGCTGCGGCTCGGGCACAACTACATCGGCACCGAGCACATCCTGCTCGCGCTGCTCGAGCTGGAGGACGACGACGGCCCGCTCCGCTCGCTGGGCCTCACCCACGCCGACGTCGAGGGACGGGTCGTTGCGATGCTGGCCGCGCTCCCGGGCGGCACGGCCACCGCTCCCTGAGCACCTGCGTCCCCGGTTCCGGGAACATGTGCCCTGCCCGGCACATGGTTTCCGTGACCGGAATCCTCGGACCTCACGTTTGTCGCTCCGAGGTGGCGCCACGAAGCCGCCGGCTCCGCCGCCATCGGCGATTGCGGTCAGGCGGTGTCGACCCAGTAGCGGCCGGTGTCGACGACCTCGACCTCGGGGAACGACCACACGAAGCGGTCGACGGCGTCGAGGACCTCGTCCACCTGCCGGGGGCTGGAGGCGACGGCGGCGAAGACCAGGACCGCCCGGTCGT
>JBBSLC010000262.1:0-2307 GCA_038255685.1 Acidimicrobiales bacterium | reverse complement strand
GTGGGCATCGACGAGCTCGGCCACGCCGCCGTCGTAGACGATGCGCCCGAGGTCGATCACCACGAGGCGCTTGCACAGCCGTTCGACGTCGGCGAGGTCGTGGGTCGTGAGCAGCACGGTGACACCCCGCTCGGCGTTCACGGTGGCGAGGAACTCCCGAACCCGGGACTTGGAGACGACGTCGAGACCGATCGTGGGCTCGTCGAGGTAGAGCAGCTCGGGTTCGTGCAGCAGCGCAGCCGTGAGGTCCCCCCGCATGCGCTGACCCAGCGAGAGCTGGCGCACCGGCGTGTCGAGGAACGGCCCGAGGTCGAGCAGCTCGACGAAGCCGGCGAGGGTGGCTCGGTGGCGCTCGGCGGGGACGTCGTAGACGTGGCGCAGCAGGTCGAAGGAGTCCCGCAGCGGCAGGTCCCACCACAGCTGGGTGCGCTGGCCGAACACCACGCCGATGCGCCGGGCCAGCTCGACCCGGCGCCGACTCGGGTCGAGCCCGGCGACGCGCACCGTCCCGGCGGAGGGCACCAGGATCCCGGTGAGGAGCTTGACGGTCGTCGACTTCCCGGCCCCGTTCGGCCCGATGTAGCCGACGACCTCGCCGGACTCGACGGTCAGGTCGATCCCGTCGACGGCGCGCACCACCGTCCGTTCGCGCCGCACGACACCAGCACGCCGCAGCACGGTGAAGGTCTTCTCGACACCCTCGAGCTCGATCAGCGCCACAGCGCACCTCCTGGAGCGCGCCGCACGGAGCGATGGCACGACGACGCCCGGCGCCCGAGCGGGGAGCGCATCGTTCGGAGCATGGTGACCGTCAGCTCCCCGTGCTCCGGTAGTGGCGCACGGCGAACCGCCAGGCCAGGGTGGCGAGGACGACGCTGACGACGGCGACGAGCGGCGAGGCGTAGCGCAGCCACTCGGGGACACCGAGCGGGTCGTCCTTGCCCAGCACCTCGACCGAGGGCAGGTAGCTGATGAAGGCGATCGGGACGATGAACGCGAACGACCGCACGACCTCGCCGTAGAGGGAGAGCGGGTACTGGGTGAGCGCGTTGCCGCCGTAGGTGACGGCGTTCGCTGCCTCCCTGCCCTCGACCGTCCAGAACGTCGCCGCTGCGGTGACGACCCAGATGGCGCCGGCGATCACGGAGCCTGCGACCACCATCACCGCGGCGAGGCCGACCCTCCTTGCGCTCCAGTCGACCTCGAGCCGCACGAGTGCGTACACGAGCACGGCGGCGGGCTGGGCCACCTTGCCGATCCGGCGCAGGGCGAACTCGTCGGTGACGACCTGGAGCAGCGTGCCCGCCGGTCGGAGGAGGAGCGTGTCGAAGGTCCCTCGTCGGATGCGCTCGCTCACCTTCTCGACCGAGCCCACTGCCATGTCGGCGAGACCGAACGAGACACCGGCGGTGCCGTAGAGGAACGCCACCTCGGCCAGGTCCCACCCCGCGAGGGTCGGGACCTGGACGAACAGGACGGCGATCGCCACGAAGTCGAGGCCCGTCACCACGAGCGTGCCGAAGCTGAACAGCGCGAGCGACGCCCGGTACTGCAGGTCGCTGCGGACGCGGGCGCCGGCCAGGTGGCGGTAGAGGCGGACGTTGCGCCGGATCGGGCCGAGGACGGTCGTCGCCTCAGCCACCCTGGACCACCACCTTGCGGATGGCGGTGGCGCCGAGCGCCCGCCCCGCCGCCACCAGGGCGACGAACCAGCCCACCTGGGTCGCGACGATCCGCCCGACGCCGGCGAAGTCGTGCTGGCCGAGGAACACCTCGACCGGCAGCTGGACCATGGACGGGAACGGCGAGGCGGCGGCGACGCCCTGGAGCCAACCCGGGAAGAACGTGACCGGGACGAGGAACCCGGAGAGGAACATGGCGAGCACACCGCCCATGAGGGTCAAGCCCCGGTCGTCGACGAGCCAGAACGAGCCGAGCGCGACGAGGTAGCGGAACCCGAAGCTGACGAGCACGGCGAGGACCAGCGTGAGCGCAGCGGCCCCGATGCCTCCGACCGTCGAGGGGACGACGAGGGTGAAGGCGATGAAGCCCGCTGCGAAGCTGGCGAGCCCCCGGGTGAGGAGGCCCTGCGCAGCCCGGCCGAGGTCCTGGGCCAGCCAGTAGCCCTGGAAGTCGAGCGGGCGGTACAGGTCGATCACGACGTCGCCGGTGCGGATGCGCTCGGCCAGGTCGATGCTCGAGCCCCCAGCGCTGAAGATGGCGATCGGGACGATGAGCGCCTGGGTGGCGAAGCTGTAGGTGACGACGTCTCGGGCGTCGAAGCCCCCGACCGGTCCGGCCTGGGCG
>JBBSLC010000261.1:0-2318 GCA_038255685.1 Acidimicrobiales bacterium | reverse complement strand
GCCACGGGAGCGGCCGGATCATCGCCCTCACGAGCGACCACACGGTCCACAACCTCCCCTACGGGGCGAGCAAGGCCGCCCTCGACCGCATCACCCTCGCCGCCGCCCACGAGCTCGCGCACCTGGGCGTCACCGCGAACGTGATCAACCCGGGGGCCACCGACACGGGATGGATGACACCCGACCAGATCGCCGACGTCTCGCGAGCGACACCCGTCGGTCGCGTCGGTCAGCCCGTCGACGTCGCCAACCTCGTCTCGTTCCTCTGCTCGACGGAGGGCGCCTGGGTCAACGGCCAGCTGCTCTCGTCCAACGGCGGCATCGCCTGAGCAGCGTCAACCGGAGCGGACGACCTCGGCCACGGCGGCGACGGTGCCGGGGAGCGCCACGAGCGCGAGCGCGCCGAAGGCGAGCCGGCCGCCGGTGATGGCGGTGCGGCTTTTGGCTGCGCCTCGGATCCCGTCCATCCTCGAGGCGAGCACGGCGATGGCGAGGCCGATGGCGAGGGGCACGAACAGGAAGAAGCCAGGGATGAGCAGCAGCACCGGCGGCACGAGGGGTGACCACGCCCTGACCCGCCTCGTCCGTGATGCAGCGCGTGGCGGGATCGCCGCGCTCGCCCGGTTGGCGATCGCCACCACCGCCATCCCGTGCACCACCGAGGCGAGGCCGAAGGTCAGCGCCGCGAGCCAACCGGGGCCGACGATGCCGAAGTCGGGGTTGTCGGCCCGCAGGGGCTCGACCCTGGTCGCCGCCACCACCAGGTGCAGGAGCCCGAAGACGACCCCGCCCAGGCGACCTCCCGGGAGCCACCGGCGGACGAGGACGTAGAGCGCACCGCTCAGCAACCCGGGGAGGATGCCGCCGAAGATCTGGAGCCCGATCGTGCCACCGAGGTCGATCTCGCCGACGACCTCCTCCGCCTCGGTGCGCCTTCCCTGGGCATCGGGCCCTGCGGTCACCGCCAGCAAGCGCATGGTGAGGCGCATGGCCGAGCCGGTCACGAGCGCGCCCGCCCAGAAGCCGCCGACCAGTGCGACCGCCACCCCCCGGACGTAGGTGAGCCCAGCCGTGCGGGCAGGGCGCGCCGTCGGGTCGGCCGGCACCCAGGGCACGTAGCTGCGCCCGCCCCACCAGGCGGTCAGCACGAGCCCGGTCACGAGCAGCGCGCCCATGACCGAGGTGAGGACGACCGCTTCGGTCACCTCGAGCTCCACAGGTCTGACCCGACCACCTCGAACACCTCGACCTCCCTTCGGACGCGTGGCACCACGCGCTCACAGGACCGACGTCTGCCGAGCCCGGCGCGGGTGACACGCGCATGCGATCGCGCCCGAGCGACCTGTGGTGGACTGCGGGAGGTGCTGGCGACGGGGCTCGACTCACGACGTGGGTGGACGGTGGTCGCCGCCGGGGCGCTCGCGTCGGGGACGGCGTTCGGGACCGTGTACACGTTCGGCGCGTTCTTCGAGGCCATGGTCGTCGACCTCGACGCAGGACGAGGCTCGACCGCCCTCGTCTTCGGGGTGACGCTGCTGCTGTTCTTCGGCTTCGGGGTGGTGTCGGGCCCGCTCGCCGACCGCTTCGGCCCCCGACGCCTCGTCATCACCGGGGCGGCGCTGCTCGCCATCGGCCTCGCCCTCACCTCACGGGTCGACAGCGTCGTCGCCGGCTACCTCACCTACGGGGTCGGCGTCGGCCTCGGCGGCGGACTGATCGTCACCCCCATGTACGCGGCTGCCGGAGGGTGGTTCGTCCGTCGGCGGGCGCTGGCCATGGGCGTCGTCGCGACCGGGAACGGCGTCGGCACGCTCGTGCTCGTCCCCCTCGCCGAGCGCCTCATCGCCGACCACGGATGGCGCACCGCGTACCTCGTCCTCGCCGCCATCGACCTCGTCCTGCTCGTCGCGGCCGGCCTCGTGGTGCTCCGGCCGCCCATCCCGGCGTCACCCCCGGCCCTCGCTCGCATGCGGGCGGTGGCGAAGGTCACGGCGTTCCAGCGGCTCTTCCTCACCGGCCTGCTCTTCTCGATCCCGCTGTTCATCGCCTTCGGCTTCATCGTCGACTTCGCCACCGCCGAGGGCATCTCCTCGAGCCGGGCGGCACTGCTCGTGGGGATCGTCGGCGCCTCGAGCATCGTGGGTCGGCTCGGCCTGACGGCGCTGTCCGGTCGCGTCCCGGCCGTGCGGCTCCTGCAGGGCTGCCTGGCCGCCCAGCCGGTCGCCTTCTCGGTGTGGCTCGTGGCTGGCAGCTCGTATCCGCTGCTCGTCATCTTCGCCGTGCTGCTCGGCGTCGCCTACGGGGGGTTCGTCGCCCTC
>JBBSLC010000260.1:0-2424 GCA_038255685.1 Acidimicrobiales bacterium | reverse complement strand
TGGCGGAGAACAGCCCGGCGTCGCCGCCCGCGTAGGTGATGAGGAGGCCACCGTCGCGGAACTTCGGCAGGGTGGCGCCGGCGAGGTGCTCGGGGATGCCCTCGGTGATGCCGCCGGCGCCCCGCACGAGCTCGGCGCCGTCGAGCTGGAGGAGAGAGGTCAGCTCCGCGAGCAGGCGGTCACGGTCCCAGCCCGCCTCCCGGAAGACCCGACCGTGCTCGGGTGAGATGACGAGCATGGCGTCGAAGGCGATGGGCAGCTTGGGGTGGGCGACGGTGCGCAGGCAGGCGGCCAGGCTGCGGGCGAGCGACTCGGGGGTCCGGCTGAGCTGGTCGACAACGCCCTGCACGCCCGACCCGGCGAAGAGGGTGACGGCGCTCGTGCCGACGGGGATGCCACGTGCCTGCGCGAGCGGCTCCCACGGTGAGGTCGCCTCCGCCTCGGCGAAGCAGAACGTGTACTTGCCTGGGTTGCCGAGCGTCGACCGGTCGACCCCGCCCGGGCGCCCGCCGCCCACGTTGCGGATGACGAGCTGCAGCGCCCGGCCGATCGTTGCGTTCGCCCGGTTGCCCTGACCGAGCGCGTTCACACCCGAGTTCATGCCGACCGCTGTTGCGATGGGTCCGTTGACGAGGACGACAGGACTGGAGAACCACGTCGTGGCGAGCAGGCCGTGGATGTTGAACTCAGTCGTGCAGGCGGCCTCGAGGGCGGCGAGCACGACGGGAAGGTGCTCGGGCTTGCAGCCTGCCAGCACGGCGTTGACCGCAACCTTCTCGACCGTGCAGTCGACGAGGTCGGGGGGGACGATCGCGACGACCTCCTGCGGGTCGCGGGTCGTGCCAGTGAGCATGCGCAGCACCCGCTCGGGCGTGGGCGGGACGACCGGCAGCCCGTCGGTCCAGCCCCGGTCGAACAGCGCCTCGTGCTCGTCCTCGAGCTCGGCGAGCTCCACGTGGCGGCTGCGCAGCGATCGCCCCTCGAACCGGACTGCCAGCTCGTCGGCGAGGTCGGGGTCGACGGTGAGCGAACCGCACCCGGGCCGGTGGTCGGGGAGGTCTGGTCCGAGGCCGGTGGTGCCAGTGAGCTCCTCCCACCGCTCTCGGGACCAGCCGACGGTTCGGGCGACCTCGCTGCCGGCCTCCACCTTCACGAGGGTCGGGACGGTGTCCACCCCGAGGTGCCAGCTCCGCTCGAGGCTGGTGTCGTCCACCACCCCGTCCAGTCCCTCCGGGAAACCGGGGTCGTCCTGCGACCAGACGGTGAGGGTCGCGCCACCGCTCGCCAGCTCGCCGAGCACCGGAGCGACGAGCGTGCACGTCGGGCAGTCCCGCTTCACGACCGCGATGAGCCCGTCGGGGAGGTCCACGAGGGCGACCCTAGCGATGCCGTCCGTGCGTTGCGGTGGCTCGCACTTTCGTGTTATTCCATGCACGTGCGCAAATGGTGCCTGCCCCTCGCTGCTCTGTTGCTGGTCAGCGCCTGCGGTGGAGGCGGAGGCGGAGGCGAGGAGGAGGCGGTCTCGACGACCACCACCACCGAGTCGACTGCGACGACCGAAGCGGAGACGACCACCACGACCGAGGAAGAGGTCGACCCCTTCACCGTCCCCGACGACCCCGCCGACATCACCGAGGCCTACGTCGAGGCCGTCGCGAATGAGCTCTACGCCATCCTCGGACAAGCGACGGTAGCGCAGCGTGACGGCGCACCTGTCGCCGAGATGCTCGACGCAGTGAATGCGATCTACGACAGTTCTACTGCGGACAGGGTGCTGAACCAGGAGTTCGAATATGCCGATCAGGGTTTCCCCGGCCTGCTTGCTGATGCTGCTGGGGCGACGTTTGAGGTAGTCAACGTTCGAATTGCAGATCCGGATGCGTGCCTCGTCGCTGATGCTCTGCAGGACGTCTCTCAGGTGGTTGAGGATCCGCCACCGCCGAACGAGGGCGTGCTGGTCCTGCGCTTAAAGAACCCGGAGTCAGACCCTCGCGGTCTCAACCCGACCGACTGGGCTTTGGTCACCTTCGCTACACCCAGCACTTACCAGGGAGTGTTGACGTGCGACGAGCTCTAGCCGCGTCTTTGCTTGCTTTGCTTGTTTCTGCGGGCTACTCGATTCCGGCCTCGGCCCAGGCCACGTGTGGTGAATTTGATGCGCGGGGCGAGGCTCGCAACGTTGCGTGTGGAGGTGAGCGCGAAGTGAGTCGACCGGCACCTGTTGCACGACCCGTCTCCGACACCCCGTCGACGCCTGCCCCTCCGCCGCCTCCTCCGGAGGATGTGGGGTTCCGGACGGAGTTCGGGCGGACCGACACCGGGGAGCAGTGCGTGCAGCTCGTCGACTTCATCGGGCCGAACGAGGCGAACTCGAGCGCCACGATGCAGGCGGAGCAGCGGTTCCTGTCGCTGGGCGGGACCGTG
>JBBSLC010000259.1:0-2438 GCA_038255685.1 Acidimicrobiales bacterium | reverse complement strand
GGTCATCGGGGCCATGAAGGCCCTGCCGGCGGTGGCCCCGCCGGTCAAGGTGGTGGCCTTCGTGCCGGCCACCGAGAACATGCCGAGCGGCCGGGCCCTGCGCCCCGGCGACGTGCTCACCATCCGTAACGGCAAGACGGTGGAGGTGCTGAACACCGATGCCGAGGGCCGCCTCATCCTCGCCGACGGGCTCAGCCTCGCCGTCGAGGAGGAGCCGGTGGCGATCATCGACCTCGCCACCCTCACCGGTGCGTGCATGGTGGCGCTCGGCAAGGGCATCGCCGGGCTCATGACCAACGACGACGACCTCGCCGGCAAGGTGCGAACCGCAGCCGATGACGCCGGCGAGCCGGTGTGGCCGCTGCCGCTGCCGAAGCAGTACCGCAAGCACATCGACTCGCCCATCGCCGACATGAAGAACATCGGCAACGGCGCCCACGGCGGGGCGCTCACCGCTGGGCTGTTCCTCCAGGAGTTCGTCGGCGACATCCCGTGGGTCCACCTCGACATCGCCGGGCCGTCGACGAGCGACGACGACGACGGCCCCCTCGCCAAGGGCGCCACCGGCTTCGGCGTCCGGACCCTCGTCGAGCTCCTCACCACCTGGGAGTAGCCCCGACGATCTCACGGGCTTTCTGGACGCTGGACCACCGCTGCGGTGGTGCAGCGTCCAGAAGTCAGCGCGTCAGATGCTGGCAGGGAGCTTTCGCTGGTATGCGGTGATGGCCGCTTCGGGCACGTGGACGCCACCATCTCGCCCCGGACCACCGTCGAGCTCGCCCTCGAAGATGAGGTGGTACACCTCCTGCCCTTCGAGCCCGAGGCGTCGGGCCGCCTCGGGCACCGTGAGGCCCTCGTAGAGCCGCAGCGTCATCGCTTCGAACCTGCGCCTTGCAGGTGTGACTCGATCGCTTCCTCCGTGACATGGACATGACCGTCACGGCCGGGGCCACCTTCGAGCGTGCCGTCGAAGACCAAGAGGTAGACGTCCTTGATGCGCATGTCGAGACGACGGGCTGCCTCGACGACCGTCGGACCGTCGTAGAGCCGCATGGTCGTCAAGATCGTGAGCGGCGCTTGTCGCTCACGGCGGTCTTGGCCTCGCTCGTGGCGGTGACCTGCCGCTGGTAGGCGATGATCGCCGCTTCGGGGACGTGAACTCGACCATCTCGGCCGGGACCACCATCGAGCTCGCCGTTGAAGATGAGGTGGTACACCTCCCGCCCCTCGAGGCCGAGGCGTTCCGCTGCCTCGAGGACCCCGAGGCCGTCGTAGAGCCGCATGATCACAGGCTATCCCCGTCTCCATCAGAGTCTTCGAGGAGCACCCCGAGGTCCGGCCAGAGCTTCGCGATCAGCATCGTCTGAGCGGACCGTTGCGCGATCCAGTGGCCTGTCCGTTGATCGGACGCAGCCATGCCGAGGTCGAGTGCCTCGAGGAGCCGTTCGACCTCGTCTCGGCTCAGCGTGATCTCGTCGGGAAGGTGTGCGAACGGTTCGACCACGGATCGGAGGAGAACGAGCGTCTTCACGCTGCCGCAGGGCCGTCCTCGTCGGGATCGGCGCCACCGGCGGCGGCGGCGGTCGCTCGCTTGGCCAGGGCCTCGGCTCGCAGCTCGAGCAGCCCCTTGGTGACGGGGTGCTCGTCGGCACCGTCGCTGCCACCGACCTCTCGCGACTGGCGATGGCGCTCCCACGCCCACAGCGCCGACTCGCGGGCGAGCGAGGGGTGGAAGCGCCAGCGGTGCAGCTGGCGCTCGGCTGCCTCGAGGTCCTCGCCGAGCTCGATGAGGGACAGGGCGAGGCGTCGGGAGCGGGTGCGCATGCGCTCGACGTCGGCGACCCTCGCCTCCGCCTCGACCCACTGCTGGTGCTCCTGCTGGAGGCCCTCGGGCAGGCGGACGAGCTGGCGCCGGTTGAGCGGGGGCAGTCGGCGGCGCACGTTGAGGACGCCGGCCCCGGCGGGCTGGGCGACGTCGAACTGGCAGCAGCGGGCGAGTGCCCGTACGAACGGGGAGTTGCGTCCCTCGCCGCCGAGGCCGAGGGATCGCGCCGTCTCGGCCAAGGAGAGCTCGAAGCCGGCGGGCTCGGCTTCGAGGCCGGTGGCGACCCGGCGCAAGAGCCACGTGGTGCTCGGTCCGAGGACGCCGAGCCAGAACTTTTCAACGTAGGTCGAGCGAGGGTCGTGGCCGACCTTGTCGATCACGGGGTCGGGCCACGGTCGGACGGTGATCGTCTCGGCGGGCAGGTCGGGCAGGGTGGCAGGCACGGGTTCCTCCAGCAGCAGGGAGATCGGGGAGGGGAAGTGGTATCGGTCTCTCATGTCTTTTCATGCCTTTCGATGAATGAGGAGCGTCCCACCAGAAGCTGCGCACGTCAAGGGGCCAGTGGGGCGCGATGCTGCATGGCCATGGCGGAGGGACGTGGGGACGAGGACGT
>JBBSLC010000258.1:0-2454 GCA_038255685.1 Acidimicrobiales bacterium | reverse complement strand
TTGAGGGCGAGGGTCGACTCCGCGGTCTTCGGGAGGAAGGCGGCGTTGTCGTTCTCCTGGACCTCGGCGAGCTTGCCGGAGAAGCTGCCGAGCGGTGCCCCGATGAACAACCACACCAGGACCACGGCGAGCGGGAGGAGCCAGCGCTTCGAGCGTTGCTTCGACATGGTGATGATTCTGGACCATGGCGTCCCCGCCCTCGGATCTCCTCGGTCGTCTCAGGTGAGCTCGCTGAACCGCTCGACGCTCTCGCGGGGTCCGGAGACGATGACGATGTCGCCCTGCTCGATGACGGTCTCGGCGGTGGCGTAGGTGAAGTCGTCGTGGTGGCGCTTGACCCCGACGACGGTCACCCCGAACTCGGCGCGGATCGAGGACTGCCCCAGCGGCACGCCGTGCAGCCGACTCGGCGGGAGGGTCTTGACGATCGCGTACCCCTCGTCGATCTCGATGTAGTCCAGCATCCGTCCGTTGACGAGGTGGGCCACGCGCTTGCCCATGTCGTGCTCGGGTCGGACGACGTGGTGCACCCCGATCTGGGTGAGGATCCGGGCGTGAGCGTGGCTGATGGCCTTGGCCCAGACCTGCCCGACCCCCAGGCTCAGCGCGACCGAGGCCGACAGGATGCTGGCCTCGAGGTCGTTGCCGACCCCGATCACGGCGCGGTCGAACTCCGAGACCGACAGCTGCCGCATGGCGTCCTCGTTGGTCGAGTCGGCCTCCACGACGTGGGTGAGCCGACCGGCCAGCGACTGCACGATCCGACGGTCGGAGTCGACGCCGAGGACCTCGGTGCCCTGCGCCATCAGCTCCAGGGCGAGGGACTTGCCGAAGCGTCCCAGCCCGAGGACCACCACGGTCCCGCGCTCGTGGTGCGGTGTCTTGCGATGGGCGTGCGACCTAGCCAATGATCGGCCGACCTTCCGGGAGCTGGTAGAGGCGCGTGCGCTCTCGCAGAGCAAGAGCCGAGACCAGTGTGATCGGTCCGAGCCGGCCGAGGAACATCAGGCTGACGAGGATGACCTGGGCCGCCCCGGGGAGGTCGGCGGTGATCCCGGTCGAGAGTCCCACGGTGGCGAGGGCCGAGACCACCTCGAAGAGCACGGCTTGGGACGACACCGCTGTCAGCTCGATGAGCGCCAGGGTCGAGGTGACGATCGCAGCGATCGAGAGCAGCACGACCGTGAGCGCCTGGCGAACCACCCGGTCGTCGATGCGGCGATCGAAGGCGTCGACGTCGGGCTCACCCCGTACCTCGGCGTAGATGACGAAGAGGAGGATCGCGAACGTGGTGACCTTGATCCCGCCGGCGGTGCCGGCCGACCCGCCGCCGATGAACATCAAGATCATTGTCCCCATCAGGGTCCCGTCCTCCATCTGCGCGTAGTCGAGGCTGTTGAAGCCGGCGGTGCGCGGCATCACGGCTTGGAAGAAGCCGGCGAGCAGGCGCCCGGGAGTGTCGAGGGCGCCGAGGGTGGCGGGGTTGTTCCACTCGCTCGCGGTGACGAAGACGGTGCCGATCACCAGCAGCGCGCCCGTGGTCAGCACCGTCAGCCTGAGGTGCAGGCTCCACGTCCGACGACGCCCCTGCGTCGGGCGGAGCTGGCGCCGCAGCTCGAAGATGACGGGGAAGCCGAGCCCCCCGGAGATCACGGCCAGGGCGATCGGCAGGCAGATCCACGGATCGTCGACAAAGCGCACCAGGCTGTCGGACCACAGTGCGAAGCCGGCGTTGTTGAACGCCGAGACCGAGTGGAACACCCCGAGGTAGAGCGCTCGGCCGGGCGACTCGTCATACCCCAGCCAGAAGCGCAGGCTCAGTGCGACCGCGGTGACGGCCTCGAAGAGCAGTGTGAACGCCACGACCCCCTTGACGACGCTGCGGACGTCCCCGAGACCGACCGCCTTGGTCTCGGCGGCTGCGGTCAGGCGCGACTGCAGCCCCATCCGTCGGGAGACGAGCAGCCCGAGGAGCGAGGCCAGGGTCATGATGCCCAGACCTCCGACCTGGATCAGGCCGAGGATCACCGTCTCGCCGAACCCCGACCAGTACGACGAGGTGTCCACCACCGCCAGACCGGTGACGCACACGGCACTGGTGGCGCTGAAGAGCGCCTCGAGGAAGCTCGCCCCTCCGGCACCGGTGCGCGACATCGGGAGCAGCAGCAGCACGGTGCCGACCGCGGTGGCCGCGGCGAAGCCGAGCACGACGACCTGCGCCGGGTGCCGGAGTAGACGGCGCCGGGCCCGCAGTGTCACGGCCCGAGCGTAGACCTGCCGCCCACCGGTCAGGCGTAGAGGCGCTCCAGGACATCGGCGTACTTGGTGTTGACCACGCGCCGCTTGAGCTTCAGGGTCGGGGTCAGCTCCTCGGACTCCGCAGTCCACTCGGTGCCGAGGAGCTCGAAGGCCTTGACCTGCTCGGGGCGGGAGAGGCGCTCGTTGGCGGCGTCC
>JBBSLC010000257.1:0-2483 GCA_038255685.1 Acidimicrobiales bacterium | reverse complement strand
GGGCGATCCTCACCGGGGGAGCTCTCGAGATCGGCGGGAGCGCCTCCGTGCAGGGCGATCTCGGTGACGTGCACTCGAACGGCAACATCAACATCAGTGGGGCAGCGGTGACCGTGAGCGGCGACGTCACCGCAGCCGGAACAATCTCCGGTGGCTCGTCGCTGGACACCGCCAGCGGGCAGCCGGAGATCGCGGTGCCGTCGGTGGACCCCGCCGAGATCTACGCCCTCCAGCACGCCAGGTACGCCAGCAACTGGTACGACCTCTGCTCGGACGGATCGGTGAAGTCGCCCGCGAGCGCTGGGCCGTGCACCGGCACCGTCATCGGAGACGGCAACACGAACACCGGGTTCCGCGGCTGGAAGTTCCAGACGAACGCTGGTGGACGCACGTGGCAGTACGCCGACACGACGGCCTACGACGGGGTCTACTACGCGCACCAGTCGAGCATGGACGTCGCCAGCAGGCCTGGTTCGGGTGGGACGTGGCGAGCGACCTTGATCGCCGAGGGGCTCACGACCACCGCGCCCTACCAGAGCTACGGGGACATCCACATCAGCGGGCGGCCGTACCTGGTCGGCTTCATCGACGGGACGAGCGCTGTCGCAGGTCGCGACCTCGAGATCCTCGGCACGGGCAGCACCGACGACGGCACCTACGAGGGGCTGCTGGCCGCGCACGAGCAGGTGAAGATCACCGGCAACCCGACGCTGACCGGGTCCGTGCTCGCCGAGGATGCGACGCACACGGCAGGGTCGCCCGTCTCGACCAACTACATCAGCGGCAGCATGATCATCAGGTACCAGAACCCGCTCGACACGAACCTGACGAGCCTGATCCGCACGACGCTCTGGCTCGAGCTCTGATCCCTTCCGGCCACTTCGACCGCCGGCGGTAGCCTGAACTCGTGCTGCGCTACCTGACGGCTGGGGAGTCCCATGGGCAGGGACTGGTGGTCACCATCGAGGGGCTGCCGGCGGGGTTGCCGCTGACGGTCGAGGAGATCCAGGGGGAGCTCGCACGCCGTCGCCTCGGGTACGGGCGGGGTCCTCGCATGCGCTTCGAGCAGGACGAGCTCACGCTGCTCGGGGGCATCCGCCATGGGCGCACGCTCGGCTCGCCGGTCGCCATCGTGATCGGCAACAGCGAGTGGCAGCGCTCAGACAAGTGGCACGAGGAGATGTCGCCGGCACCGGGGGAGACGGCCACGCCCCTCACCCAGCCCCGGCCCGGCCACGCCGACCTCGCCGGCATGCAGAAGTACGGCTTTCACGATGCCCGCGACGTCCTCGAGCGGGCCTCGGCGCGCGAGACCGCAGCACGAGTTGCCGCCGGCACGTGTGCCAAGGCGCTGCTCTCCCACCTCGGCATGTCGGTGCTCTCCCACGTCGTGCGCATGGGCGCCGCAGCGTCGAAGTCCACCGAGCGCCCGACGCCGGCAGACCTGGAGCGAGTCGACGCATCGGAGGTGCGCTGCTTCGACGACGCGGCGGGCGAGGCGATGATCGAGGAGATCAAGGCGGCGGCGAAGGACGGGGACTCGCTCGGCGGGATCGTCGAGGTGCTCGCCTACGGCGTGCCGGTCGGCCTCGGCAGCCACGTGCACTGGGACCGCAAGCTCGACTCGCTCCTCGCCCAGGCGCTGATGAGCATCCAGGCGGTGAAGGGCGTCGAGATCGGTGACGGCTTCGAGGTCGCCGGCCGCCGCGGCTCCCTCGCCCACGACCCGATCCACTGGGACGCCGACACGTCGAGCTACCGCCGCTCGTCGGACCTGTCCGGCGGCGTCGAGGGCGGCATCTCCTCCGGTGAGCTGCTCGTCGCCCGGGCCGCGATGAAGCCGCTCGCCACACTCAACAAGCCGACGCTCGCCACCGTCGACACCGTCACCAAGGAGGAGACCGTGTCGTTCAAGGAGCGCACCGACGTCACCGCCGTGCCTGCGATGGGCGTGGTGGCCGAGACGATGGTGGCCCTGGTCCTCGCCTCCGAGTCCCTCCGGAAGTTCGGCGGCGACTCGCTCGACGAGGTCGTCCGCAACCGCGACGCCTTCCTCGCCTCCCTTGGCTGACGGCGACCACCTCGTGCTGGTGGGGATGATGGGGTCGGGCAAGACCACCGCAGGCGAGAAGGTCGCCGAGGCGCTCGGCCGCCCGCTGGTCGACAGCGACGAGCAGGTCGAGACCCTCACCGGGCGCACCGTCCGGGAGATCTTCGAGTCCGATGGCGAGGCCGCCTACCGGGTGCTCGAGCGGGAGGCGCTCCTCGCCGCCCTCGACGGTGCCCAGCCGTCGGTCATCGCCGCCGCCGGAGGCGTCGTCCTCGACCCCGTCAACCGGGCCGCGCTCAAGGCAGCCGGGACCGTCGACTGGCTGCGGGCCCGGCCCGAGGTGCTGGCCGGTCGCGTCGACGGAGGACAGGACCACCGCCCGCTCCTCGCCAGCGACCCCGTTGGCACCCTGGTGCGGCTCGACGGCGAGCGG
>JBBSLC010000256.1:0-2490 GCA_038255685.1 Acidimicrobiales bacterium | reverse complement strand
CGTTGGCGTCGGTGTCGGGCATGCCCGAGTCGCGGTAGCCGAGGTCGATCACCTCGTCGTAGCCGATGATCTCGGCGGCCCGCGCCAGCTCCTTGCGCCGGACGTCGGGGAGGTTGAGCTTGACCTCCTCGCGGTCCATCGCCGGGTTGAGGATGTCGCCGGCGGCGCCGTCGGTGCAGCAGACCAGCACCGTCCGGATGCCCTCGGCGTGGCAGCGGGCGATCGTGGCCGCACCCTTCGACGACTCGTCGTCGGGGTGGGCGTGGACCGTGAGGATGCAGCGGGCGGGGTTCGGGCTCACCACCGCAACGCTACGACCTGTACGGATGAGTACGCACCACGGCAGTTCGCACTGGCGGCTCCGCCGCCACAGAGCACCGTGACAAGGGTCGCTCGCCTGACGGCTCCGCTCTCAGCGGTTGCTGTAGCGGTCGCTCCCGTCGTCGACCGTCCATGCACCGCCCCGCCGGAGCCAGCGACCCGATGCGACGCCGGACACGAGCCCGACGAGCAGACCGACCGGCAGGGCGACCTCGAACAGGCCGGTGCGCACGATCGGGCGATCGATGCCGTTCGGCTCGAACGAGGCGAGCGTGTAGAACGGGATCGCGATCAGGAAGAAGCAGATGGCCGCCGCCCCGACGCCGATCGCGACCGCCTGCGCGACCGACCGCCCGAGCGGGCGTGGCGTGGGCTGCGTCGCAGGGGGCGATGCCATGCCGCCAACGGTACTGCGGGTCCGTACCATCCGAACGTGCCCAGCCGACCGCTGCTCGCCGCCCGTCGACGGGGCGCCGTGGTGCTCGCACTGGCCGCAGCCCTGGGGACCGCAGCGTGCGGTGGGGACGGGGACGAGATCGCAGCGACCGGCGACGACCGCGCCGACCAGGCCCGCGCCGCGGCCGTCGACGCCGGCCTCGACGACGAGGTGGCGGACTTCCTCGCCCTCCTCGCGAGGGGTGAGACCGCGACGTACCGCGTCCGCTTCCCGGGCCCGGCGGAGGGCACCGAGCTCGAGGTGTCGAGCCGTCCGCCCGACCGCCGCGTGGAGGTATCGACGGACGGGGAGGTCACCGACGTGCGGCTGGTCACGGGCGGCCAGGCCTTCGCCTGCTCCCCGACCACCGAGGACGGGGAAGGGGCCTTCACCTGCGAGCGCACCGACTCCCTGGTCGAGCCCCCCGGCGTCTTCCGGGAGGGCGTGCTCGACGACCTCCGCAGCGCCCTCGCCGAACGGACGGAGGACTACTCCTTCGAGGTCGAGGTGCAGGAGGTGGCCGACGTCGACGCCCGTTGCCTGGTGACCCGCCTGCGCGGCGGTCGGGAGTCGCCCGAGCTCGGTGCGAGCGGCACGATCTGTGCGTCGCCCGAGGGTGCGATCCTCCTCGTCGACCAGGGCAGGGAGCGACTCGAAGCCGTCGAGTACGCCACCGACGTGGACGACGGCGGCTTCGTGCGACCGGACGCTGCCGCCGACGGCACGGACGGATAGCGAGCCACACGGCTCCACCGGGGTCGGTACGATCGCCTTCGTGGACGACCCCGAACTCTGGCGGTGGGTCTGGCTGGCGGCGGCGGTGACCTTCGGTCTCGGCGAGATGGCGTCAGCGGGCACCTTCTTCCTCGCGCCCTTCGCGCTGGGCGCCGCCGGCGCAGCTGCGGCGTCGTTCCTCGGCGCACCGGTGGCCATCGGCTGGCTCTTCTTCGTCGTCGTCTCCGCCGCCACGTTCGCCGGACTTCGCCCGCTCGCCGCCCGCCTCGACGCGTCCTCGAAGAACCCCCTCGGGGTCGGCGCGACCCGCCTCGTCGGCGAGCACGGCGTGGTCCTCACCGAGGTCCCGGCCGGCCCCGATGAGCTCGGCTCCGTGCGCATCGGCCGTGAGGAGTGGCGGGCCGAGGCGCTCGACGGCGGCCCCCTCGCCCCCGGCACCCACGTGACCGTGCTCGAGGTACGCGGCACCCGGGTCGTCGTCTACCCCACGGGACTCCCTGCCTCCACCCGACCACCGGAAAGGCCCCACTAGTGGCCCTCATCATCCTCCTGGCCGTCCTCGGCTTCTTCCTCTTCGTGTACGTCGCCGCCGGCGTCCGCATCGTCAAGCCGTACCAGCGCGGCATCATCGAGCGGCTCGGCAAGTACAAGCAGACCGTCGACCCCGGCCTGCGCCTGCTGATCCCCTTCGTCGACACCATGCGGGTCGTGGACATGCGCGAGCAGGTGGTCGACGTGCCGCCCCAGGAGGTCATCACCTCCGACAACGTGGGTGTGTCCGTGGACGCGGTCATCTACTACGAGCCCACCGACCCCCAGCGGCTGATCTACAACGTCGCCAACTTCATCCTCGCCGTCACCAAGCTCGCCCAGACGAACCTGCGCAACGTGATCGGCGACCTGCCCCTCGACGAGTCGCTGACCTCCCGGGACAAGATCAACATCGCCCTGCGCGAGATCCTCGACGACGCCACCGACAAGTGGGGCGTGCGCGTGGT
>JBBSLC010000255.1:0-2540 GCA_038255685.1 Acidimicrobiales bacterium | reverse complement strand
CGGGGTGGGTCGTCGCCCTCGGGGCAGTCGCAGGCGACCGTGCACGAGGGCGATCCCGACGACGATGAGCGCGCCGCCTGCCAGGACCCGCAGGTGGAACGCCTCGTCGAGGAGGGCGACGCCCACGGCGACGGCGACGACGGGGATGAGGTACGTGACGAGCGACGCCGTCGTCGGTCCCAGATCGGCGACGACCCGGTAGTTCAAGGTGTACGCCCACCCGGTGCCGACCACGCCGAGGAGCACGACGGCGAGGACCCGGTGCGGCGCCAGGTCGATCCCCTCGCTCGCGGTGGTGACGATGGCGAAGGGGGCGAGGACGACGGTGCCGACCGCGAGCTGGCCTGCGGCGGCCACCTCGGCGGGGAGGTGGAGCAGGTGCGCCTTCATGTACGTGAACGAGTAGCCGTAGCACGCACCGGCGAGCACCGAGGCCAGGCCGCCGGCGATGTCGGAGCCGGCGAGATCAGATCCGCCGACCCCAGCGGCAACGGCGACGCCCCCGATCCCGACGAGCAGTCCTGCGATCGAGGGCAGGCGCAGCCGCTCGCGCAGCACCCACGCCCCGAAGGCGGCGGCGAAGAGCGGCGTGGAGGCGTTGAGCACCGCCGTGAGGTTCGAGGTGATCCGCTGCTCGCCCCACGCCAGCATCGTGAACGGGAGCGCGCTGCCCATGACCGCCACGACGAGGAAGTGGCGGAGCGACGTCTTGTCGGTCGGCACGTCGAGACCCCTCGCCCGGCACACGACGAGCAGGACCGCAGCGCCGAGGGCGATGCGCAGCCCGGCGACCGTGGTCGGCGTCATCCCCTCCACCCCGACCTTGATGAACAGGAACGACCACCCCCAGATGAAGGCGAGGAGGAACAGCCGGGGCACGCGCAGCAGTGTGCCAGCGCCCGGGGGGCGCCGGTGAGCCGCCTATGATCGGCCCATGTCGAAGTCCCTGCTCGAGCGCCGCCTGACCGAGGTCGGTGACCGTCTGAAGGCCCTGCGCGAGGAGCTCGGGGTGGTCGACGAGCAGCTCGCCGCCTTCGTCGACACGGCTGACGACGCCCGGCTGCGCGCACTGGTGTCCGAGACGCCGCTGGCCGGACGTGAGCACACCGAGGCCCGCCGCCACGCCGATGCCATGGCCCGCCACCGCAGCGACCTCGCCACCGAGGTCGAGCGGCTCGAGCGCTCCCAGGACGACCTGCTCGACCGCCTCGTCGCCGAGGCCCGCTGATGGCCGTGCGCGTCGTGATCGCAGAGGACGAGGCCATCATCCGCCTCGACCTGAAGGAGACGCTGGAGGAGGAGGGCTACGACGTCGTCGGCGAGACCGGCCGCGGCGACGAGGCCGTCGAGCTCGTGAGGGACCTCTCTCCCGACATCGCCATCCTGGACATCAAGATGCCGGGCATGGACGGCCTGACCGCCGCCCGGGAGATCTCCACCGACAACCTCGCTGCGGTGCTCATCCTCACCGCCTTCTCACAGCGCGACCTGATCGAGCGGGCGCGTGATGCCGGCGCCCTCGCCTACCTGGTCAAGCCGTTCCAGAAGGCCGAGCTCATCCCGGCCGTCGAGGTCGCCCTCGGCCGCTACAAGGAGATGCAGGCGCTCCACGCCGAGGTCAAGGGCCTCGAGGAGCAGCTGGACACCCGCCGGGTCGTCGACCGGGCCAAGGGCATCCTCATGGACACCCACAAGCTGTCCGAGGGCGACGCCTTCGACTGGATCCAGAAGACCGCCATGCGGGAGCGCATGACGATGAAGGTCGTCGGCCAGCGGGTGATCGACGGGGAGCTCGGGCCCGAACCCAAGGCCTGACGTGGCCACGCTCCTCCTGCTCGACGGGAACTCCCTCACCTACCGGGCGTTCTTCGCGCTGCCGACCGACATGGCGACCGCCTCGGGGCAGGTCACCAACGCCGTGTTCGGCTTCACGTCGATGCTGATCAACCTGTTGAAGGACCACGAGCCCGACGCCATCGCCGTCGCCTTCGACCGTCCCGAGCCGACGTTCCGCCACGAGATGGTGGCGACGTACAAGGCCCAGCGCGAGGCGGCGCCCGACATCCTCCGCCAGCAGATGGGCCTCGTGCGCCAGGTGCTCGAGGTGCTCGACATCACCACGCTCGAGCAGGTCGGCGTCGAGGCGGACGACATCATCGCCACCCTCGCCACCGAGGCTCGGGACCGGGGGGACGACGTGATCATCGTCACCGGCGACCGCGACACCTACCAGCTCGTGGAGGACCCCCACGTCAAGGTCCTCTACAACCGCCGGGGGGTGAGCGACTACGTCCTCTACGACGAGGCCGGCATCAAGGAGCGCACGGGGGTGACGCCGGCGCTCTACTCGCAGTACGCCGCGCTGCGGGGCGACCCGTCGGACAACCTCCCCGGCATCCCCGGGGTGGGGGAGAAGACCGCCGCGAAGCTCATCAACGCCCACCAGGGCCTCGACGGGATCTTCGCCAACGTCGAGGAGAACACCCCGAAGCTGCGCCAGAGCCTGATCGACAACGAGGCCCAGGCCCGCAGCAACGCCG
>JBBSLC010000254.1:0-2600 GCA_038255685.1 Acidimicrobiales bacterium | reverse complement strand
CGGCGACCTGCTTCTCGTCGAGGATCTCCACCGTGAGGCCTTCGCCCTGGACCTCGGCCACGGCCACGTCGGCGAGGTCAGTCGGGTTCAGGTGGCCAGCGGGCGTGTTCACGAGGTCGCGCGCCAGGCACGTCGCCCGCACGACCGCGCCGGCACGGTCGGCTGCCGCGGCGAGGTCACCGTCGCCGACGACGGTGACCGTCTCGAGCCGGCACGGGTCGGGGTCGGACTTGAAGCGGGTGAAGCGGTAGGCCGCGAGGCCCGCACCCTCGGCCACCGCGCCTGCTGCGGCAGCACGATCAGCATCGGCCGGCGCAGCATCGAGCAGCGCGAGCGCGAGGCTGGTGCGCTTCCACGATGCCCGCACCGCCGCTGCCCCGGCTCGACGCAGCACGTCGAGCGTCACGTCGGCAGCGTCACCCACCCCGACGGCGACGAGCGTCGTGCCGCCCTCGCCCGGCAGGGTCAGCGTCTCGCCGACCTTGGCCTTGAAGCCCCTGGCCTCGAGGTGCGTGAGGTCGAGCCCGTGACCCTCGCCGAGCAGGGTCGGGCCGGTGGCGACGGGGACGGCGATGACGTCGACGCCCTCGGGGACAGACGTGGCGGTGGAGACGGTGGGGGGCATGGGGCTCCTCGTGTGGTTCGTCGGGTGCGCAGGTCGGGTGATCAGGTCGCATCGAGCGAGCCACGCTCGTGCTTGGCGATGCGGTGGTGCTCGCCCTCCTGCCACCGCGCGAGCGCCCACAGCAGGCTGGAGAGGCGGTTCAGGTAGGGGATGACCGACGAGCCCTCCTCGGCGACGCTCACCGAGGCGCGCTCGGCTCGGCGCACGACGGTGCGGGCGACCTCGAGCAGGGCCGAGGCGCGGGTCTCACCTGGCAGGACGAACTCGGTCGGCATCTCGAAGCGCTCCGAGAGCGACGTCGTGAGCTCCTCGACAGCCACGACCATCTCGGGGGTCATGCAGGAGCGACCAGGCTCGAGCTTGTCCCGCTTGCCGGGAGCGGTGGCGAGCTCGGCCATGCAGACGTAGAGGTCGCGCTCGATGTGGACCAGGATCTCGTCGAGCTCCGATCCCCGCTCGGCATCGGCCCGGGCGACCCCGAGTGCGGCTTGGGCCTCGTCGACGGCCCCATAGGCCTCCGGTGCAGGGTCGTCCTTGCGCACCCGTCCGCCGTAGAGCAGGCCGGTGGTGCCGTCGTCGCCCTTCCCCGTCCACGCCCGCATCGGGTCGAGGCTAGTTGCGCACCCCGCCCACCCGTTCTCGGCACGAGACCAGGCGGAACCGATGGCTGGGGCAGAACCCGCCGTCGGTAGCCTTCCGGCATGGACTTCCTCGCCGCCGCCCGGGAGCGGGTCGTGGTCTTCGACGGTGCGTTCGGCACCTACGTCCAGACCCAGGACCTCACCGCCGACGACTTCGGCGGGCCCAGCTTCGAGGGGTGCAACGAGCTGCTCGTCGCCACCCGACCCGACGTCCTGCGCGACATGCACGCCGCCTTCCTCGAGGTCGGCTGCGACGCCATCGAGACCGCCACCTTCGGCTCGCTGTCGTTCACCCTCGGCGAGTACGGCATCGCCGAGCGAGCCTTCGAGCTGAACGAGTCGGCGGCCCGCCTGGCCAAGGAGGTCGCCGCCGACTTCGCCACGGGTGACAAGCCCCGCTGGGTCGCCGGCTCGATCGGCCCCGGCACGAAGTTCCCCTCCCTCGGCAACATCCGCTTCGCCGCCCTGCGCGACGCCTACGAGGAGCAGGCGGCCGGCCTGCTCGCCGGCGGGGTCGACCTCTTCCTCGTCGAGACCGTGTTCGACCTGCTCGGCGCCAAGGCGGCGATGATCGGGTGCCGGCGGGCGATGGTCGCCGCCGGCCGGGAGATCCCGATCCAGGTCCAGGTCACCATCGAGCTGACCGGGCGCATGCTGCCGGGCACCGAGATCGGCGCCGCCCTCACCTCGCTCGCCGCCATGCGGCCCGACGTCATCGGCATCAACTGCGCCACCGGCCCGGCCGAGATGGACGAGCACCTCCGGCACCTCTCCCGCCACAGCACCGTGCCGATCAGCTGCCTCCCGAACGCCGGGCTCCCCTCGGTCGTCGAGGGCAAGATGCACTACGACCTCACGCCCGACCAGCTGGCCGAGCACCATCACCGCTTCGTCACCGAGCTCGGCGTGTCGGTCGTCGGCGGTTGCTGCGGCACCACGCCTGCGCACCTCGCCGCCGTCGTCGACCGGGTCGGCGGCCTCGAGCCGGCGCGCCGCGACCCGGTGCTCGAGCCCGGGGCGGCGTCGATCTACACCTCGGTCCCCTTCGAGCAGGACCTCAGCGTGCTCATGGTCGGCGAGCGCACGAACGCCAACGGCTCGAAGAAGTTCCGCGACGCCATGCTGGCCGACGACTGGGACACCACCGTCGCCATGGCCAAGGAGCAGGTGAAGGAGGGCGCCCACGTCCTCGATGTCTGCGTCGACTACACGGGCGAGGACGGCTCGGCGGACATGGACGAGATCATGTCCCGCTTCGCCACCCAGTCGAGCCTGCCGATCATGCTGGACTCGACCGAGCCCGAGGTGATCGAGGTCGGGCTGCAGTGGATCGG
>JBBSLC010000253.1:0-2607 GCA_038255685.1 Acidimicrobiales bacterium | reverse complement strand
GATCTCGTCGAAGATCCTCGGGACCTCCCAGGTCCCCCGGTGGACCACCGCGTCGAGGCCACCGGGCAGCACGCGGACGAGGTTGCCGGTGATGCCCCCACCGGTGATGTGGGCGACGGCCCGGACGTCGACCGCTCCCAGCAGCGAGACGATGGCGGGTGCGTAGATGACCGACGGCTCGAGCAGCTCGTCGGCCAGGGAGTGGTGAGCGCCCTCGTAGGCGGGGCCGTCGAGGTCGAGCCCGGCCCGCTCGAGCAGCACCCTGCGGGCGAGGGAGTACCCGTTGCACCGCAGACCGGGTGACGGCAGCCCGATCAGGACGTCGGCGGCGGCGAGGTGCTCGCCGGTGACGAGGCGATCCCGCTCGGCGACACCGACGGCGAAGCCCACGAGATCGAACTCTCCGGCCTCCATCGCGCCAGGGTGCTCGGCCATCTCGCCCCCGAGCAGGGCCGCACCGGCCTGCCGGCAGCCCTCGGCGACGCCACCCACGAGCTGCTCGATGTGGTCGGGGTCGAGCCGGCCGACCGCGATGTAGTCGAGGAAGAACAGCGGTTCGGCGCCCTGGCAGACGAGGTCGTCCACGCACATCGCCACGAGGTCGAGCCCGATCGTGTCGAAGCGACCGGTGGCCTGGGCGACGAGCGCCTTGGTCCCCACGCCGTCGGTGGAGGCGACGAGCACCGGGTTGCGGTACCGCTCGTGGTCCAGGGCGAAGAGCCCGCCGAAGCCACCGATGTCACCGATGACCTCGCGGCGGAAGGTCGACCTCACGTGGTCCTTGATGCGGGCGACCGCGGACTCGCCCGCCTCGATGCTGACACCCGCCCCCGCGTAGGTCTCGCCGGACGACGCCACGTCGCCGTGCCGCTCAGGCACCCTCGACCACGACCTCGAGGTCGGTCGACGCCATGTCGTTCTTCTCGAGCACGCCCTTGCGCAGGCTCACCGGCACCGACACGGGGTACTCCCCGGTGAGGCAGGCGCTGCAGAACCCGGCGCCGACCGCACCCGTGGCCTCGACCAGGCGATCGAGGGTGAGGTAGGCGAGCGAGTCGACGCCGAGGTAGTCGCGGATCTCCTCCACGGTGAGGTTGGCGGCGATGAGCTCGGAGCGCTCACCGGTGTCCATGCCGTAGAAGCACGGCCAGCGGTACGGCGGCGACATGATCCGCAGGTGCACCTCGGCGGCACCAGCCTCGCGGAGCATCTTCACCATCGCCTTGCTCGTCGTGCCCCGCACGATCGAGTCGTCGACCACGATGAGGCGCTTGCCGGCGACGTTCTCCTTCAACGGGTTGAGCTTCATGCGCACGGCGTTCGCCCGCAGCTCCTGGGTCGGCGCGATGAACGTGCGCCCGATGTAGCGGTTCTTCACGAAGCCGTCCCCGTAGGGGATGCCCGACGCCTGGGCGTAGCCCTGGGCGGCTGGGACACCCGACTCCGGCACCGGCACGACCATGGCGTCGGCGACCCGGCCCTCGGCGTCAGGGGCGATCGGTGCCTGCTCCGCCAGTGCCATGCCCATCCGCCGACGGGCGAGGTGCACGTTCTGGCCGTAGAGCCGGGCGTCGGGTCGGGCGAAGTACACGAACTCGAAGAGGCACAGCGTGGGTGCGATCCGCCCCTCGTCGAAGGGGTGGAACGACCGGCAGCCCTCGGCGTCGATGACCACCATCTCGCCGGGCTCGATCTCGCGCACGAAGTGGGCGCCGACGGTGTCGAGCGCCGGGCTCTCCGACGCGAGCACCCACCCACCGTCGAGCTTGCCGAGGCAGAGGGGGCGGAAGCCGTTGGGGTCGCGCACGCCGACGAGGTGGCCGTGGTCGACGAGGACGAACGAGAAGGCGCCCTCGAGGCGGGGCAGCACGCTGAGCAGCGCCTGCTCCAGGTCGCGCCCGTCACTGCGCTCCCCGCCCTCGGCGCGCACCGCTTCGGCCAGCAGCTCGGCCACGAGGTCGCTGTCGCTCGCCACCATCCCCGGCAGCATCCCGGCCTCGTCGGCCAGCGCCTGGGTGTTGGTGAGGTTGCCGTTGTGGCCGAGCGCGAACTCGGCGTGGCCGACGTCGCGGTAGACGGGCTGCGCGTTGCGGTAGCTCGACGAACCGGTCGTCGAGTACCTCGTGTGCCCGACGGCGAGGTGGCCGGTCATCGCCGCCAGCTGGTAGTCGTCGAAGACGTTCGGGACGAGGCCCATGTCCTTGACCGTGAGCAGCGCTGAGCCGTCGCTCACCGACATCCCGGCCGACTCCTGGCCCCGGTGCTGCAGCGCCATCAGCCCGAGGTAGGTCAGGTGGGCGACGGCCTCCCCTGGGGCGTAGACGCCGAAGACGCCGCACGCCTCCTTCGGCGTATCCGCCTCCCAGTCGACGTCGTCCGGCTCGCCGACGTGCTCGTCGTCCAGGCGCGTGTCGTCAAGGGGCGCTCCGTCCACACCTTCATCGTGCCACGGCGGCACGGCAACCCCACGCATCGCGCCTCAGCCGGAGACGGCGCCGTGCGCGAACGCGTCGGGGAGCAGGCCCCGCCAGGCGCCCGTCACGTCGGCCACGGCGAGGTCGACGAGGTCATCGACCACGAGGCGGTCACCGCCGGCTCCGCCGAGGT
>JBBSLC010000252.1:0-2693 GCA_038255685.1 Acidimicrobiales bacterium | reverse complement strand
GTCACCGTCGTAGGCGAGCACCCCAGGCGCCGACTCCTGCATGAGCTGCCGCACGCGCTCGCCTCGGGCCGGCCCCACGAGCGACCGGTTCTCCTTCGACGGGATCCGGTAGCTGAGGCACCAGCAGACGTTCGCGTCGGGCCGCTTCGGACCCACCATCGTGCACACGTCCTCGAAGGTCGTCGCCGGGCGCACGTCGATCGTCACGTGGCGTACCTACCACGGAGGCGTGGACCTACGCTCTCGCGGTGGCGCCGTCCCCTCAGACGCTGAGCCTCGAGGATCGCCGGATCCTCGCCTCGTGGGCCGCCGACTGCGCCGAGCACGTGCTTCCCATCTTCGAGCGGGCGGCACCCGACGACCCGAGGGTGCGTGCTGCCATCGACCAGACCCGCGCCTTCGCGGCGGGCGATCTGGGAGTGAGCGATGCCGTGCGCCAGCGCGGTGCACAGGCGGGCGCGGCGGCACGTGATGCGACCACACCTGCGGCCCGGGCTGCGGCCTACGCCGCCGAACAGGCAGCCGCTGTGGCGCACATGGGCGCGCACGCCCTCGGTGCAGCCGGCTACGCCGGCAAGGCATCGATCCTCGCCGCAGGCTCCGAGGTCGACGACGACGCCCCTGGAGCGGCGATCCGCCAGGTGCGGATGATGACCGCCGACGTCGAACGGGTCCTCGCCCGCCTGCCGGCGCTGGGAGCGGACCGCTCCGGTCCGCTCGGACCGGGACGTCTCAGCAGCGGTCACGTCGGTGAGACCATCCGGGCGGTCCAGGCGCTGGTCAGGGCCCAAACGCCCAGCTGACCATGGGAGGGAGCTCGTCGTACCAGAACGGGTCGCCGTGCTCGCCGTCGCGCTCTTCGATCACGCCGTCGGCACCTGACGCGCCGAGCGTTGTCGAGGACCACGGCTCCTGCCGCCCCCCGGCCAGGTAGGTGCGGGGGAGCCGACCGGAGAGGTCGGCGTCCGGCGGTCCGAAGCCGCCACCCGGCGAGGCGCAGAGGACGGTGCCGTAGACGTCCGGGTGGCGCAGCCCGAGCGCCAGCGCGAGCTCGCCGCCCAGCCCACGTGAGAGCCCAGTCGCAGTGAGGGCGACCTAGGTCCAGAGGCAGAAGGGGTGGCCGGCCGGGTCGAGCATCACCCGCAGCCGCGAGAGGTCACGACCCTCGGGCTGCCGGTCGCACTCCAGTGCTCCGCACGACCGTGCCCAGACGACGCCGGCGACGAGGTCCTCCACCCAGATGTCGAGGTGGAGCTGCATCCCGGGTCGACCAGCCTCGCCCGGCCACGTGGGCGGCTCGTGGTGCTGCTCGTACTGGATCTCGATCTTCGTGGTCCCGTCGGCCGGTCGCAGCCGGGACCATCCGTCCTCGGCGGGGTAGCCGGGACGGGGCCCTCCTGCGCTTCGACCTCCCAGCCGAGCAGCTGCTCGTAGAAGCGCGTGAGCCGCTCGACGTCGGAGGTGTCCAGCACGGGCCCCGACATCCGCATCTCCGGTCGTTCCACGTCACCGACTGTCGCGCGTTGCTCCCAGCGGCGCCACGAAGCGGCCCGACCGATGATTCGTGGGGTCTGAGCACCGTCAGCACGGCATGCCCACCGCGACGATCGACGGCGTTCCGCTCTGGTACGAGGAGCACGGTGATCCCTCGGGACCCCCGCTCGTCGCGCTGCACGGCGGCATCCTCACCTTCCACGCAACCTTCGACGACGTCCTCCCGTGGCTCGGTGACGGACGCCGGGTGATCGGCGCCGAGCTCCAGGGTCACGGGCACACGCCCGACACCGGTCGAGAGATGTCGATCGAGCGGTTCGCCGACGACGTCGCCGAGCTGATCGGCGAGCTCGTCGACGACGGACTCGTCGACGTGTGGGGCTTCAGCCTCGGGGCCCTCACCGCCACCAGCCTCGCCGTACGCCACCCGGCCACGGTCCGTCGACTGGTCCTTGCCGCGTCGCACATGCGCCCTGACGGCTACCACCCCGAGATCACGGCCCCCGAGCAGGACGACCCCCGCCTGCCCACCGAGGCGGAGGTCGCCGCTTGGCAGGCCGACTACGAGGCGGTGGCTCCGGACCCGTCCCACTTCTTCCCGTTCCTCGAACGCATGCAACCGGTCGTGCACGCCTTCGCAGGGTGGACCGAGGAGGAGCTCCGGTCGATCGCCGTGCCCACGCTGTTGGTGATCGGCGACCGAGACTTCGTCCGCCTGGACCATGCCGCCGAGATGCTCGAGCTCCTCCCGGACGGGCGGCTCGTCGTGCTGCCGGAGACGCGCCACACCGAGGTCATGCAGCGCACCCACGAGCTGCGGGCCCTGGTGGATCCGTTCCTCTCGTAGGCGGCGAGGTCAGCCGGGCCGGTCGTCCGAGCCCAGGCGGTCGAGCAGCTCGACGGCGGCCCGGGTGTACTCGCCGATCCAGCGGTCGTGGATGCGCTTGATCGGCAAGGGCGCCAAGGCGAGGGTGCGCTCCCGACCGACCTTGCGTCCTGTCACCAGCTCGGCCTTCTCGAGGACGCGGAGGTGCTGCAGCACCGTGGTGCGGTCGAGGCCGGGGAAGTGCGCGCACAAGGCTCCGGTGGTGCACGGCGAGTTGCGCAGCACGTCGAGGATGCGTCGGCGCGTGGCCGACGCCAGCGCCTTGAAGACGAGGTCGTCTGCGGAGGCCTTGTCAGGCTCGCCGGACATGTTG
>JBBSLC010000251.1:0-2727 GCA_038255685.1 Acidimicrobiales bacterium | reverse complement strand
TGGCCAGGTCGAGGTGGTTGGTCGGCTCGTCGAGGATGAGCAGTCCCGCCGGCTCGGCCATCGCCTTGGCCAGCGCGAGCCGGGTGCGCTCCCCACCGGACAGCACACCGACCTGGCGCTCGACGGCGTCGTCGCGGAAGCCGAAGGAGGCGAGGTACGTGCGCAGCGACCTGCCGCGCGGCGTGTCGCTGCCGATGCCGTCCCGCGCCACCTGCAGGACGGTGAGGTCGGGGTTCAGCTCGTCGGCCTGGTGCTGTTCGAACCGGGCCACGGTGACGGACTGGCCGATCTCGGCCGTGCCCTCCATGGGCGGGAGGTCGCCGAGGACCATCTTCAGCAGCGTCGTCTTGCCCGCACCGTTCGGCCCGACGAGGGCGATCTTCTGCCCCCGCTCGACGTGCACGGAGACGTCACGCAGGACGGGCGTGTCGCCGTAGCCCGCCGTCATGCGGGCCAGCTCGGCCACGACGCGGGACGTGCGGGGCGGCTCGGGGAACTGGAAGCGGGCCTGCAGCTCCTTGCGGTCCGGGATCTCGATGGTCTCGAGCTTCTCGAGCATCTTGATCCGGCTCTGGACCTGGCGGGCCTTGGTCGCCTTGTACCGGAACCGCTCGACGAACCGCTCGGTCTGGGCCCTCGCCTTCGCCTGGCTCGCGGCCTGCGCCTCGAGCTGGGAGATGCGCTCCTCGCGCTGCACGACGAACTCGGCGAAGCCACCGACGTACTCGGTGAGGCTCTCGTTGGCGAGCTCGACGACGTGGGTGGCCACGTTGTCGATGAAGTCGCGATCGTGCGAGACGAACAGGAGCGCACCCGTCCACGCCCGCAGCCGGGCCTCGAGCCACCCCACCGAGTCGACGTCGAGGTGGTTGGTCGGCTCGTCGAGCACGAGCAGGTCCGGACCGGACAGGAGCAGTCGGGCCAGGGCCACCCGCATGCGCCAGCCGCCCGACAGCTCGGACACCTGCCGGTCCGCGTCGTCGGGTGCGAAGCCGAGCCCGGCCAGCACCGAATGGGCCTCGGCCTCGAGGGCGTAGCCGTTCAGCTGCTCGTACTGGGTCTGCGCCTCGCCGAACCGGTGCAGGGCCTCGGGTGACGCATCGGCCGGACCCTCCACGATCTGGTGGTGCAGCCGCATGATGTCCGGGCGGCCGCCGAGCACGGTGTCGAGCACGGTCCCGTCGTCCTCGGTCGGGATCTCCTGGGCCAGGTAGCCGACCCGCATGTCGCGGGGCTTCGTGATCGAGCCGCTGTCGGGCTCCGCGTCGCCGACGAGGATGCTGAGCAGCGACGTCTTGCCCTGCCCGTTCGCGCCGACCATCGCGACGCGCCGTCCGGCCGACAGCGACAGCGTCACGTCCTTGAAGAGGACGCGGCTGCCGTGCGCGAGGGAGAGTCCGGAGGCGGTGAGCATGGCCGTTCGAGCCTACGGACGCCCGCCGGGACCCCACGAAAACAGGAGCCCGGAGGCGCGACCCCGGCCCGGTACCGTCGTTGCGATGTCCGACGGCGCACCGGAACCCGACGCGCTGGTCCGTGCGAGGGGGCTGTCGAAGCGCTTCGGCGACTTCGTGGCGGTGGCCGGCGTCGACTTCGAGGTCCGCCGGGGCGAGGTGTTCGGCTTCCTCGGACCGAACGGTGCCGGCAAGACGTCGACGATGCGCATGATCAGCTGCGTGTCGCCCGCCACCGGCGGAGAGCTGCGTGTGCTCGGCCTCGACCCCGCCGACCGTGGCCCGGAGATCCGCAGCCGCATCGGCGTGGTGCCCCAGGAGGACAACCTCGACACCGAGCTGTCCGTCTGGGACAACTTCATCATCTACGGCCGCTACTTCGGCCTGCCCCGACCGCTGCTGCGTGAGCGGGCCGAGGAGCTCCTCGAGTTCGCGCGCCTCACCGAGCGGCGCGACGACCGGGTCGACCCGCTCTCGGGCGGCATGAAGCGCCGGCTCACCATCGCCCGCGCCCTGATCAACGACCCCGAGATGGTCCTGCTCGACGAGCCGACCACCGGCCTCGACCCGCAGGCCCGGCACCTGCTCTGGGACCGCCTCTACGGGCTGAAGCGCCAAGGCGTCACGCTCATCCTCACCACCCACTACATGGACGAGGCCGAGCAGCTCTGCGACCGGCTCGTCGTGATGGACGAGGGCCGCATCGTCGACGAGGGCTCGCCCCGCCAGCTGATCAAGCGCCACGTCACCGCCGAGGTGGTCGAGCTCCGCTTCGCCGACCACGACCTGCAGGAGAAGGCCCTCCCCGTCGCCACCGAGGTCGCCGACCGCCACGAGGCCCTCGCCGACCGCCTCCTGCTCTACACCGACGACGGCGAGGCGACCCGCGCCGCCTTGGCCGACCGCGGCATCGAAGCGGTCACCGAGCTCACCCGCCGGGCCTCGCTCGAGGACGTCTTCCTCGCCCTCACCGGTCGGGTCCTCGACGAGTGAGCGCCCTCGTCGTCCGAGCGCTGGAGCGGGAGCTGCTCGTCTACGTGCGCATGTGGCGGGGCTACGCGCTCTCGTCCATCGTCCAGCCGCTGCTCTTCCTCGGCGCCATGGGCATCGGGCTCGGCGGCCTGGTCGACCGGGGCGACGGCGCCGCCGGCCTCGACTACGTCGTGTTCGTGACGCCGGGCCTGCTCGCCGCCTCCGCCCTCATGACCGCCAGCGCCGAGGCGCTCTGGCCGGTGATCGGCGGCGTCAAGTGGATGGGCCAGTTCAACTCCAT
>JBBSLC010000250.1:0-2800 GCA_038255685.1 Acidimicrobiales bacterium | reverse complement strand
TCTACGTGGCCGTCGCCAAGCGCGAGGTCGCCGGCGCCGGCATCGTCGGTGTCCCGTCGAGCTTCGCCGGACCGTCCGAGGTCGTGGTGATCGCCGACGGGTCGAGCCCCGTCGCCTACGCCGCCATCGACGTCGTCGTCCAGGCCGAGCACGGCCCAGACGGCCTCGCCTGGCTCATCACCTGGGACGAGGCCGTGGCCGACGCCGTGACCGAGGAGGTCACCCGCATCGTCGAGGCGTCGCCCCGGCGAGCCGACATCGAGTCGACGCTGCTCCACGGCGGCCGTGCCGTCCTGTGCGACGGTCCCGAGCAGGCGATGGCGATCGCCAACCTCATCGCCCCCGAGCACCTCGAGCTGCAGGTGGCCGACCCCGAGGCGCTGCTGCCCCTCGTCCGCCACGCCGGCGCCGTCTTCACCGGTCCCCACGCCCCCGCCTCCGTCGGCGACTACCTCGCCGGGCCGAGCCACGTGCTCCCGACGAACGGCTCGGCCCGCTTCTCGAGCGCCCTGCGGGTCGACGACTTCGTGAAGCACGTCCACGTCGTCACCCTCGACGGGCCGACCCTCGCGCGGGTCGGCGAGCACGTCGCTGCCATCGCCGACGCCGAGGGCCTCGACGCCCACGCCCGGTCGGTCCGTCTCCGCGCCACGTGATGGCGCCCGACCGCCTCGCCCGCCCCCAGGTCCGCAGCGACCTGGCGGCGCTCGAGGGCTACCACTCGCCCCAGGTCGACGTCGACGTCCGCCTGAACACGAACGAGGCGCCCGTCCCCCCGCCGGCAGCGTTCACCGACGCCCTCGCCGCCGAGCTCTCCCGCATCGCGTGGCACCGCTACCCGGACCGTGCCGCCACCGCCCTGCGGGAAGCGATCGCCGCCTCCCACGACGTGGAGCCCGACCAGGTCTTCGCCGCCAACGGCTCCAACGAGGTGCTCCAGACGCTGTGCCTCGCCTATGGCGGCCACGGTCGCACCGCTGCGCTCTTCTCGCCGACCTACCTGATGCACGGCCAGATCGCGTCGGTGGTCGGCACCGCCGTGGTGGTCGGCGCTCGCGCGCCTGACCTCACGCTCGACCTCGCCGAGGTCGAGCGGGTCGTGCGCGAGTCGTCGCCTGCGGTCACGTTCGTCTGCTCGCCGAACAACCCGACGGGCACGCTCGAGGATCCGGCGACGATCGCTGCGGTCGCCGACCTCGCACCTGGCGTCGTCGTCGTCGACGAGGCGTACGGCCAGTTCGCCGAGCGCTCGGCCCTCGAGCTGGTCGACGAGGACCGTCCCCTCGTCGTCACCCGCACGTTCTCGAAGACCTGGTCGATGGCCGCCGCCCGCCTCGGCTACCTGATCGGTCCCACGTGGCTCGTGGCCGAGCTCGACAAGGTCGTCCTGCCGTACCACCTCGACGCGGCCAAGCAGGTGGCCGGTCGGGTGGCGCTGCGCTTCGGGGCGGAGATGGAGGAGCGGGTCGCCGCCCTGATCGCCGAGCGGCGCCGCCTCGTCGCCGCCCTCGACGCCCTCCCGGTGCACCAGTGGCGCTCCGACGCCAACTTCGTCCTGTTCCGCCCGCTCGACCGCCCCGGCCGCGAGGTCTGGCAGGGCCTGCTCGACCGATCCGTGCTCGTGCGCGACTGCTCGTCGTGGCCCGGGCTCGACGGCTGCCTGCGGGTCACCGTCGGCACGCCCGACGAGGACGACGCGTTCCTGACCGCCCTGACCGAGGTGCTCCAGCCATGACCCCTCCCGCCGCCAACGACCGCACCGGGTCTCGCAGCCGCAAGACGGCCGAGACCGACATCCAGCTGTCGATCGACCTCGACGGTGCCGGCACCGCTGACGTCGAGACCGGCCTCCCGTTCTTCGACCACATGCTCAGCCAGCTCGGCCGCCACGGCGGGTTCGACCTCGTCGTCAAGGCGGAGGGCGACCTCCACGTGGACGCTCACCACACGGTCGAGGACGTCGGGATCGCACTGGGCGAGGCGTTCAGGGAGGCCCTCGGCGACAAGGCCGGCGTGCGGCGATTCGCGAGCGGCCTCTACCCGCTCGACGAGGTGCTCGTCGAGGTGGCGCTGGACCTCTCCGGGCGACCGTGGTCGGTCTACGACGTCCCCCTCGGCGAGGTGCTCCCGCTCGGGACGCCTCCCTTCGACCCGGACATGGCCGGTCACTTCTGGCAGTCGTTCGCCACGTCGGCTGGCATCACCCTCCACGTCAGGCTCAAGGCGGGGGGCAACACCCACCACGTCGTCGAGGCTGCGTTCAAGGGGGTGGCCCGCTGCCTGCGCGACGCAGTGCGGGTCGAGGGGGCAGGCATCCCCTCCACCAAGGGCACGCTCTGATGAAGCCGCTCGTCGCCGTCCTCGACTACGAGATCGGCAACCTGCGCTCGGCCCAGAAGGCGCTGGAGCACGTCGGGGCGGATGCCCGCCTCACCGCCGATCGTGACGTCATCGCCGCCGCCGCAGGCGTCGTCCTGCCCGGTGTCGGCGCCTTCGGCCGGTGCATGGAGGCGCTCACCGAGACTGGGCTCGACGTCGTCGCCAAGGAGGTCGCGGCCGCCGGTGTGCCCTTCCTCGGGATCTGCGTGGGGATGCAGCTGCTCCACGAGGGCTCCGAGGAGTCACCTGGGGTGGCGGGCCTCGGCGTCCTGCCCGGCACGGTGCGACGCCTCCCCGACGGCGTGAAGCGCCCGCAGATGCAGTGGAACGTGCTGCAGCCGGTGCGGGAGAGCCGTCTCCTCGCCGGGCTCGCCGACCCGGCGTGGGTCTACTTCGTGCACTCCTTCGCCGCCGAGGTCAC
>JBBSLC010000249.1:0-2809 GCA_038255685.1 Acidimicrobiales bacterium | reverse complement strand
GGCAACGGGTGACCTGCTCGACGTCCACACCGATGCGCACCACAACCGGTCCGTGCTCACCGTCGTCGGCGAGACGGCCCCCAGGGCGATCGCTGTGGCAGTCCTCGAACACCTCGACCTGCGGCGCCACACCGGGGCGCATCCCCGCCTCGGCACCCTCGACGTCGTGCCCTTCGTCGCACTCGACGCCATCGATGCGCCAGCGAGCGCCGCTGCTGACCGCTTCGCGACCTGGCTCGGGGACACGCTCGCCATCCCGGCCTTCCGCTACGGCGTCGGCCACCTGTCCTTGCCGGATGTGCGGCGCGGTGCCTTCACCACCCGGCTGCCGGACGCCGGTCCGGCGAGACCGCACCCGACGGCGGGCGCCACGGCGGTCGGCTCCCGCCCCGTCCTCGTCGCCTACAACCTCTGGCTCGCCGATCCCGACCTGACGATGGCCCGAGCCGTGGCCCGCACGGTGCGGCGGCCGGGCATCCGGGCCCTCGGGCTCCAGGTCGGTCCCCGCGTGCAGGTCTCCATGAACCTCACCGAGCCCGACCAGCTCGGCCCGGGTGTGGCCTACGACCTCGTCGCCGGCCTCGTGGGCGTGGCCGGTGCCGAGCTCGTCGGCTTGGTCCCGCAGGCCGTCCTCGACGCCGTGCCTCCCGAGCGGTGGCAGTCCCTCGACCTCTCCCCCGACCGCACCATCGAGGCCCGTCTCCGGGCCCTCGGCGCTCGCTAGGCGGTGGCGCTGCGGCGGGCGACGGCGCGGGCTCGGCGGATGCGGCGCCGCTCCCGCTCGCTCATCCCACCCCAGATGCCGAACTTCTCGCCGTTGACCAGTGCGTACTCGAGGCAGTCGTCACGCACGACGCACCCGCGACAGACCTCCTTCGCCTCCCTGGTCGACGCGCCCCGCTCGGGGAAGAACAGGTCAGGGTCGACCCCGAGGCAGTTCGCCTCGTCCTGCCAGGTCTTCTCCTCGGACCCGCTGTGCATCATGATGCTCATGGCGAGCTCCCCTCCTGGCAGCGAGCGTGCGCTCGGGCCACCCATGTAATTACAACGCTGTCATCATCCACCCAAACGCCGGCTCGGCGCAAGGGGGTCCTTGACATCCGAGGAAGAGTGGGCCATGTGGCTCATTGCTGCGGTGGACGCGATCGACCACGCTCGGGAGGTGGCACACCACCGGCTCGCCCTGTGGCGACCCTCCGCCATCGCGCTGTGCCTCTCCTGCGTGGTCGGCGTCGGCTGCGCTGACGGCGGTCCGGCCGACGCCGAGGTCCTCGGCGAGTCGGCCACCCGTGACGCCACCACCACCTCGGGCTCCTCGTCATCCCCGACCTCGACCGTGGCGCCGCCGTCGACGCCCGCCGCCGGCGGAGCCGTCGAGGGGACGATCGAGGTGCCGGACGGCTACGAGCGGCTGCGGGTCACCCTCCGCAGCGATGACGGCGCCGAGGTGGGTGTCGTGGAGGCGTCAGTGCCCGAGGCGTTCGTCTTCCACGTCACGACGCCGGGCCGCTACGAGCTGCTCGCAGAGCTCACCAGCGGCATCGCCAGCGACGAGGAGGGCGACATCAGCGCCTCCACCCTGACGCGCACGGCGATGTTCGACGTCGGCGCCGGCGAGATCGTGCGCTACACCTGCACGTCGACGTGCGAACCCTCGTGAGGGGAGCTCACGCCGGGCGGCGCCGGCTCGTCGCTCGGCGCTGGTCGAGGAAGTCGACCAGCACGTAGTCCCCGAGCGTCTCGGGCGTCGTGAAGAACGCACGGCCGCGGTTGAGCTGGGTCATCCGCTCGACGAAGGTCTTGAGGTAGCCAGTCGCGTCGAGCATGAAGGTGTTGATCCGGATGCCCTCCCGCGTGCAGCGCATCACCTCGCGGAGGGTGGCGTCGACGGTGGGCTGCACCGGCGGGTAGCTGAAGAACGGCTCGGCCATGCCCGGCTCGAAGTGGGCGGTCGGCTCACCGTCGGTGATCATGATCACCTGCTTGGTGCCGGTCTGCTTGGCCAGCATCTTGCGGGCGAGCAGCAGGCCGTGCTGCATGTTGGTGCCGTAGTCGAAGTCCCAGCTCACCTCGGGCAGGTGCTCGGGCTTGAGCTCGCGCGCCAGTCGACCGAAGGTCACCATCCCGAAGTAGTCCCGGGGGAACTGGCTCGTGATGAGGCTGTGGAGCGCCATCGCCACCTTCTTCGCTGCGAGCCAGTTGTCCCGCATCGGCATCGAGAGCGAGACGTCGAGCATCAGCACGGTCGAGGTCGTGGTCAGCGTCTCGGTCTGCTCGATCTCGAAGTCGTCTGGTGAGAGCCGCACGGGCGTGCCCCCGCCGGTGCGGCGGATGGCGTTGCGGACGGTCCGCTGGATGTCGAGGTTGAACGGATCACCGAACTCGTATGGCTTGCTCTGGTAGCTGCGCTCGTGGCCCGTGCCCAGGTGCTCGATGGCGTGGTTGCCACGGGTGTCCTTGGCCAGGCGCTGGAACAGCTCGCCGAGGGCGTTCTGGCCGATGGCACGGATGCCGCGCGGGGTCATCTCGTAGCGGCCGCCCTTGTTCTCCACGAGGCCAGCGTCCTCGAGCATCTTCGCGAGGTCGCCGAGGCGCTCGATCGAGTCGGCGGCGTCGTCACCGAGGAGCTGGCGGGCACGGTCGAGGTCGACCTCGGCGAGCGCCCCCGGGCTGGCGGCGGACCGGAGCAGGTTCTCGAGCTGGTCGAGGTCGCCCAGCTCGCTCATCATCCCCTGGGCATCGGCCATGCCGAGGGCGTCCTCGCCGCTGAAGGAGTAGCCCCTCCCCCACCCGGCCTGGGGGAACTGGC
>JBBSLC010000248.1:0-2817 GCA_038255685.1 Acidimicrobiales bacterium | reverse complement strand
GCCGAGAAGCAGGGCGACGAGCTGCGCATCGTGGCCCAGCACTGCCCCTTCGGCGACGCCGCAATCGAGCACCCCGTGATCTGCGCCGTCGACCGCGGCGTGGTGAAGGGGATGCTGTCCTCGCTCTACGGCGACACCCGGCCGGCGACCGAGACGAAGCAGGCCCTCGGCTCCGAGACCTGCGTCACCGTCGTCACGTCGCGCTGACGGTCCGCTCGCCGTTGTCCGCGATTCAGCCCGATCTCGGGCACTACCTGGACCACGCCTCGACGTCCCCGCTGCGACCGGAGGCCCGGGCGATGATGCTCGAGGCGCTGGCGGCCCCGCTCGCCGACCCGTCCCGGATCCACGAGCCGGGGATGACGGCGCGGGTCGCGCTCGAGCAGGCCCGGGAAGCGGTGGCCGGTGCGTTCGGCGCTCGCCCCCGGGAGGTCGTCTTCACGTCGGGCGCGTCCGAGTCGATCGCCGCCGTGTGCTGGGGCGTGGCCGACCGGGGCCGGAGGCAGGTGCTGTCCGCCGTCGAGCACTCGGCCGTGCGGATCGCCGCCGCCCAGCACGGCGGCACCGTCGTCGTCGGCTGCGACGGGACCGCCCGGGTCGATGCGGACGAGCTGCTCGCCGCCGTGGATGCCGAAACGGCGGTCGTCCACCTGCAGCTTGCCAACCACGAGGTCGGCACGGTCCAGCCGGTCGCCGACGTCGTGGCTGTCTGCCGTGCCCAAGGGGTCCTGGTGCACGTGGACGCCGCGCAGGGCGCCGGCCGGGTGCCGCTCGACTTCGGTGCGCTCGGCGCAGACCTCGTCTCGATCAGCGGGCACAAGCTGGGCGGACCGGCGGGCACGGGCGTGCTCCTCGTACGACGAGGACTGCGGATCCGCCCGCTCATCGTCGGCGGCGAGCAGGAGCGGGCGCGGCGCGCCGGGGTCGAGGACGTGGTGGGTGCCCTCGGTCTGGCTGCGGCCGTCGACGCGATCGATGTCGCCCAGGAGGCCGCTGAGCAAGTCGCGCTCGCCGAGGTCCTGCGCGCAGCGCTGCTCGAAGTGGATGGCGTCGAGCTGTTCGGCCACCCGAGCGAGCGGCTCCCCCACCTGGTCTGCGCCGGCATCGCCGACATCGAGCCCCAGGCCGTGCTCCTCGGCCTGGATCGCCGCCGGATCCGGGCCCACTCCGGCAGTGCGTGCGCGTCGGAGGGGCTCGAGCCGTCGCCCGTGCTCGAGGCGATGGGTGTCGACGCACACCGGTCGCTGCGGGTGTCGGTGGGCTGGTCCACGACGGAAGCCGACGTCGCCGCCTTCGCCGCCGCCCTCCCCGAGGTCGTCGCCGAGCTGCGCGCCCTGCGCCGCTGACGCTCAAGGCGGCGGCTCCCACTCCCGCGTCGGGTCCGCCCCGCTCACTGGGCGTCGATTCGTCGGCGAATCGTCGCCCAACGCCGTGGAGGGAGGTGCCGGGTCGGCGGTCGAGGGCGCTGGGTCTGGGGTTTCGGAGGTCGGTGCTTCGTCGACGTCGACGTCGTCCTCGTGTGCGTCCTCGGGGTCGGGGTCAGGTGCTTCGGCCGGGAAGTCGTCCTCGGTCGGCCACTCGGCTCTGGACCAGAGCTCGGGGTCGGCGGCGTGGGTGGGGTCGATGAGGGGCGGGTCGGTGACGGGACGGTCCCAGGGGAGCGGCGTGCCGAGCTGCGTCGTGGGCGGGACGTAGCGAGGCGGGCCGGGGTGGCCTTCGGTCGGGCCGTAGACGCCCCGCTCGAGCCGCTCGACCCGTCCTTGGCTGAGCTCGTAGGCCATGGCGTCGCCCAGTCGTTGGACGGGCCGGTCGCTTGCGATGCGGTAGCCGTGCAGATGGATGAGGGCGTGGAGGTCGCGCAGGCGTTGCGGGCCGTGGCGGCGCAGGAGGGTCAGCGCGAGCGAGCGGAGCGCGATGCCCTCAACCGGCTCGGCCGATGGCGGTGGCTCGGGGAAGGGCGCTTCGTCGACGCTGTTGCGGCGGCGGGAGTGGCGGCTGGACCAGCGGGGGCGGAGCTGGTCGCGGCAGTCGACGAGGACGTCGAGGCAGGCCAGGCGCTGGTCGACGAGCTCTTCGATGGCGGCGTCGATCGAGGAGATCCGCTCGGTGCTGGTGGCGTGCAGCGCCCGGGCCTCCACGAACGTGCGCCGCCGGGAGCGGGTCGGGTGGCGGCGCTCGCCACGGAGGCCACCCGGTGGGCGGCGAGGGGTGTACGGCGGTGCGCCTCGTCGTCGTCGGGCGAGGGGGTCGTCGGCGTGACGGGGACGGTGGGGGTCGACCACGAGCTTCTCCCGGGATCGCGCAGCGCTCGGCTGCGGCGGTGACGGGAGCGAGGACGGCGCTCCGACCCGCAGCCCACGCTACGGACGGGGTCCGACAGCCTCAGTCGCCCCAGTGGCGCTGCTCGAGGAAGGGGTCGCCGTCGTTGTGGTAGCCGTTCTGCTCCCAGAAGCCGGGGCGGTCGGCGCCGGCGAACTCGAGGACCCGCAGCCACTTGGCCGACTTCCAGAAGTAGCGGTGGGGCAGGACGAGGCGGACGGGGTGCCCGTGCTCCGGCTCGAGCGGCTCGCCGTCGAACGCCCACGCCACCAGCACGTCGTCGCGGCGGACGTCGGCGAGAGGCAGGTTGGTGGTGTAGCCGTGCTCGGCGTGCTCGACGAGGTGCGTGGCCTCGGGCTGCACGCCGGTGAGCTCCATGAGCGTCGCCAGCCGCACGCCGGTCCAGCGGGTGTCGAACTTCGACCACTTGGTCACGCAGTGGATGTCGAAGGTCTCCTCGACCGTGGGCAGTGCCCGCAGCTCGTCGAAGGTGAGCGT
>JBBSLC010000247.1:0-2826 GCA_038255685.1 Acidimicrobiales bacterium | reverse complement strand
TCACCTCGGTGTGGCCCTCGGCCGGCCCAACCTGCGGGAGTTCGCCAACGGCGAGATCCACTGCCGCTACGAGGAGTCGATCCGCGGCGCCGACGTCTTCATCATCCAGACCCACTGCGCCCCGGTGAACGACTCGCTCATGGAGCAGTGCATCATGATCGACGCCGCCAAGCGGGCCTCTGCGAAGCGGATCACCGCCGTCATCCCGTACTACGGCTACTCCCGCCAGGACCGCAAGGCCGAGGGCCGGGAGCCGATCAGCGCCAAGCTGGTGGCGAACATGATCAAGGTCGCCGGGGCGAACCGGATCGTCAGCGTCGATCTCCACTCCGGACAGATCCAGGGCTTCTTCGACGGCCCCGTCGACCACCTGCAGGCCATGCCGGTGCTCGAGGACTACCTCCGGCGCGAGTGCGGCGGCGACGTCGTCGTCGTCTCGCCCGACACGGGCCGGGTCAAGACCGGTGAGCGGCTGGCGCAGCACCTCGACGCCGACCTGGCCTCGGTCTACAAGCAGCGGTCCCGAGGCGTGGTCGAGGCGCGGGGCGTGATGGGTGACGTGGCCGGTCGGCGCTGCGTCCTCGTCGACGACATGATCGACACCGCGAGCACGATCGTGGCCGCCGCCGACATCCTGATCGCCGAGGGCGCGACCGACGTGTGGGCGATGGCGACCCACGGCGTGCTCTCCGACCCTGCCGTCGACCGGCTGAAGAACTCCCGGATCAGCAGGGTCGTGGTGACCAACACCCTGCCGCTGCCGCCGGAGAAGCAGATCGACAAGATCGAGGTCCTGTCGGTGGCCAAGATCATCGCCGACGCCATCGACGCCGTGTTCGAGGACACGTCGGTGTCGGAGATCTTCGGCGGTCAGAACCAGAGCTGAGCAGAACCAGAGCTGAGGTCTGGCTCCGTTGGCCCTCTCGGACCCGGCTCCCGTACACTCGATCGTCCACCGCCACGCCATCGGGCCCGACGCCTCTCGTCGCGCCCCGCAGGGAGCCAGCCAGCCATGTCCGAGATGACCCTCGCCGCCAAGCCCCGTGACACCAAGGGCGGTTCGCGCGCCGCTGGACGGCTGCGCGCCGAGGACCTCGTCCCCGCCGTGGTCTACGGCCGCGGCTCGGACCCCCGCTCGCTCACCGTCGCCCGCCGCGAGCTGCGCCAGGTGCTCACCGGCGACGCCGGGATGAACGCCTTGATCAACCTCGACGTCGAGGGCGACTCGCTGCTGGCGATCGTGCGCGACGTGCAGCGCCACCCCGTGCGCAACAACGTGACCCACGTCGACTTCATCCTCGTCAGCCGTGACGAGGCGGTCACCGTCGAGGTGCCGATCGTCCTCGAGGGCGACGCCGTCCAGGTCCACCGCAACGACGGCATCATCGACCAGCAGATGTTCACGCTCACCGTCGAGGCCAAGCCCGGCAACATCCCGAACGAGCTGATCATCGACATCTCCGGCCTCGACGTCGGCGACACGATCCGCGTCGGTGACATCACCCTGCCGTCCGGTGCGACGACCGAGGTCGACGACGAGGAGCCGGTCGTGGTGGCCACGTTCAACGCCGCCGCCGCCGAGGTCGAGGCGCTCGACGCCGAGGCCGCCGAGGAGGCTGCCGCCGAGGGTGGCGAGGACGGCGAGGGCGCCGAGGCCGCTGGCGAGGGTGGCGCAGGCGACGAGCAGGCAAGCTCCGAAGACGCCGAGGGCTGATCCGCAAGAGACCGAGGTCAGCGGTGGGGTTCCTCGGTCGAGGTGAGCACGAGCGCCGGGGCACGCCGGCTGATCTGCTCGTGCTCGGCCTCGGGAACCCCGGTGAGCAGTACGAGCGGACCCGGCACAACGTCGGAGCCGAGGTCGTCGCCCTCCTCGCGGTGCGCGGTGGGAGCGCGCTCAAGCGGTCCAAGGAGCGTGCGCTGACCGCCGAGGTCGTGCTCGGGGGGAAGCGCCTCGCGCTCGGCTTCCCGCAGACCTTCTACAACGAGGCGGGTGTTGCAGCGCAGCTGCTCGCCCGGCGCCACGGGATCGAGGATCCGGCGCTCGTCGTCGTCGTCCACGACGAGCTCGACCTGCCGCCGGGCACCATCAAGGTGAAGCTCGGCGGCGGGCTCGCGGGGAACAACGGCCTCAAGTCGGTCAAGGCGCACCTCAAGACCGACGAGTTCGCTCGGGTGCGCATCGGGGTCGGCAAGCCCCCGGGCAGCCAGCAAGGTGCTGACCACGTGCTGCGCCAGCCAGGCAAGGCCGAGCGCGTGGAGCTCGACATCGCCATCCAGGAGGCGGCCGACGCGGTGGAGCTCATCGCCGCCGCGGGCGTCGAAGCGGCGATGAACCGCTTCAACACCCGCAGCGGCTGACGAGCGCGCTAGGCCTGGCCGAAGACCTCGACCACGTACACCTTGCCGCCCCCGGTGGCGATCCCGACGCCCATGTGGGTGAAGCGGCCATCGGTGAGGTTGGCTCGGTGCCCGGCACTGCGGACGAACATCTCGTGGATCCGGAGGGTCCAGTCCCCAGTGGCGCTGGCGCTGCCCACGTTCTCGGCGAGGCGTCGCCACGAGGTGCCCGAGAGGTCGTCACCGAGGTTCGAGTGGCCGAGCGCACCGCGCGCGGCCAGGGTCTCTGCCCAGCGCTGCGCCTTCCCCTCCAGCGCAGGGTGGTGCTGGAGGGCGGTGACGCCGCTCGAGGCTCGGAGCTGGTTCGCCCGGTCGATGAAGGACTGGGCGGCACCGGCGAGGCAGCCGGTGAGGAGCAGGGCCCCCACCGCCAGGCCGGCGACGCTCCGCAGCACGTGTTTGCGGGCAGGGCGAGGTGGGGTATGTGTC
>JBBSLC010000246.1:0-2830 GCA_038255685.1 Acidimicrobiales bacterium | reverse complement strand
CTCGTTGATCAGCACGAGCGATCCGGCCGAGGCGACGAGGCCGGCCAGGGTCAGGATGAGGGGGAGTCCCGCGGCGACGAGGGCGCCGAACGCCAGCACGAGGATCGCCAGCGTCACCGGCCACGAGACCATCTCGGACTTCAGCATCGCCTCGAGGTTGGCCTCGTTGAAGTCTGACCAGAGCAGCGAGGCACCGGTCGGGTTGACCTCGATACCGTCGCCCGACAGCGCCTCGAGCTCGCCCTTGAGGTCGTCGGCGACCCGCACCATCTCGTTGGGGTCGGCGCCGGCGCCCGCGAGCACCACAGCGGTCGAGCCGTCCTCGCTCAGAGACGCACCGGGCTGAGGGGCGATCACGTCGGCGATGCGGGGCTCGTCCTCCAACAGGGCGCTCACCTCGTCGATCACCTCCTGCCCGCGGCCCTCGGTCACCGGGCCGTCGGTGCTGTGCACGACGACCTGGATCGCCGAGCTGGCGTTGCCGCCGAAGCTCTCCGTCGCCAGCTCGCGGACTGCGACGGACTCGGAGCCGTCGGCCTGCCAGCCGGCGCCGGACAGGTTGGCCTCGACCTTGGGGGCGAAGGCCCCGAGGCCGACGACCAGCAGCAGCCAGATGCCTGCGGTGAGGCGACGGTGGTGGGTGACCCACACGCCGAGACGGCCGAGCGGGCCGGGGCGATAGCCGAGCCCGTCCGGGTCGGAGGGAGTGTCCGAGGGGCCGGAGCGGGGGGCAGCGTGGCGGCGGGTGGCCGTCGACGTCATGGCAGCGATCTCTCTGTATGGGGGAACGGGGGTCAGACGAGGGCGGGCAGGGCCTGCACGGCGGTGTAGGCCGCGACGGCGAGGACGAGCCCGGTGAAGGCGGTGGACAGGCGGCGGGTGTCGGCGCGGTCGGCGATCCGGGCGCCGACGACGGCGGCGAGGGCGGCCGCGACGGTCAGGGCCGCGACCGGGCTCCAGTCGGGGGCGATGCCGCTTCCGGCCCGGGCGATGAGGGCGGCGCCGCTGGTGAGCGTGATGACGACGAGCGAGGTGCCGGCGGCGTACTCGAGCGGGAGGCTGAGCGCCACGAGGAGCGCAGGCACCACCAGGAAGCCTCCGCCGACGCCGAGGAAGCCGGTCAGCAGCCCGACAGCCGTCGCCGTGACGAGCACCTTGAGGGCGCGCGGGCACTGGCAGGCGAAGGTCGGGCTGAAGGTGATGATCGGGTCGTCGAGCCCGGGCCGGCGGGCGGGCCGCTCGGCCGGGTCGGCGTGCCTGCCGCGCCACTGGCGTACGGCGAGCAGGGTCCCCACCGCGAGCATGAGCACGGCGAAGGCACCGAGCAGCACCGGCTCCGGGACGGCGGCCGAGGCGCGCGCGCCGGCGACTGCGCCGCCGGTGGCGACGAGACCGAAGGCGACCCCGCGGGCGAGCAGGACGTTGCCGGCCCGGCGGGCAGCGACGGCTCCGACCAGCGAGGTCACGCCGACCACGACCAGCGATCCCGTGGTTGCCTGTGCCGGGCTCTGCCCGAGGGCGTAGACCAGCACGGGGACCGCGAGGATGGAGCCGCCGCCACCGAGCGCACCGAGGCTGAGCCCGATGAGCACGCCGGCGAGCGCCGCGAGGACGAGTGTCACGCGTCGGGGCCGACGAGATGGAGGCCCACCTTCGCGGCGTTGTCGAAGGAGTCGTCGACCGCCACCAACGAGCGACCTGCGGCGTCGAGCATCGAGGCAGCCACCGAGGCGCGGTAGCCCCCGGCGCAGTGCACCCAGACCTCGCCCGCCGGCACGTCGTCGAGGCGGGCCATGAGCTCGTGCAGCGGGACGTTGAGGGCCCCGTCGATGCGGGCCGCCGCGTGCTCGTCGGCACGGCGTACGTCGAGCACGACCACCTCGCGGTGGTGGCGCACCTGCGCCAGGTCGGCGAAGGTCGCCGTGGCGAAGGAGCTCAACTCGCCGTCGGTCCAGTCCTCCGGCTTCCCGGTCGCGTGGGCCGCGGGCCGGTCGATGCCGATCCGGACCAGCTCGCGCTGGGCCGTGGCGACGGCTTCGGCGGTCTCACCGAGCAGCGTGATCGGCGTTCCCCACGCGACGAGCCAGCCGAGATAGGTGGCGAACCCGCCGTCGAGCCCGAAATTGAGCGTGCCGGGCGCGTGACCGGCTGCGAAGGCAGTGCGATTGCGCAGGTCGACGACCCACTCGCCGGCCTCGATGCGCCGGCGCAGCTCTGCAGCGTCGGCGAGTGCCGGGGGAGAGAGGTCGGGCGCGGAGGGGCCGGCGGTGTTGGCAGGCGCCATGTGGGCGTAGTAGGCGGGCCATGGGCCGAGGCCTGCCAGCAGCTCGTCGACGTAGGTCTGCTCGTCCTGCGTGAGAACCGGGTTGGCCTGCTTCTCGCGCCCGATCGTCGACGAGGTCGCGTCGGACTGGGTCGCCGAGCAGAAGGAGCCGAACCCGTGGGTCGGATAGACCTCGGCCTCGTCGGGCAGCAGGTCGGCGAGGCGGTGGGCCGAGGCGTGCTGGTGGCGCACCAGGTCGTGGGTGTGCTCCGGCCCGAGGAGGTCGGGGCGTCCGGTCGCGCCATAGAGCAGCGAGCCGCCGGAGAAGACGCCGATCTGCGCCTCACCGTCGTCTGCACGCATTTCTGAGAGGAGATAAGAGAGGTGGGTGAACGTGTGGCCGGGGGTTGCCAGCGCAATGATGCGCATGCGTCCACCCACCTCGACGACCTGCCCATCCGCCACGGGGGTGCGGATGAAGGACACGTCGTCCTCGCCATTGACGAGGTAGTGGGCACCGGTGCGCTGCGCGAGAGCGAGGCCACCGGTGACGTAGTCGTTGTGGAT
>JBBSLC010000245.1:0-2839 GCA_038255685.1 Acidimicrobiales bacterium | reverse complement strand
TCGCCCATCTCGCCCTCGATCTCGGCGCGGGGCGTGAGGGCCGCCACCGAGTCGATGACCACGACGTCGAGGGCGCCGGAGCGGATGAGCATGTCGCAGATCTCGAGCGCCTGCTCCCCGGTGTCGGGCTGGGAGATGAGCAGCTCGTCGATGTCGACGCCGATGGCGGCCGCGTAGGCCGGGTCCATGGCGTGCTCGGCGTCGATGTAGGCGCAGATGCCGCCGTTGCGCTGCGCCTCGGCCACCACGTGCATGGCCATGGTCGACTTGCCGGAGGACTCGGGGCCGAAGATCTCGACCACCCGCCCACGGGGCAGGCCGCCGACGCCGAGGGCGAGGTCGACCGCCAGGGAACCGGTGGAGATGGTCTCCACCTTCATCGAGCCCTTCTCCCCCATCTTCATGATGGAGCCCGTCCCGAAGTTCTTCGTGATCTGGCTCAGGGCCATGTCCAGTGCCTTGTCTCGATCCACCACTCGCTCCTTCATCAGCTGTCCCGTCTCAAGCGCTCGGGGGACTCGAGGTCCCGACATGGCACGACCCTACGAAGGGGGTGTGACAGCGCCCGGGACGCTGGTGCTGCGGTCGTCCCGGGTGAATCACACCGTTGTGATGCGGAGCACCCTACCGAACACCCGTTCGCTGGGCAAGGACCCTCAGGATCAGCCCCCGGCGGGGTCGGCGAGCCGGTCGAGCAGTCGGTGGCGGAGGTGGTCGACGAGGGAGATGGCGGCGAACTGGCGGATGCGATCCCGGTCCCCCGGGAGCTGGACCCGGCGGGTGGAGACCTCGCCGGCGAGGTCGAGGCCGAAGATGACCGTGCCCACCGGCTCGCCGTCCTGGCGCTCGGGTCCCGCCACCCCGGTCACCGCCAGCCCCACGTCGGCGCCGAGCACCGTGCGGGCGCCCGTCGCCATGGCTGCCGCAGCCTCCTCGCTCACGACGGGGCCGTCGGCCACGTCGAGCAGGTCGAGCTTCACGGCGGTGTCGTAGGCCACCACCCCTCCTCGGAACCAGGCGCTCGCACCGGGCACGTCGGTGCAGCGGGAGGCGACGATGCCGCCCGTGACCGACTCGGCCAGACCCAGGGTGAGCCCGGCGTCGGACAGCAGGGTGCCCACCGCGTGCTCCATCGTCTGGGCGTCGACCCCGAAGACGAGGCGCCCGAGCATCCCTCGCAGCAGCGCCTCCTCCTCGTCGAGGAGCGCGTGAGCAGCAGCCACGTCGGATGCCTTGGCGGTGATGCGGACCTTGATGCCCTCGATGCCGCTCGCGTTGAAGGCGAGGGTGGGGTTGCCGGTGACGTCGAGCGCCTCGAGGCGCGGCCCGATGCGCTCCGCCAACCCCGACTCGGACTCGCCCCAGGTCCGCAGCGTCCGGCTGAGGATGACGGCGGTCTCCCCCGAGCGCGCGTGGAGGTCGGGGATGATCGCCCGCTCGACCATCTCCTTCATCTCGTAGGGCACCCCGGGCACGGCGTAGATCACCTGGGCGCTGTGGCCCGATGCGCCGGCGGGACCGATCGGGCAGATGAGGCCAGGGGCGGTCCCCCGGCGCTGCTCGATGATCCACGCCCCCTCGGGGACGTCGGCCTGCAGCTCGTTGTTCGCCGGCATCTCCCGACCCCGGCTCTCGAACATCGCCCTGATCATCGACACGAGGTCGGGGTCGCGGCGCAGCTCGACGCCCATCACCTCGGCGATGGCGTCGCGGGTGATGTCGTCCTGGGTGGGGCCGAGGCCCCCGCACATGAGCACGGCGTCGCTGCGCTCGAGGGCGGCCTGGATGCACGCCACGATCCGGTCGTGGTTGTCTCCCACCTTCGTCTGGTGGAGCGAGTCGATCCCGCCGAGGGCGAGCCGCTCGCCGATCCAGCTCGAGTTGGTGTCGACGATCTGGCCGAGCAGCAGCTCGGTGCCCACGGCGATGACCTCACAGCGCACGGCTGCCTCCTTGGTGACGGACTGACTCCGTGACGGACTGGGTGGGGCGTGACGGACCGACGAGACGGTACCGACCCGCCCCGATGCCCTCGACGCCGAGTCAGGATCGAGCGTGCGTGGCGACCCGGCCGTCCCTGAGGTACTGGTAGCCGCTCACCAGCGTGAGCGCCACGGCAGCCCACAGCACCGAGCTGACCAGCCAGCCGGCCCGATCCACGAGCGGCGGGCACAAGGCCACGCCGACGGCCACGGCCTGCACGACGGTCTTCACCTTGGCCGTGCCGCGCGCCGGGATCGAGATCCCGCGACGGGCGACCAGGCTGCGGTAGGCGCTCATCGCCACCTCGCGAGCGGTGATGACCGCGACGGGGACCCACCACACCGTCCCCTCGACGACCAGCGCCCACAAGGCCCCGAGCACCAGGAGCTTGTCGGCGAGCGGGTCGAGGAAGGCGCCGGAGCGGGTCGTGCCCTGCCGCCTGGCCAGGTAGCCGTCGACGCCGTCAGTGCCGGCCAGCGCGACCCACAGCACGAGGGCGGGCCAGGACGGCCCGACGCCGACGATGAGGACGAGCAGCAGCGGGGTGAGCAGGACCCGCAGCGCGGTGACGGCGTTCGCCGGGGTCAAGAGCGCCGATGGCCCGAACCACGTGTCGATCCGCTCAGCCACCGGTGCTCGCCCCGCTGGTGAGAGTGGTCGCACGCTCGTCCACCAGCTCGGCGTCGAGGTCGGGGCCGAGAGCACCGGTGATGAGCACGTCGTGGAAGGAGCCCGGTGCGAGCTGTGCCGGCACGTGGATGATCCCGTCGATCTCCGGTGCCTCGCGGTGGCTGCGAGCCACGCCGGCGGTGTCCACGAGCACCTGCAGCGATCGTCCCACCAGCGCGTCGCGCCG
>JBBSLC010000244.1:0-2906 GCA_038255685.1 Acidimicrobiales bacterium | reverse complement strand
TGATCTTCCTCGATGCGCTCGACCCAGCCGAGCAGCGGCCCGCACAGCCCCTCGATCCCAGTCTCCTCCTCGAGCTCGCGGAGCACCGCCTCGGCAAGGGTCTCCCCGGCCTCGACCCGACCCCCGGGCACCGACCACTCCCCCGCTGCCGGCCCGTGGCCACGGCGGATGAGGAGCAGATCGTCGTCCTCGACGACCACGGCGCCGACGCAGACCTGGGGGCGGTTCACGCGTCTGCCACCTCGACCTCGACGACGACCGGAGCAGCAGCCGCGGTCGCGGGAGCGACGAGGCTGCGGTGCACGATCAACGCTCGTGCCTTGAAGCCGAAGGTCTCGAAGAAGTTCTTCGTGTGACGGTTCCCCGGCAGGGCCAGCGCATCGACGCCGACGCACCCCCGCTCTTCGCACCAGGTGAGGACCTGGTCGATCATCGCCTCACCGACACCGATGCCCCGCGCGTCGGGTTCCACGTAGATGTCGGAGATGACGCCGAGGGGTGAGCCGTCGGCCAGCGGCTCGACGTGGGCAGCGACGTAGCCGATCACGAACCCGTCGATCGTCCCGGCCAGCACGAGGCGGTCGGGGTCGGCGACCGCTGCGGCCAGGGACTCGTCGGCTGGCCGTTCCCGTGCCTCACGTCGAGACCAGATGGCACCACCGCGTCCCTCGGCCTGCTCGGCGACGGCTTCTTCGGTCAGCTGTGCGAGGCGCGCCACGTCTGCGTCGGTCGCGACCCGGGCCGCTTCCACTACGAGCCCTGGAGCTGGGCGACCTTGCTCAGGATGGTCTTGCGCCCCCGGTTGGCGCGCTCGTGGGCGCCGACGGCCTCGAGCTCGGCAGGCGTCAGGCCAGACAGGCGCGGGAGCACCTGGGACGCCGAGAGCGAGTCGTAGTCCGGGATGGCGAGCTCGCTGGCGACCGCCTTCGGTCCGGTCGCTGTGCGCTTCGCCCCGCGCACCGGCACGGGGGTCGGGGAGGCACCGCTCGGCGGTGGGGTCACCGTGGCTCGCTGCGACGCAGCGGACGCCGGCGCTGCGGGACCCGTCGCCGTTGCAGGTGGGGAGGGCGGGGTGGTTGGCGGCGCGGTCTGCGAGGAGCCACCGTCGAGCACCCCGAGCTGCTCGAGCGCCTCCTGCGCCTGGGTGCGTGCTCGGTCGAACGCCTTCTCCGCCTCGACCTGTCCCTGCTTCACGGCGAACTGGCCGAGCATCTTGGCCATGGTGACCTGGCCGCTCACCTGTTGGCGGCCACGCTCCACGAGCTGCGGGAGGAGCTCCCTGGCGGAGAGGGCAAGGCCAACGGGAGCGAAGAGGAGCAGCTCGACAGCACGGTCAGCGGGGTTCTTCTCGTCGGTCACGATCCGATGTTCCCCCATCGCCGTGGCGGAGCGAAAGTCGCGGGTGGCGCAGGCGGTCAGACGCAGTCCCGGCAGAGCTGACCGGTCGGGTCGGCGAGCTGGCTCGGGTGCTTCACGAGGAAGCACGACTGGCACAAGAACTCACCCGGTGCACGGGGACGCACCTTGCCGGACTCGCCCTTGTCCTCGGGGTCGAGGGGTTCGTCCTCTTCCTCGTCCTCCTCGTCTTCAGCGACGACGAGACGGTCCTTCAGGATGGTGTCGAGGTCGGCTTCGACGTCATCGGGATCCGGCTCCTCGTCGTCGTCGTCGCCGTCCTCCTCGTCGCTGGCAGTGCCGGGCACGGCCTTCTTCTTGCGGGCCTCGACGACCTCGTCTGCGTCGTCGTCTGCCTCGTCGTCATCCGGCACGGCGTCATCGTCGTCGAGCAGGTCGTCCTCGACGACGAGCGCGTCTTCGTCGAGGTCCTCGTCATCGACGTCGTCGACGTCATCGATCTCGTCGTCATCGGCGACGTCTTCCTCGTCCTCGACGAGCTCGTCCTCGGCGTCCTCGGCCATCGCTGTTCGTTCCTTCTCCGCGGGGGGCGTGTGGTGGGTCCTCTCGAACCGCGGCGGGACTCTATCCATTCCCGGGGCTGCTGCCATCCGGGGTCGGTGGACGGTGGGATCTCCCGTGCGCCGTGCGCGCCGGCTCGACCGGGGCGTGGCGGAGGGTGGAGCCCGATGCGCCTTTGGGGCCGTCAGCGACGCGGCCCCGGGTCGCCCCGCATGAGACCTCGTCACCGACGTTTGCTACTGAGCGCACCGGGCTCCGAGGCCCTCGGCACCCGACCGCTGGCGGCCGGCTACGTCGCGATCATTCCACGTGACCGTCAGGTGTCAAGGTGGTGGCGCGGCGGTGAACACCGTCGTTGACCTGCAGTGATGTCGCGTCGTCCCAGGTCAGGGCAGCGGGAGATTTCTCAGAAGTGTCGGTCGCGGAAGGCGATGATGTCGACGACGTAGCGCTCGGTCTCGGGCAGCAAGCCTCGGGCGCGCACGGCGCTCAGCCCCTGGTAGTAGCCGCCCAGTGCGAGGCGCACATCCCCACCGGTCCGGTCGAGCAGCCAACGGAGGTAGCGCGCGCTCATGCGGATGCTGTCGTTGGGGTCGTAGGGGTCGAGGGGCTCGCGGATCAGGATCTCCTGCATCCACGCCGTGGTGTCGGGCATGATCTGGCCGATGCCGACAGCGCCGGTGGAGGAGACCGCACGGCGCTGCCACCCGGACTCGAGCCAGGTCATCGCCATCAGGAGGTCGGCCGGCACGCCGTAGGTCGATGCCCAGCGCTCGAACATCGGCACGTAGGCGAGGCGCTCCGGGCTCTGCGCGAGCCGGAGCGGGTACCCCTGCGCTCGGGTGGCCTGCGAGGCCCTCGCTGCAGGAGCCGTGCTGGCGACGGCGGCCGGCAGGCGCAGGGTCTTGCCGACCCCGACGCGGTTGCGGTCGGTGATGCCGTTGGCGCTCGCCAGCGCTGCCGTGGTGGTGCCGTGGCGGGCGGCGATG
>JBBSLC010000243.1:0-2907 GCA_038255685.1 Acidimicrobiales bacterium | reverse complement strand
GCCCCGAGGACCCCTTGCTGTCCGGGTGGCATGCGGTGAACTGCCTCAGGGAGTGGCGGGGCGACACCCACTGGGCCATCGTCACCGCCGCCGGGCTCACCGGGGTCGAGGCGTCGGTGCTGCACAACCTCTGGCTCGGCTACGAGGACGGCTGGCTGCCCCGCTCCCGTGGGAGCTCGGAGGACGACATCGCGCGGGCGACGTCCTCGCTCGACGCTCGAGGGCTGCTCGGTCCAGAGGGCCTGGCGCTCCGCCAGCACGTCGAGGACGAGACCGATCGCCGCACGACGTTGCCCTGGGAGCTGTTGGGGGAGGCGGCAGCGACTCGCTTCGCCGACGAGCTCGAACCACCGTGCGAGCTCCTGCTCCGGCGGGTGGACCTCACGGCGGGCACGAACTACCAGCCGGGATCACGCAGCCGCTGAGCAGAGGAGCGCCGGCGGGTGTCGGCGCAGCGCTGCCTATCGAGCGACGAAGTACTTGGCCTTCGGGTGGTGGAGGATGATGGCGGAGGTCGTCTGCTCGGGCTGGAACTGGTAGCCGGTCTCCTCGGAGACCTCGAGGCCGATGCGATCGGCCCCGAGCAGCTCGGCGACCTTCACGTTGTCCTCGAGGTCCGGGCAGGCCGGGTAGCCCCACGAGTAGCGCCCGCCCCGGTACTGCTGGCGGAACAGCCCGGTCAGCGTGGGCCCGTCCTCGGCGGCGAAGCCCCACTCCTCGCGGATGCGGCGGTGCCACAGCTCGGCGAGCGCCTCGGCCATCTCGACGCCGAGGCCGTGGAGGTGCAGGTAGTCGTTGTACTTGTCGGCGGCGAACAGCTCGGCTGCCCGCTCCGAGACGGTGGCGCCCATGGTGACGATGTGGAAGGCCACGTGGTCCTCGTCGCCTGAGCCGACGGGGCGGACGAAGTCGGCGATGCACAGGAACGGCGCCTCGCGCTGGCGGGGGAAGGAGAACCGGAGCCACTCGGCGCTGCGGGTCTCGTCCTTCCAGATGACGACGTCGTCGCCCTCGGCGTTGGCGGCGAACCAGCCGTAGACGACCTGGGGCACGAGGATGCCCTCGGCGGTCGCCTCGGCCAGCTCGGTCCTGAACGTCGGTCGGATCCGGTCCTTGAAGTCCGCGTCGGACTCACCCTTCTCGGGTCGGTAGCCCCACTGGTTGCGGAACAGCGCCGTCTCGTTCACGAACCCGGCGATGTCGTCGACGGCGATGCCCCGCACGACGCGCGAGCCGACGAAGGGCGGGGTGAACAGCGGCCCGTCGGCGCGCACCTCTGGGGAGCGCGATGGCACCGGGACGTCGGGCAGCTCCCGCTCGCTGCGCCGGGGCGGCAGGTTGCGCCCGCTCAGCTCACGGCCGAAGGCGTCGTCGACCTCGCCCGTGCGCTTCAGCTCGACGAGGCGGTCGAGGGTGTGGAGGCCCTCGAAGGCGTCCTTGCCGTAGAAGACCTTGCCCTCGTAGACGCCGCGCAGGTCCTTCTCGACGTAGGTGCGGGTGAGCGCGGCGCCACCCAGCAGCACCGGGATCTGGGCCATGCCCCTCGAGTTCAGCTCCTGCAGGTTCTCCCGCATGATCAGCGTGCTCTTCACGAGCAGGCCGCTCATGCCGATGGCGTCGGCGTCGACCTCGAGGGCCTTGGCGACCATGTCGGCGATGCTCACCTTGATGCCGAGGTTGAAGACCTCGTAGCCGTTGTTGGTGAGGATGATGTCGACGAGGTTCTTGCCGATGTCGTGGACGTCACCCTTCACCGTGGCGAGCACGACCCGGCCCTTGCCCCCCTGGTCCGCCTTCTCCATGTGCGGTTCGAGCTGGGCGACGGCGGCCTTCATGGTCTCGGCCGACTGGAGCACGAACGGCAGCTGCATCTGGCCCGAGCCGAACAGATCGCCGACCACCTTCATGCCGGGGAGCAGCATGTCGTTCACGATCCCCAGCGCAGGGTGGCCCTCGCCGAGCGCACGGTCGAGGTCGGTGTCCAACCCGTCGCGGTCACCGTCGATGATGCGCGCCTTCAAGATCTCGTCGATGGCCCAGTCGCTGCGGTCCTCCTTCGCCACCGCGGCCGAGGTGACGCCCTCGAACAGGGCGAGCAGCTCCTGGAGGGGGTCGTAGCCGTCACGACGCCGGTCGTAGATGAGGTCGAGGCAGACCTCCTTGGCCCGCTCGTCGATGCGGCTGAGGGGCACGATGCGCGCCGCGTGGACGATGGCGGCGTCGAGCCCGGCCTGCTGGCACTCGTGCAGGTACACCGAGTTCAGGACGTGGCGAGCGGCCGGGGTGAGCCCGAAGCTGACGTTGGAGAGCCCGAGGATGGTGGAGACGCCCGGGAGGTGCTCCTTGATCAGGCGGATGCCCTCGATGGTCTCGATGCCGTCCCTGCGGCTCTCCTCCATGCCCGTCGACAGCGGGAGGGCCAGTGCGTCGAACATGAGGTCGGACGGGTCGAGGCCGTAGCGGTCGACGGCGAGGTCGTGGATCGCCTTGGCCGCCCGCAGCTTCCACTCGGCGGTGCGGGCCTGGCCCTCCTCGTCGATGCAGGTGCACACCACGGCAGCGCCGTACTCGCGAGCCAAGGAGAGGAAGCGGTCCAGGCGGGTGCCGGGGGCGTCGCCGTCCTCGAGGTTGACCGAGTTGAGGATGGGCTTGCCACCGATCCACTGCAGCCCGACCTCGATCACCTCGGGCTCGGTCGAGTCCAGCATGATCGGCAGGCTCGACTGGGTGGCGAAGCGGGACATGATCTCGTCCATGTCCGACGAGCCGTCCTCGCCGGTGTAGTCGACGCACACGTCGAGGACGTGGGCGCCCTCCTTCACCTGCTCCTTGGCCATGGCGACGGTGGTGTCCCAGTCGTCGGCCAGCATGGCGTCACGGAACTTCTTCGAGCCGTTGGCGTTCGTG
>JBBSLC010000242.1:0-2928 GCA_038255685.1 Acidimicrobiales bacterium | reverse complement strand
CAGCTCAAGGGGCTGGTGCGCAAGGAGCTCGCAGGGCTCGACCTCGTGGCTGAGCTGCTCGCCGACCGACGGCGCTCCGCCGCAGCGGAGGACGCTGCGTGAGCGTGCTCGATGCATCGGCGATCCTCGCCTTCCTGCAGGGTGAGGCGGGCGCAGACCTCGTCGAGGGTGCGCTCACCGACGGAGCGTCGTGTGGCGCGGCGAACTGGTCGGAGGTGGCGCAGAAGGTGCAGTCGCACGGGCGCAGCTGGGAGCTGGCTCGATCGCTCCTGCTCAGCTATGACGTCAAGGTCGAGCCGGTCGTCATCGAGGACGCCGAGCACGCCGCCTCTCAGTGGACCTCAGGCGCGGGCCTCTCGCTGGCGGACCGGCTGTGCCTCGCGCTCGGCCACCGTCTGGGCAGCGACGTCCTCACTGCCGACCGGGCATGGGGCTCGGGGGAGGGCATCCGCCAGATCCGCTGAGGTCCGGTACCCGACGCGCCTCGCCGCGTAGCGTCGTCGGCCGGAGGTGGCAGGTGCGGGATCGGCGCAGCACGGCGACATCGAGCTTCGGGGTCTCGGGGCGGGAGAGCCATGACTCGTCGGGGTTCTACGGGCGCTTCTCCCCGCCCGAGCTCTCCGGTGACGACACCGTCCTCGCCCCCGTGCCGGTCGCCGAACCCTTCGTGTGCGGCGATGCCCGGGCCATGTCGGCGGTCGCTGACGGGTCGGTCGCCCTCGTCGTCACCTCACCGCCCTACTTCGCAGGCAAGCAGTACGAGGAGGAGCTCGAGCGCGAAGGCGTGCCGTCGTCGTACCTCGAGTACCTCGAGATGCTCACCGACGTGTTCCGGGACTGCGTCCGCACGCTCGAGCCCGGCGGCCGCATCGCCGTCAACGTCGCCAACCTCGGGCGCAAGCCGTACCGGAGCCTGTCGGCCGATGTCATCGGGATCCTCCAGGACGACCTCGGGCTCCTCTTGCGAGGCGAGCTCATCTGGCAGAAGGCCGAGGGTGCGAGCGGCTCGTGCGCGTGGGGTTCGTTCCGAAGCGCCGCCAACCCCGTGCTGCGCGACATCACCGAGCGGGTGATCGTCGCCAGCAAGGGTCGCTTCGACCGGGCCAGGTCGGCCAAGGTGCGAGCCGCCGAGGGCCTCCCGCACGAGAGCACGCTCATGACCGAGGACTTCATGGCCCTGACCCTCGACGTCTGGTCGATCCCGCCCGAGAGCGCCAAGCGGGTCGGTCACCCGGCGCCGTTCCCCGTCGAGCTGCCCGAGCACCTGATCCGGCTGCTCACCTACCAGGGCGATCTGGTGCTCGACCCCTTCATGGGAAGCGGCTCCGCCCTCGTCGCCGCGGCGCGCCTCGGTCGCCGCTACGTCGGCTACGACCTCGACCCGGACTACGTGGAGATCGCTCGGGCGCGCGTCGCTGCAGCCACCGAGTCCGCACCGGACGCGTCGTCCACCGACGCAGAGGGCCTCCACGCTCGCGCTCGCGAGGAGGGCCGGTCGGCGTCGAAGCTGGCCGAGGAGGTGCTGGTCGCTGCCGGCTTCACGATCAGCGGGCGCGACGTGCGCATCCGGGGGACGGGTGTCACGGTCGGCTTCGAGGCCCTCGATGCCCGAGGCCGGACGTGGCGGTTCGACGTGGCCGGCCCGTTCAAGAGCCACCACGGCGGGCTCCTGCGGAGCGACGTCGTCTGGCGGTCCCTCGGGCGGGCCAGCGCGCTCCGGGGTGCCGACCCGACCGTGCCGGTCGTGCTTCTCACCACCGACCTCCCCCGCCGCAAGGGAGAGGGCGACACCGCCCTGCGCGCCGCCGGGCCAGACCTCGTGCTCGACGTCGTCGGGCTCCTCTCGTCCGACGACCGCGACCGGCTGGCCCGCTACGCGACGGGCCTCCACCCCGAGCCGCACGCGGGCTTCTGGACCGCCGCCGACCTCGCCCGCCGCTCCACCTCGTCGCCGTAGCGGGATCCAGGCGCTCTTCGGCACGATCGACCCGGAACGTGGGCCAGACGTGCCGGAGACCCCTGGTGCGGGGCCTGGCCGCTGTGGCGCCACCCGCGCTCTCCGGCACGAGCGACCCGGAACCTGGGCCGGACGTGCCGGAGACTCCACCACGTCCGGACCCTCGTCGTGGAGCGCCACCCCCGCTCTCCGACACGAGCGACCCGGAACCTGGGCCAGACGTGCCGAACACTCGACCTCGTACGGGGCATGCCTGCAGCACGTGCTCGGGGCGGTGAGCTGGGCTTGCCGACGTGGCGCGCGCGCTCCGTGAGCCGGCGGCGATGCGCAGCGCCTGGGGCGGGCTCGGACCGCCGGTAGGTTGCCGCGATGGACGTGCTCGTGACCGAGGTGGCGTGGCGGAGCTACAGGGAGCGCCTCGAGGAGGTCGCCCCCGACGCTGGCTGGCTGCGGATGCAAGGCGACGGGACGATGGTCGACGCCGACGACGCTGCGGTCGAGTGGGACGCCGCCACGCCGGAGGTGGTGTGGGGCACCGCCGACCTCTTCGACGAGGGTGGCCCCATCCGGCCGTTCTTCGGCTTCCTCAGCCGCAGCGAGTCGGTGCGGTGGTTCGCCTCACCCGCCGCAGGGTTCGACAACCCGATCTTCGCCGAGCTCGTCCGCAAGGGGGTCAGGCTCACCACCTCCCACGTCGGCGACGTCCCGATCGCCGAGTACGTGCTGCGCGCCGTCCTCGACCACAGCCAGCAGGCGCAGCGGTGGCGAGCGGGCCAGGCGGGCGCGTCGTGGGAGGTCCACCCTCGCCACGGTGAGGTGCTGGGCACGACGTGGCTCGTGCTCGGTCTCGGCAGCATCGGCTCCCGGGTGGCGCGCCTCGCCAGCGCGCTCGGTGCAACCGTGCTCGGCGTGCGCCGGACGCCCACCGGCGACGAACCCGTCGAGGAGATGCTCGGCCCCGACGAGGTGCT
>JBBSLC010000241.1:0-2992 GCA_038255685.1 Acidimicrobiales bacterium | reverse complement strand
CTCCATCGGCACCGGCCCTGCGGCTCGGGGACCCGAGCTGTTCCAGGTGGTCGAGGGAACGGGGACGTGGTCGGTGCGCCAGGTCCTCGACGATCCGGCTGGCGACCACGACTGGGCCATCACCGCGACCGTCGACCTCGCAGCATCGGATGAGGAGGGCGAACCGGTGATCGTCGTCCTCGCCGTCACCGACGACCACGGTGCCGGCTGAGGCTCAGCGCCGGGCGAGCGGGAGGGTGAAGGCGATGGTGGCGCCGGGACCGAGGGCGGGCACGACCCACACCCGTCCGCCCTGCAGCTCGACGTAGCGGCGCACGATGCTCAGCCCCACGCCCGTCCCGCGGTGGCCTGGGCTCTGGACCGAGCCCTGCCAGAACCGGTCGAAGATGTGCTCGCGCTCCTCGGCGGGGATGCCCGGTCCCTGGTCGCCGACCGACAGGATCGCCTCGGCGCCCTCCTTCCAGGCCTTGATCCGGATGGTCGTGCCCGGCGGGGAGAACTTGGCGGCGTTGCCGATCAGGTTGCGCAGCACGACGACCGCAGCATCGCCGTCGGCGATGACGGCGAGCCCAGGCTCGAAGTCGAGGCGCACCTCGTGGTCGACGAGGGCCGACTGGAGCTGCTCGAGCGCCACGCTGGTGAGATCACCGACCAGGTGGCGGTCGACGGTGATGCGGACCTCGCCGGACTGGAGACGTGAGAAGTCGAGGATCTGCTCCACCATCTTCGCCATCTCCTCGGCGTTCGCCCGGACGCGGGCGAGCATCCCGTGCTCGTCCCACCCAGGTGGCGCGAGCTGGAGCAGCAGGTCGGCGAAGCCGAGGATCGAGGTGAGCGGCGTCCGCAGCTCGTGGGAGACGGTGGTGACGAACTCGTCCTTCAGGCGGTCGACCTCGCGGAGGCGCTCGATCGTGGCCAGCTCGCGCTCGTGGGCGGCATGGAGCTCGCGCTCGGAGGCCCGCTGCGCCGTGACGTCGCGCAGCACGCACACCACACCCTCCACCTCGGGGTCGGCCAGGCGGTTCACGACGGAGGCGTCCACGTCCCGCCAGCCCCGGGTGTTGTGCCACAGCCGGAACGTGACGTCGAGCAGCTCGTCCGGCCGGGCGAACGACGCCTCGAGCGTGGCTGCGACAGCAGGCAGGTCGTCGGGGTGGACGTCGTTGAAGGCGGACATCCCGAGGTTCGTCTCGGGAGCCGCACCGATCAGGCTGGCGATGGCCGGGCTGGCATAGCTCACCTCGGCGTTGCCGTCGAGGACGACGATGACGTCGACGAGGTTCGCCACGAGCGCCCGGAACCGCTCCTCGCTGCGTGCCAGCTCTTGGACGTGGCGTCGCCGCTCGGTCACGTCGTGGAGCGTGATCACGAGCCCCTTCACGGCCGGGTCGTCCACGAGGTTGGCGGCCACGGCCTCCACGTCGTGCCACTCACCGTCGGCGAAGCGCAACCGGAGCTCGATCGGTGGGGCGACACCCGGGGTCGTGAGGCGCTCGATCAGTGCGGTCGCGACGCGATCGGCGTCGTCGGGGTGCACGAGGTCGAACGCACTGCGACCGTTGACCTCTTCACCTGGGAGCCCGAGCAGCACCCCTGCCGCCCGGTTCGAGTAGCGGATCGTCCCGTCGGGCTCCAGCACGGTGATGATGTCGGTGGTGTGCTGGAGGAGTGCCTCGAGGCGCGACTCGACCTCGCCGGCGAGCCCCTCCAGGCCCAGCGTCTCCTCCCCGGCGAAGCACACGGCGAGGGTGGTCGCGCCAGACCCCGGTGGCGCAGGCGCGAGCAGCGCACTGCGCTCGAGCACCCCTCGCTGGGTGACGAGCCGCAACGTCGTCACACCGGCTGACGACCCGGACGGGAGGGCGACGGCGTCGACGAGGCGCTCCTCGGCACCGGTCACCTCACCCTCGAGCAGCGAGCGGGCGGTGCGGTTGCCCCACGTGCACACGCCCTCGGCGTCGAAGCCGAGGACGGCGACGGGGAGCGCGTCGAGCACGCCCTCGAGGGCGTCCCCGGGATGCTCGGTCGTCCCTCTCGCCTCAGGCAAGCAGCTCCCCCTTCACCTGCGCATGCGCTGCCGGCCTCCCATCGGCCGCTCCGGCCGAGAGGTGAGCGATCTCGTACGGACCTACGACGTCCGAGGGCGTCCCTTGCTCTCCCTGTGGAGCTGCTTCTGCTTGCGCCGGTCTTCTGCTGCGACCTGCGGGTCGACGTCCCGGTCGGCCCAGGCGACCTCCCGCTTGAGCTTCTGGTAGCTCGCGAGCCGCTCGGGCGAGAGGGCAGCCGACTGGATCGCGGCTCCCACCGCGCAGCCCGGTTCTGGCCCGTGGTCGCAGTCTCGGAACCGGCACGACGTCGCCAGCTCCTCGATGTCGGGGAACGCTGCGCTGAGCCCGTCGCTCGCGGACCACAGCAGCAGGCCGCGGATGCCCGGCGTGTCGATCAGGATGCCGCCGCCGGGGACCAACAGGAGGTCCCTGGTGGTCGTGGTGTGGCGTCCCTTCGCGTCGCCGGCCCGCACCTCGGCCGTGAGCTGCACCTCCTTGCCGAGCAGCCGGTTGACGAGGGTCGACTTGCCGGCGCCGGATGACCCGAGCAGCACGGCGGTGCGGTTGGGCTGCAGCAGGGCGGAGACGGCGTCGACACCAGCACCGCTCACGGTGCTGGTCACGATCACCTCGACGCGAGGGTCGCGGGCGATGATCGCATCCACCGCCACCTGCGGGTCGACGTGCAGGTCGGCCTTGGTCAGTGCGACGGCAGGCACCGCGCCGCTCTCCCACCCCACCACCAGCTCGCGCTCGAGGCGGTTCAGGTTCACCTCGCGGTCGAGGGGGATCGTGATGAGGACCACGTCGACGTTGGCGGCGATCACCTGGCGCTGGTCAGCATCGTCCGAGCGCTGGCGGGTGAGCTCGGAGCGGCGGGTGAGCACGGTCTCGAGCCGGTCCCCGTCGATGCCGACCCAGTCACCGGTCCCGACGCCTGGGGG
>JBBSLC010000240.1:0-3000 GCA_038255685.1 Acidimicrobiales bacterium | reverse complement strand
CCGATGCCGGCGCGCTTGAGCACGGGTGCAGGCACGCCGAGCTCGCGCCACGCGGCATAGCTGATCCCCTTGCGCTCGCCGTAGGTGGCGGCGGCGGCGACGAAGTCCTCCTCGAAGGAGGAGAGGTCGACGTCGGCTTGCAGCGCACCCCTCGCCGCGAGGAGGTCCATGCGGTCCTGGATGATCTTGAGCTGCGTGATCGCGTTGGCGTTGGCCAGCTTTGCGTCGAGTGCAGCGAGCTGCTTGTCGATGGTCTCCGGGGTGCGCTTCCTGCCCCGCTTCGGCTTGTTCGTGACGAGGGCATCGAGGTATGCCGAGACGGCCTTTGACTGCTCTCGTCCCTCGGCGATCGCTTGTTTGTGGTCGTCGCTCATCGTTCGCTTCTTGCGCTGTGCCATAGAGCGAATGATGACGCTCACTGCAGTGCATTTGCAACTCGTCCACTAAGTCTTATCGGCGCTCTGCCTCATCCCAGGGAAGGGGCGGCCACCTCTGACCGCTACCGTTCGCCGCCATGGAGCAGCCGCTGCACCGCGCCCTCGGCCTCACCGACGACGAGGCGGTGGCGATCGAGCGGATCCTCGACCGAGCCCCCAACGGCCTCGAGCTGGCCATGTACGCAGTGATGTGGTCCGAGCACTGCTCCTACAAGTCGTCGCGCGCCCACCTCGGCCGCCTGCCGACGGAGGCGCCGCACGTGCTCGTCGGTCCCGGCGAGAACGCAGGCGTCGTCGACGTCGGTGACGGGATCGCAGCCGCGATCCGGATCGAGAGCCACAACCACCCGTCGGCGATCGAGCCGTACCAGGGCGCGGCAACGGGGGTGGGCGGCATCATCCGCGACATCTTCACGATGGGCGCCCGCCCGATCGCGCTGATGGACCCGCTCCGGGTCGGCCCGCTGTCGGACGACCGGAGCCGCTGGATCCTCGAGGGCATCGTGAGCGGCGTGTCCGGCTACGGCAACGCCGTCGGGGTCCCGACGGTCGGCGGCGAGGTCGTGTGCGACGAGACCTACACCGGCAACCCGCTCGTCAACGTGCTCTGCCTCGGCATCCTGCCCGCCGACCGCCTCGTGCTCGGGCAGGCGTCAGGCGTGGGCAACCTCGCCGTCCTGCTCGGCAACGCGACCGGGCGCGACGGGATCGGCGGCGCCAGCGTCCTGGCCTCGGCGGGGTTCGGCGAGGGACCCGAGGAGCAGGCGAAGCGGCCGAGCGTGCAGGTCGGCGACCCGTTCGAGGAGAAGCGCCTGATCGAGGCGTGCCTGGCGCTGCTCGACGCCCGGCTCGTGGTCGGCATCCAGGACCTCGGCGCCGCGGGGCTCTCGGGGGCGACGAGCGAGACGGCGAGCCGTGGCGGCGTCGGCATGGACGTCTACGTCGATCGGATCCCCCAGCGCGAGCCGGACATGGAGCCGTTCGAGGTGATGACGAGCGAGAGCCAGGAGCGGATGCTCGCCATCGTGGCGCCGGAGGACCTCGACGAGGTGCTCGCCATCTGCCGGCGCTGGGACGTGCGAGCCGACGTCATCGGCACCGTCACCGGCGACGGCGGGCGCCTGCGCATCCTCGACGAGCTCGACGGCGAGGTCCTCGCCGACGTGCCGGCGGCCTCGCTCCACGAGGACGCCCCCCGCTACGACCGCCCGCTGGCCGATCCGGCCGACCCGACCCCCCTGCCACCAGGAGCGGTGACCGCACCCGCCGACTGCGGGGCTGACCTGCTCGCCTCGGCGATGGACACGTCGTGGGTCTGGCAGCAGTACGACCACCAGCTCTTCCTCAACACGGTCGCCGGGCCGGGTGCCGAGGCAGCGGTGCTCAAGCTCAAGCACCCCCTCACCGGCGAGGAGACCGGCCGGGCGCTCGCCCTCACGACCGACGGCAACCACCGCTGGTGCGCGGTCGACCCGCGGGGTGGCACGGCCATGGTCGTCGCCGAGTCGGCGCTCAACCTCGCCTGCGTGGGCGCTCGTCCGCTCGCACTCGTGAACTGCTTGAACTTCGGCAACCCCGAGCACCCCGAGGTGATGCGCCAGCTCTCGGATGCGATCGACGGCATGGCCGATGCGTGCCGGGCCCTCGGGATCCCCGTCGTGGGCGGCAACGTGAGCCTCTACAACGAGAGCATGGGTACCGACATCGACCCGACACCGGTCGTCGGCCTGCTCGGGATGGTCGACCGCCTCGAGCGCCGCCCGCCCGGTCACACCCTCATCGAGGGCGCCCGGGTGGTGCTCGTCGGGCCTCGCTCCTCGGACCTCGGGGGCTCCCGCTGGGCGGCGTCGCACCACGGGGGCGGGCGTCCCGTCGGCGCACTGCCGCCGCTCGACCTCGCGCAGCACCAGGCGGTGTGCGACGTGATCCGCGACCTCGTCCTCGACGGTGGGGTCCTCGGCATCCACGACGTGGCAGACGGCGGCATCGCAGCAGCCCTCGCCGAGCTGGTGGCTGGCTCGGGCACCGGGCTCACCGTGTCCGGCCTCGACGGCCACGCAGAGCTGTTCGGCGAGGCTGCGAGCCGCGTGCTGGTGTGCGTGGCGGCCGACCAGGTCCCCGACCTGGAGCGCCGTTGCCTGGCGGCCGGTGTGGCGATGGCTGACCTCGGCGGAGCCGGCGGTGACCGCCTCGTGGTCGACGACCTCGTCGACCTCGCCGTGGCCGACGTGACGAGCGCCTGGCGGGGCCTGCTCCCCGACGCGTTCGCGCACGGCGCCGTCTCCGGCTGAGGCGCGATGCGTGGGGTTGCCGTGCCGCCGTGGCACGATGAAGGTGTGGACGGAGCGCCCCTCGACGACACGCGCCTGGACGACCTCGACGTCGACTGGGAGGCGGACACGCCGAAGGAGGCGTGCGGCGTCTTCGGCGTCTACGCCCCGGGTGAGGCCGTCGCCCACCTGACCTACCTCGGGCTGATGGCGCTGCAGCACCGGGGCCAGGAGTCGGCCGGGATGTCGGTGAGCGACGGCTCAGCGCTGCTCACGGTCAAGGACATGGGCCT
>JBBSLC010000239.1:0-3012 GCA_038255685.1 Acidimicrobiales bacterium | reverse complement strand
CCCCTCCTTCACGATCTTGCGCCGGACGATCTCGTGGACCCACTCGTCGGGGAGGTCGAGCTCACGGAGGGTGTCGGCGAGCTCGTTGCCGTTGGGACGGGCGACGAAGAACGTCGGGGAGCGCTGGAGCATGGTGATGTGCGAGCAGGCCGGCGCCAGCGCCGGGATCAGGGTCGCAGCCGTGGCCCCCGAGCCGATCACCACGACGCGCTTATCGGTCACGTCGAGGTCCTCGGGCCACGTCTGGGGGTGCACGACCTGACCACCGAAGCGCTCCATGCCCTCCCACTCGGGCGTGTAGCCACCGGCGTGGCGGTAGTAGCCCTGGCACATCCAGAGGAAGCCGGTGGTGAACCGGCGCTCCTCGCCGGTGTCGGTCCTCGTGACCTCGAGGGTCCAGCGGCGCTCCTCGCTCGACCACGCCGCCGAGGTGATCACGTGCTGGTAGAGGATGTGAGGAGCGAGCCCGCCCTCGTCGATCACGTCGCCGAGGTAGCGCATGATCTCCTCGCCGCTGGCGATCGGCGCACCGACCCACGGCTTGAAGCGGTAGCCGAAGGTGTACAGGTCGCTGTCCGAGCGCACCCCGGGGTAGCGGTGGGTGCGCCACGTGCCCCCGTAGCCGTCCTGGGACTCGAGGACGACGAAGCGGGTGTCGGGTCGCTGGGTGCGCAGGTGGTGGGCGGCGCCGATCCCGGAGATCCCTGCGCCGACGATCAGCACGTCGACGTGGTTGACCTCCAGATCGGTGTCGGCTGAGCCGGTTCGGGTCTCGGTCATCGTCAGTCCTCCATGCGAGCGACCCCGCACTGTAGGGGGACGCCACGGGGGCCTCGACCCGCCCCTCGACGTAGTCGGGCGACCACCGAGCGCGAAGGGAGTTGCAATCGCCGCCGCCCCGGCCCATCCTGGCTGGTCACCCTGCCACGGCCGAGGCCGGCGCAGTGGCGACGCAGCACCCACTCGCGCACCTCCGTGCGCGGGTCCGTCCTACCCGAGCAGCGTTCCCGAGCTCGACCGTTGGAGGCCTGATGAGCAACGCCCGCAGCGACCAGACCGATGCGGACCTCGTCCGGCTCTACCTCAACGACATCGGACGTCACCCGCTGCTGACGAAGGCAGACGAGGCCGAGCTCGGCGAGGCGGTCCAGCTGGCGACCGAGGCGCGAGCGCTGCTCGCCGCCGGCAACGTCACCGGCCCGGAGAAGACGAAGCTGCAGCGCCGGGTGCGCGCCGGGGAGCGGGCCACCGAGCGCTTCGTGCAGGCGAACCTCCGCCTCGTCGTGTCCATCGCCAAGAAGTACCAGCGCTCCGAGCTGCCGCTCCTCGACCTCATCCAGGAGGGCAACCTCGGGCTCATCCACGCGGTGGAGAAGTTCGACTTCCGCAAGGGCTTCAAGTTCTCGACCTACGCCACCTGGTGGATCCGCCAGGCGATCACCCGTGGCATCGCCAACTCGGCGAAGACGATCCGCCTGCCCGTCCACGCCGACGACATGCTGCGCGCCTACGACAAGACCCGCAACCTGCTCGAGGGCAAGCTGCGCCGCATCCCCACCGACGCCGAGGTCGCCGAGGAGATGGGCATCCCGATGGAGCGCCTCGACGCCATCAGGACCGGCGGTCGGGTCTCCGCGTCGCTCGACGACCAGCTGAGCGACGACGGCAGCTTCACGATCGGCGACATCGCCGCCGTGGCGACCGACGACCCGGCGGCCGACGCCGTGCAGGGCGCCACCGCCATCGAGGTGCGCCACCAGCTGCGCGGCCTCGACGCTCGCGAGCAGCGCATCATCGTCCTGCGCTACGGCCTCGACGGTCTCGGTCCGAAGTCCCTCGACGAGGTCAGCGCCTTCTTCGACCTCACCCGCGAGCGCATCCGCCAGATCGAGAACCGGGCCCTGTCGAAGCTGCGCCACCCCACCAACGGCATCGCCCTCGCCTCCCTCGCCTCCTGAGGCAAGGTCGCTGCCGGCGGCGCCAGCGACCGGCGTGTCGGCGAGGGCCAGCGAGCATCGCTGCCTTGGCGTCCTCCGCCTCGAGGCCGACGCCGTCGACGAGGGCGAGCACCGCGTCGGTGCCGAGCGCGGACTCGAGGGGGCGCAGGTCGCCCGATCGGTCAGCGCGGGTAGATGTCGGAGCCTCGCACCAGCTGGAGCCGGTCGATGGCGAGGAAGTCCCGCTGCAGGTCCTCGGGGAGGTCGTCGAACGGGCTGGCCTGGCTCTCGTGCAGCCGGATCGCCTCCCACCGCCTGGGCAGGTGCTCGCCGACGTCCACGATCGTCGTGATGTCCTCGTCCGGCGTGCCGAGTGACGCCAGGGCGAGGTATGCCTCACCGCCGCCCACGGCCCGCATCCGGTCTGCCCATCGGACCATCGACGATCGAGCCAGGCAGGAGAGGTAGGTCGCTGCCGGCGGATGGGCCGCCGTGTCGACGGCTGCGAGTGTGGCCTCTCGCATCACGACGTGGTCACGGTGACCGTCGCTCGCATCGAGGGTGACCACGATGTGGGGTCGGAGCTGGTCGATCGCGTCTCGCACCCGATCGGTCACATCCGTCAGCGCAGCGGCGGCGAGCGTCAGCGGTGCCGGGGTGCCGCTCATGCCCGAGTCCCCGTACGCCAAGAGCGTCACGTCACCGACGCCGAGGCTGCGAGCCGCTGCTCGCAGCTCCGCCTCGCGGACCGATCCCAGATCATCGCTGTCGAGGCGGCTCTCACCGCCGTCTCCACGGGTGGCGCACAGCACCGAGGTCCGAAGACCCCTGGCTGCGGCGTGCAGCAGCACGGACCCACAGCCGAACGACTCGTCGTCGGGATGGGCGACCACGACCAGCAACAGCGGACTGGCCATGCGACCCGACGCTACGACATCGGAGTCGGGCGAGCAGGAGTGAGATCTGAGCGAGGGTTCGTCCCTGCGCCGGCGGGGCCACCTCCACTGCACGTGCGCGAGGGGGGACTTGAACCCCCACGTCCTTACGGACACTGGCACCTGAAGCCAGCGCGTCT
>JBBSLC010000238.1:0-3024 GCA_038255685.1 Acidimicrobiales bacterium | reverse complement strand
GGGTGTCCTTGGCCAGGCGCTGGAACAGCTCGCCGAGGGCGTTCTGGCCGATGGCACGGATGCCGCGCGGGGTCATCTCGTAGCGGCCGCCCTTGTTCTCGACGAGGCCGGCGTCCTCGAGCATCTTGGCGAGGTCGCCGAGGCGCTCGATCGAGTCGGCGGCGTCGTCGCCGAGGAGCTGGCGGGCACGGTCGAGGTCCACCTCTGCAAGCGCCCCCGGGCTGGCGGCGGACCGGAGCAGGTTCTCGAGCTGGTCGAGGTCGCCGAGCTCGCTCATCATCCCCTGGGCATCGGCCATGCCGAGGGCGTCCTCGCCGCTGAAGGAGTAGCCCCTCCCCCACCCGGCCTGGGGGAACTGGCCGCGCAGGTTGTCGCCGAGCTGCTGCATCTGGAAGGCGAGGTCCATGTCCTCCATCAGCTGGTCGGACAGCGACTGCAGCTGTGCCCGCTGCTCGGGCGTCATCGAGTTGAGCATCGCCTGGGCGGCGGCCATCCGCTGGGCCATCGCCTCGAGCAGCTCGTCGAGGTCCTTCGGGTTCTCCGGGAAGAAGTCACCGTGACGCTCCATGAACCCGTCGAAGTCCGGTTCCTCGCCGTTCGCCCGCTGCTCGAGCATGTGGTTGAGCTCGGCCAACATGTCCTTCATCCGGGCCATGGCCTCGGGGTCGGGGCTCTCCATGGCCGAGCTCATCTGGTCGAACATCTGGTTCGCCAGCTGCTGCTTCAGCTTCTCCATCAGGCCCTCGAACCGCTCACGGGCCTCGCTCGACGCGAACTCGTACTGGTTCAGCGAGCGGACCTGCCCGGCGAGGTCAGGCGGGAGGAGGTCGAGGTGCATGCGCTTCTCGGCCGCCGCCTCGCCGACGACCTCCTCACGCCGCTGGTCGCCGGAGTCCCGAGCCGCCTGCTCGAGCGCGTCGATCCCCTCCCGCTCCTGCTCGACCACCTCGCGCAGCTCGTCGGCGATCTCGTCGTAGACGCCGCCGAGGTTGTGCTGCTCGAGGCGCTCCTTGCGCTGCCGGCGCAGCTTCTCGAGGAGGTCGCGCATGCCCTGGACCTTGTCGCCGTTGCGGTCCCGGAAGCCGGTCTGCATCATCCGGCGCAGCGCGGCGTTCAGGTCCCCGTGGTAGAGCAGGTCGTCGGTGACCTCGGCCAGGATCGCCTGGGCGTCGAGGTCGAACCCCCGCTGCGTCCCGTCCCAGCGCGAGTACGTGAACCGCGGAGCCGTCATGGACCGATGCTACGGCGGGCCCGACGTCTGCGCGCTGGCGGTGGAAGCGGCGGGCTCCACGCCAGCAGCCCCGCTCCAAGGAGAGGCTGCATCCCGAACCGGCGGCCAGGGGCGCTCCCCACGAGCGCCTCCGGCCGCCAGCTCGAAGAGGGGTGGGATCAGGCCCCGCTCGACGCGACTTCGTCGGTGGTGCGGATGCGGTCGAGGGACGGCGCGCTGACGGACGAGCTCTCACCGAAGTAGGCGATCAGGGCGTCCAGGTCGATGACCCCGGTCACCCGGTTCGTCCCGTCTCTCAGCACGGAGAACCCGTCGCCGCCGCCGGCCAGGAAGCTGTTGACGGTGATGCGGTAGGTCTGGGTGGAGATCACTGCGACACCACCGATGGCGAGGCTCTCGTCGACCACCCGGGTGCCGATGCAAGGTTCGCCGGCGGGGGCGGTCGTGCCCTCGGGGTCGACGACGTACGACACGGTCGCTGACGGGTACAGAGTGCGGCCCACCGTGAACTGCTGCTCGAGCAGGCACTGCAGCTGGGTCCCGGTCAGGTCCATCGTCACCAGGTTGTTCGCGAAGGGTTGGACGGTGAACGCCTCCTCGTAGGTGACCTCTCCGGCGTCGAGGTCGGCTCGGACGCCGCCGGGGTTCATGAACGCAGCTTCGGCCCCACCCTCGGACGGTCCGTCGGTGGCAGCGAGCTGGGCGTCGGCGATGACGTTGCCGAGCTCGGACTCGCCGACCGCACTCCCGAACAGAGGCTCCTGCACGCGGTCCAACACCTCGGCGGCCGTCCCGATCACCTCACCTGCGATCGGACCGAGCGCCTCCCGGTAGCGGGCGATGAGCTCGCTCTGGGCGGGATCCCTGGCGAGGTCCCGGGTGACGATCACGTTCTCCGCCTTGGCGGTGAGGACGTCGCCGGTGAAGCGGTCGATCGTGAGGTCGATGTCGGTGACGAGGCGCCCGAAGGAGCTGGCGCTCGTGACCAGCTTGCCATCGATCTGGCAGTTGTAGGCCTGGTGGGTGTGGCCGCTCACGACGACGTCGATCGAGTCGCTCATCCCCTCGGCGATGTCGACGATGGGCCCGTCGAAGCCGTTGCACCCGTTGATCTGATAGGCGTTCGCACCGCTCTGGCGGCCGCCCTCGTGGAGGAGCACGACGATTGCCTCGACACCCTGGTCCTGCAGCTCGTCGGCGTAGCGGTTGGCGGTCTCGATCTCGTCGGCGAACGCCAGGCCCTCGACGCCCTCTTGGCTGACGATGTCGGCCGTCCCCTCGAGTGTCATGCCGATGAAGCCGATCTCGACGCCCTGCACCTTGTGGATGGCGTAGGGGTCGAGCAGAGGCTCGCCGGTCTCGGTGACGAACGCGTTGGCCGAAAGGTACTGGAAGCCGGCCCCCTCGTAGGGCGTGCCGTCGGCACAGCCGTCCTCGGGGTGGCAGCCGCCATCCTGGATGCGCAGCAGCTCGTCGGCGCCCTCGTCGAACTCATGGTTGCCGACGCTCGCGTAGTCGAGCCCGGCGAGGCTGAGCGACTCGATCGCAGGCTCGTCGTGGAACGCGGCCGACAGCAACGGGCTCGCGCCGATGAGGTCGCCGGCAGCGACGGTGATGGTGTTGTTCTTCTTCTGTTGCTCGGCGAGCACGGCCAGCTGGGTGGCAAGGAACTCGGCGCCGCCGGCATCGACGTTGACGGGATCGCCGCCGGCGTCGACGTCGGTCTGGATGCGCCCGCCAGAGCCGCCAGGCTCCTCGAGGTTGCCGTGGAAGTCGTTGAGGGCGAGGAGCTG
>JBBSLC010000237.1:0-3046 GCA_038255685.1 Acidimicrobiales bacterium | reverse complement strand
GCGTACGCCTCGGCGGCGATCGGCGCGAGGGGGCTGTCGGCGCTCGGGGCGGGACCGATGCCGTCGCACTTCTTGGCGACGACCGTCGCGACCCGGCTGAGCAGGTTGCCGAGGTTGTTGGCGAGGTCGGCGTTGAACCGAGCGACCATGCCCTCGTAGGAGAACTCGCCGTCAGGGCCGAAGGGGACGTCGCGCAGGAAGTGGTAGCGGTAGCCGTCGACCCCGAAGTCCTCGACGAGGCGCGCCGGGGAGATCTCGGTGAGCTTGGCCGGGCCGTGCTCGGTCTTCGAGAGCTTCTCGCCGCCGAGGAGGAGCCAGCCGTGGACCTGGATGCGCTGCGGCGGCTCGAGCCCGGCTGCGAGCAGCATCGCCGGCCAGTAGACGCAGTGGAAGCGGATGATCTCCTTCCCGATGAGGTGGTGGACGTGGGGCCACCAGGCCTCGAACCGCTCGGGATCTGTGCCGTAGCCGATGGCCGTGGCGTAGTTGATGAGCGCGTCGTACCAGACGTAGAAGACGTGGCCGGGCGCCCACGGCACCGGCACCCCCCAGTCGAGGGACGTGCGGGTGATCGACACGTCGTCGAGCCCCTGGCGGATGAACCCGAGGACCTCGTTGCGCTTCGTCTCCGGCTGGATGGCCTGCGGGTTCGACTCGATCCACGCGAGCAGGCGGTCCTGGTACCGGCTCAACCGGAAGAACCAGTTCTCCTCCTTGAACGTGGTGACCGGCTTGGACGTGTGGATCGGGCAGTTGCCGCCGACCAGCTCGTCCGCCGTGTAGTAGGCCTCGCACGAGACGCAGTACGGGCCCTCGTAGCTGTCGAGCTCGATGTCGCCACGGGCGTGGATCTCGCCCAGCAAGGTCTGGACGGCAGCGTGGTGGCGAGGCTCGGTGGTGCGGATGAAGTCGTCGTAGGCGATGTCGAGCAGGTCCCACGTCTCGCGGTAGCGGGCGCTGTTGCGGTCGGCCTGCTGCTGGGGCGAGACCCCGGCCTCCTCCGCCGACTGCGCCACCTTGAGCCCGTGCTCGTCCGTCCCGGTGAGCAGGTGGACGTCGTCACCGAGGAGGCGGTGCCAGCGAGCGAGCGCGTCGGCGGTGATCGTGGGGTAGGCGTGGCCGATGTGGGGTGCGTCGTTCACGTAGTAGATCGGCGTGGTCACGTAGAAGCGCTCCGGCACGGGGTGATCCTACGGGCCACCCCCGCGGGCGACGAAGGGGTTCAGCCCCCTGGGAGCGGAGCACTCAGTGCAGCTGGACCACCTTGTGGTGGTGGCGGATGCCGAGCACGACCAGGAGCAGCATCACCGCACCGGCGGCAAAGGCTCCGATGGCGGCGTACCCGGCGATCTGGCCGACGGTCGCCCAGGCGAAGGCCGACAGCAGCAGGCCCCGGAGGGTCTCACCCTTGAAGAGGGTGTTGCGCTGGCCGGTGATGGCAGCGGCTTCGCCCTCGAGCTCCTCGATGGTGGCGGCGTCAGCGCCGTCAGCCTTCGCGGCCTCGACGGCTGCGTTGGCGGCGCGCTCGGGGGTGCCGAGGTCGGCGTAGGTGGCGCCGTCGGCGATGCCCTCGAGGTGGCCGTCGATGAAGCTGGCGTAGGCCTCGGCCTCAGGGCCTGTGTTGACGTCGGCCCCGGCAAGCTCGAGGAGGTCTGTCCGACCCTCTTCCTCGAGCGCCGCCGCCGGCGGGAAGGCGATGTTCTGCGACGACAGCTCGTCGTTCACGTAGTCGGCCGAGAAGCTGCTCCCCCAGCTGAGGAGGCCCCCGGCCACCACCAGGGCGACGGTGAGCACGGCGCCGAAGGCGATGAGGATGCTGTCGATGGTGCGCCGCTTGAGGGCGACGACGGGCTCCGCGTGATCCCCGGCGAAGCGCCTGTCGGTCGCTTCGATGGTCATGGTTGCTGTCATGGCGCTTCTCCTCGTTGTCTTCCTGGGGTCTGGTTCGACCGTACGAAGAAAGGGCGCGCGAGCGCAGGGGCCAAAGGTCCCGAACCGGCGGGACCGAAGCCTCGACCCCGATCGGGCTCGGCGGGTGACGTACGCTGCGGTCGGTGGCAGACGTCGCGGGGCCGAGGAGCCTGCGGCAGCTGCTCGAGGCGGTGCTCACGCTCGGTTCGGATCTCGACCTTCCGTCGATGCTGAAGCGGATCGTCCACAGCGCGGTCGAGCTGGTCGACGCGACCTACGGAGCCCTGGGCGTGCTCGATGACACGGGGACCCGCCTGGCGCAGTTCATCACGGTCGGCATCGACGACGAGGGGCACCGCGCCATCGGCAAGCTCCCCGAAGGCCACGGGATCCTGGGGCTGCTGATCGTGGACGCCAAGCCGCTGCGCCTGCCGGACCTCAAGGAGCACCCGGACAGCCATGGCTTCCCGCCCAACCATCCGCCGATGCAGTCGTTCCTCGGGGTGCCCATCCGACTCCGCGAGGAGGTGTTCGGCAACCTCTACCTCACCGACAAGAGGTCCGGTGAGGTCTTCACCGACGTCGACGAGGAGCTGACCGTCGGTCTCGCAGCGGCCGCTGGCGTGGCGATCGAGAACGCGCGCTTGCACACGAAGCTCCACGAGCTCGCCCTCGTCGAGGACCGAGCGCGGATCGCTCGCGACCTCCACGACACGGTGATCCAGCGCCTGTTCGCGACGGGGATGTCCTTGCAGGCAGCGGTCCCTCTGATCCAGACCGACCCTGTCGCAGCCCGGGGGAGGGTCAACGGAGCCGTCGACGACCTCGACGTCACGGTGAGGAGCATCCGGACTGCGATCTTCGAGCTCGAGCAGGATCGGGTGCACGACGATGGCCTGCGCCACGAGGTGCTGACCCTGACCCGTGCGGCCGCTCCCTCGCTCGGCTTCGAGCCGCGGGTGCTCCTGGACGGGCCCGTCGACAGCGGCATCGACAAGGCGATCGCTGCAGAGCTCCTGGCCACGCTCCAAGAGGCGCTGAGCAACGTGGCCCGTCACGCCCAGGCATCCCGCGTGAACGTGGAGCTCTTCGTCGACGGGGACGTGTGCCTGCGGGTGGTGGATGACGGCATCGG
>JBBSLC010000236.1:0-3066 GCA_038255685.1 Acidimicrobiales bacterium | reverse complement strand
CCGGCGAGGAGCGGCTCGGCGTTGCCCGAGACCAGGTAGGGATCCTCGTGGGCCTCCAGGCCGATGCCGTGGCCGGTGCGGTGGATGAAGTCGGGGCCGTGGCCGCCCTCGGTGATGCGCCGGCGGGCGGCGGCGTCGATCTCCTCGCACGGGGTGCCGACGGTGGCGGCGGCGACCGCGAGCGCCTGGGCCTCGTGCAGGAGCGCGTAGGTCTCGGCCACCTCGTCAGGGACCGGGCCGGTGTGGACGCAGCGCGTGATGTCGGAGCAGTAGCCCTCGGGCGTCGTGCCACCGAAGTCGCACAGCACGACCTGGCCCGCCTCGATCACCCGCTCCCCCGGCTCGTGGTGCGGGCTCGCAGCGTTGGACCCGGCCGCCACGATGGCGAAGTTCACCCGGTGGTGGCCCTCGGCGATGAGCCGACGGCCGAGGTCGGCCGACACCGCGGCCTCGGTGCGGCCGACGAGGGGGATCTCCCCACCCTGCAGCTGGGCCGCCACCCGATCAGCGGCGGCGCCGGCGAAGCGGAGGGCCTCGATCTCGGCGTGGTCCTTGATGGAGCGGATGGGCGAGGTGACCGTCGATGCCTTGCGCCACGACGCCCCCGGCAGCTCGGCCTGGAGGTCGACGAGGAACTGGGCCCACGTCCGGTCCCCGATGCCGACCACCCCGGCGCGACCGGTGAGCTCGGCGACGATGCGGACCGGGCTCTCGGTCTCCTCCCACGGCCGGATCGAGAAGGCGTCAGGCCGCTCCTCCACGCGGGGTGCCTCGAGTCGGGGCACCACGAGGGTGGCGTCGCCGTCCCTCGGGAGCACGAGCATCGTGAGCCGCTCGAGCGGCATCGCCTCGTACCCGGTGAGCCACGGCAGGTCGGCGCCGAGGCTGAGCAGCAGCACGTCGACGCCCTCCGCCGCCATGCGCGCACGCACCCGGTCGAGGCGTTCCACGTGCGGCGACGCTGCGCTCACGACACGAATCTTGCATCGGCGGCGAGCGGCGCGCTGGCAACGAAGAACACGTGCTGGGCCGTCACGAAGTCGACCACGGCAGGTGTCAGGGTCTCGAAGGTCCTTCCCATCCACCAGACCCTACGGGGCGCGCTCAGGCCGAGGTTGCGCTGGCGTCTGCGCCGCTGAGCGCACCGAGCACGCCGGCGGCAGCCTGGCGGGCGTGGTAGCTCGACCTGGTGAGCGGCGACGACTCGACGTGGCCGATGCCGAGGGCGTGGCCGACCTCGGCGTAGTGCTCGAACGCAGCGGGCTCGACCCAGCGGGCGACGGGCAGGTGGTTCGTGGTCGGGCGCAGGTACTGGCCGATGGTGACGATGTCGACGCCGACGCTGGCGAGGTCGGCAAGGGCGCCCTCGACCTCGTCATCGGTCTCGCCCATGCCCACGATCAGGCCCGACTTGGTGGTGAGACCGGCCTCGCGAGACCTGGCCAGCACACCGAGCGAGCGGGCGTACGAGGCCGACGGGCGGACCGCTCGCTGGAGCCGCAGGACGGTCTCGAGGTTGTGGTTCAGCACCTCGGGACGTGCGTCGAACACGAGCTGCAATGAGTCCGGGTCGCCCTTGCAGTCCGAGATCAAGACCTCGACCGCGCAGCCGGGCGAGCGGCGGCGGATGGCGGCGATCGTCTGGGCGAACGCACCGGCGCCCCCGTCGGCGAGGTCGTCGCGGGCGACGGCGGTCACCACGGCGTGGCGGAGCCCCATGCGGGCGACGGCCTCTGCCACCCGCTCGGGCTCGTCGTCTTCGAGCGCCTCTGGCAGGCGCGTGTCGACCAGGCAGAAGCCGCACGCCCGGGTGCAGCGCTCCCCGTTGATCATGAAGGTGGCGGTGCCGTCGCTCCAGCACTCTGAGATGTTCGGACAGCCCGCCTCTTCGCACACCGTCACCAGGGAGAGGTCGCGCATGGTCCGCTTGAGCCGGAGGTAGTCGGCCCCCATGGTCACCGGTGCCCGCAACCAGTCCGGCTTGCGGGTCGCGATGGCGAGCCCGTCCGCCACCCCCGCCTGCGCGAGGCGACGCCCGAGCCGCACGGGAGTGCCGGTCGCAGGGGTCGGATGCCGCAGACCAACCCCGACAGGACCGGGCATGGCCGCGCTCCCCTGTGCTGTCTGAGCGAGGACCTCACCTGGGCCGAGGCCGCGGGAGAAGGCCGAGAGGTCGTCGTCGTGGTGGCGCCAGGGGGCGTCCTGGCGCTCGACGGTGCCGTCACCCCACCGCTCGGCGGCCCGGGCGGAGACGGCGTCGACGACGTCGACCATCGACACGACGATGCCCTCCGCAGCAAGGCTCGTCACGGCCTTGTCGGGGATGCCGCACGGCACGATGTGATCGAACATGGTGAGGTCAGGATCGACGTTGAGGGCGAAGCCGTGCATCGACCGCCCCCTCGAGAGCCGGACGCCGACGGCGCAGATCTTGCGTGCACGATCGCTCTCGGGTTCGAGCCAGACGCCCGGGAAGCCCCGCAGCCGTGTAGCCCCAGAGAGGCCCAGGTCGGTGAGCACGTCGATGACGAGCTGCTCAACGGCGTGCACGTAGGCGGCGGTGTCTGCCATGCCGCCGCCCCGACGCCCGGCGACACCGACCACCGGGTAGCCGACCAGCTGACCGGGCCCGTGGTACGTGACGTCGCCGCCTCGGTCGGTGCGCACCAGCTCGGCACCGACCGATGCCGGGGGGACGCGCACGTTGCCGAGGTCGGCCCGCACGCCGAGGGTGTACACGTTCGGGTGCTCCACCAGCAGGAGGTGGTCGCCGCTCCCCTGCACGAACAACCCGCGCTGCAGTGCGTGCGCGTCGCCGTAGGGGACGCGACCGAGCCAGCGCACGCGGAGCGGGCCCGACGGGCTCACGACAGCTCCGCTGCCCAATCCCGGGTCTCGAGGATCTCCTTGACCTTGGCCATGAAGGCCGAGGCATAGGCGCCGTCGAAGGCACGGTGGTCCCAGGCGAGGGCGAGGTTGCCGACGGGGTGGATCACGATCGCGTCCGAGCCGTCGGGCAGCTCCACGACGACGGGGCGCTTGCGGACCCCGTCGGTCGAGAGGATG
>JBBSLC010000235.1:0-3081 GCA_038255685.1 Acidimicrobiales bacterium | reverse complement strand
GTCGTCTGCTCCAGCTGCCTCCTCGGCATGGGCGTCGTCCTCGGTGTGGTGGTCGTCAGCGGCGGCGACGGCCCCGGCACCGTGGTCGCCGCCCCCCGCAGCGGCGGCGTCGCCGCTGTGGCCGCCAGAGGCGTGGGCGTGTGAGCCGGCGGAGACCATGCCGACGATGGCGACGGCACCGATGGCGACGGCGGCGAGCACGATCGGCGCGCGGAACCCGCTGCGGGCCGACCTGGCTCGGAGCGCTGCGATCGCCAGCGTGACCAACGAGGCAGCGGCGAGGCCGGCGGCGATGGCATCGGCGGTCTGGATGGCCTCGGCCTCGTCGAGCCCGGCGACGAAGGAGATGCCGACGGTCTTGGCCAGGAACCACCCGCCGATGGCGCCGACACCGACGACGACCCCGAGGAGCGACACCCACCTCGTGTCTCGGACGAGGGCGAGCACGCCCCACGCCAGCTGCAGTGCAGCGATCGCCGTGAAGGCGAGCACGGCGGCGCGGTGCTCGCTGTGCACGCCGATGGCCGCAGCGTGGACCGCACCGGCTCCGAGCGAGGCGACGCCGGCCATGCCGAGGAGGCCGGTCGTGGTCGAGACCGACAAGCCAGCGGTGGCAGCAGCGGGGTGTTCGAGAGCGATGGTCACGGTGCTCCAGCAGGGGTGGGGGGATGCGTCGGGGAGGCCGCCAGCGTGCGCGCGCGCACGCAGTGGCCACCCCGGGCTGGTTGCCAGGTTCCTCTCCCTTGGTCCTCGGGTCAATGGTCCGTTCGGGCCCTTCTGTGACCATGACAGGCGTCGGAATGCGTGCGGCGCGCCGTCATCGACCCGTCATACTCGGGGTGATGTCTGCGCCCGCCCCCACGGGACGGTTGATGCGGCGTGGCCTTGCGGTGCTGCGCTCGCTCGTCCGCCTGCACCCGAGACCCTTCGGCCTCGCCGTGCTCGGCGCAGCGATCTACGGGTCGTCGATCGTCGCTGCCTCCTACACCGTCGGGCGGGTCGTCGACCGCGTGGTGATCCCGCGCTTCGAGGAGGGATCGGTGCCCGCCGGCACCCTCGCCCTCGGCGCCCTCGCCATCATGGGGGTCGGCCTCGTGAAGGCGTCGTCCATCGTGCTGCGCCGGGGGATGGCAACCGTCGCCAAGGTCCGCATCGACGCGACCCTGCGCGAGCAGGTCGTCCGCCAGTACCAGGCCCTGCCCTTCGAGTACCACCGCAGCCACCCGACGGGCGAGCTGCTCGCCCACGCCAACGCCGACCCGGAGGCCGCCACCGAGGTGCTGGCACCGATGCCGTTCGCGTCGGGGGTGATCGTGCTGTTCGTCGTCGCCGGCGTGTGGATCTTCGCCACCGACCCCGTCCTCGCCGTGGTGGGGTTGCTCCTCGTCCCCGCCATCGTGGGGGTCAACGCGTTCTACCAGCGCCGGATCGAGGGCCCGGCGACCCTGGCGCAGCACCGGGTCGGGGAGGTCTCCGCCGTCGCCCACGAGAGCTTCGACGGGGCGCTCGTGGTGAAGGCCCTCGGCGCCGAGGCCGCCGAGGCGGCGCGGTTCCGGGCCATGGCCGAACGCCTGCGCGACGCCAAGGTCGAGGTCGCCACGAAGGGGGCGACGTTCGACGCCCTCCTCGACTCCATCCCCACGATCGGCATCGTCGGCCTCGTCGTGGCTGGGGCCTGGCGGATCGACAGCGGGGCGATCACCCCTGGCACGCTCGTCAGCTTCGTGAACCTGTTCACGCTGCTCACGGTCCCGCTGCGGATCATCGGCTACGTGCTGGGCGACATCCCCCGATCCGTCGTCGGCCACGACCGGGTCCGACGGGTCCTCGACGAGCCGCTGCCCGTCCTGTCCCGGGGTGGCGGTGCGCTCCCCGACGGCCCTCTCGACCTCGACGTCGCCGGCGCGGGGTTCTCCTACGAGGACGGCTCGCCGGCGCTGCGGGACGTGACGTTCCACGTGCCCGCCGGTGCGACGGTCGCGGTCGTCGGGCCGACGGGGTCGGGCAAGACGTCGCTCGTGCTGCTCCTCGCACGCCTGCTGCGAGCCGAGTCGGGCACGGTCCGTCTCGGCGGCGTCGACGTGGCCGACCTCGCCCCCGGTGCGCTCGCCGGCGCGTGCGCGACCGTGTTCCAGGAACCGTTCCTCTTCGCCGCGTCGCTCGAGGAGAACGTCCTGCTGGGGCTCGACGCCGACGCCGGCGACCTCGCCGATGCCATCCGGCTCGCCGGGGCCGACGAGTTCGTCGACGACCTGCCTGCTGGGCTCGCGACGGTGGTGGGGGAGCGAGGAGCCACGCTGTCGGGTGGGCAGCGCCAGCGCATCGCGCTCGCCCGTGCCCTCGTGCGCCGACCCCGGGTGCTGCTGCTCGACGACGCCACCTCGGCAGTGGACCCCTCGACCGAAGCGCGCATCCTCCAGGGCCTTGCCAGCGAGCTCGGCTCGACGACCACGGTGGTCGTCGCCACCCGACCCTCCACCCTCGCCCTGGCCGACACGGTGCTCTACCTCGAGCACGGCCACCTCGCCGGTGCCGGCACCCACGACGAGCTGCTGGCGACGGTGCCCGGCTACGAGCGCCTCGTCCGGGCCTACGAGATCGACCGAGCGATGTCATGAGCGAGCCCAGCGAACGTGACGAGGACAGGCACCCGGTCGACGTTGCCGAGGCGCTGCTGCTCGATGGTGACGAGCGTCCGAGGGCGAGCGGCGCCATCGCCGTGCTCCGTCGGGGGATCGCCGACAGTCCCGAGCTGCGCACGGGCATCGGCATCACGATCCTGCTCGCCCTGCTCGGCGGTGCCGGGCGGGTCGTCGTGCCGATCCTCGTCCAGCAGGTCCTCGACCGCGGCCTCGACGGCGACTCGGTCGACCTCGACACGGTGTACCGCCTCGCCCTCATCGGTGGCGTGGCGGTCATCGCCACCGGCTTCATCACCCGCACGACCCGCAAGCGACTCGCCATCGCCAGCGAGGAAGCGCTCTGCGGGCTGCGGGTGCGGGCCTTCTCCCACGTCCACCGGTTGAGCATCGCCCACCAGTCCGACGAGCACCGTGGCGCCCTCGTGTCCCGGGTGACGTC
>JBBSLC010000234.1:0-3123 GCA_038255685.1 Acidimicrobiales bacterium | reverse complement strand
CGATCGGCTCCGCTTCGGCATCTTCATGGCGCCGTTCCACCCGGCTGGCGAGAACCCCACGCTCGCCCTCGGGCGCGACATGGCCCTGCTCGAGCACCTCGACCGCCTCGGCTGGGATGAGGCGTGGATCGGCGAGCACCACTCGGCCGGCAGCGAGATCATCGCCTCGCCGGAGATCTTCATCGCCGCTGCCGCCGAGCGCACGCGCCACATCCGCCTCGGCACCGGTGTGGTGAGCGTCAGCTACCACAACCCGCTGTGGGTGGCCGAGCGGGCCGTGCTGCTCGACCACCTCACGCGTGGTCGCTTCATGCTCGGCCTCGGCCCGGGCTCGCTCCCCACCGACGCTGCCATGGTCGGCCTCGACCAGAGCCAGACCCGAGCGCTGCTGGCCGACGGCGTCGACATCATCATGCAGCTGCTCCGCAGCGACGAGCCCGTGACCTTCAAGAACGACCGCTGGGACCTGCGAGAGGCGCAGCTGCACCTGCGCCCGTGGTCCACCCCGCACTTCGACGTCACCGTCGCCGCCGTCGCCTCCCCTGCCGGGCCCCAGCTCGCCGGCAAGCACGGCATCGGGCTCCTCTCCATCGGCGCCACCCAGGCCGCCGGCTTCGACGTGCTCGGGCTCCACTGGGACGTGATGGAGGAGCGTGCCGCCCACTTCGGTACCACCGTCGATCGCGACCAGTGGCGCCTCGTCGGCCTCATGCACATCGCCGAGACCCGCGAGCAGGCCTACAAGGACGTCGAGCACGGGATCGAGCAGTGGTTCCGCTACTTCCAGGCGGTGGCCGCCTTCCCCCAGATGGCCGTCGGCGGTGATGACGTCCGGGGGATGATCGACTTCGTGAACGAGAGCGGCCTCGGCTCGATCGGCACCGTCGACGATGCCGTGGCCCAGATCGAGCGGCTGGAGAAGCAGTCCAACGGCGGCTTCGGCGCCTACCTGCTGCTCGCCCACGAGTGGGCCAACCCCGTGGCCACCCACCGCAGCTACGAGCTGATCGCTCAGCACGTCATGCCCGAGTTCCAGGGTCAGGCGTGGAGCACGCGCAACGCCAAGGAGCGGGCCATGGCGACGCGCGAGGGCCACGCCAGCGCACACCAGCAGGCCGTCGACGACGTCACCGCCAGGTACGCAGCCGAGGTCGCCGCCAAGGGCTGAGCCCGCCGGCGAACCTCAGACGGTCCCCCCGGCGGAGACGCCGACCTTGCGGTACCTGGCCTCCAGCGCACAGAAGAGCGCGTAGGCGAGGAGGCCGGCGCTCACCGCGAAGAGCACGGCCCGACCCCAGCTGGCCTCGGCGACGCGGCTGAGCGCACCGTCGAGGCCGACCGCCTCCTCGGCGTCGTAGGTGATCGCCGCCTGCAGCAGGAACCAGCCGACGAGGGCGAAGATCGCCCCCTTGGTGACGTAGGCGGCGACGCCGAGGCGCTCCGACCACGTCCGCACGGTGGGGCTCATCTCCCCCGTCCGTAGCGTCGGCAGGAAGTCCCGCTGCACGCCCTTCCACGCCGAGTACGCACCGAGAGCGATGCCACCGAGACCCACCACGCCCACGAGGAACCGGCCCAGCGGCAGGTCGAGCAGCAGCGCCGCCCCCTGCTGCTCCTCGTTGCCGCCGCCCCCACCACCGCTGCTGGACGCAACGACGAACGCACTGATGGCGAGCACCACGTAGACGAGCGACATGACCCCTGCCTGGACCCTGTCCTTGGTCTCCACTTCGCTGCTGGCGAGCGTCGTCACCTCGAGGATGCGACCGCCGGCGTAGAGCAGCAGCCCGATCCCGAGTGCGACGAGGATGAGTGAGCTCCCGCTGCGCTCCTCCAGCAGCTTGAGCGCTCCGGTGGTGGAGGCGTCCTCCGACGCGCTGCCCCGCGCGAGCTGGAGGACGAGCCAGGCCACACCGAAGTACACCACGGCCTTGGCCGCCCACCCGACGAGGACGAGCATCCTCGCCGTGTCGCCTCCGGCTGCGTCCTCTGCGTGCTGCTTGGCCTGCGTCGCTCCCATGGGGCGGCTCTACCCATGGGGCGAGCTGTCGACCGCCCTGGCCCGGTCAGGTGCCGTCGAGGATGCGACGCACCGTGCCGAACACGTACATCACGGACAGCACGAAGAAGACGGCACCGACCGCTGCACGCACCTGATCGTCGGAGAGCGGGGAGCGCTTCGAGACCGGCGTCGCCACTGCATCAGCCGCCTTGACCCGCCATCCCTGGAGCCCTGCCTTGCCCATCGCAACCTTGTCCATGGGCGCCCCTTACCCCCGGTGGTGCACGGTGACCCCGTCGTCGAGGGAGGTCAGGGGAGGTCGTCGGCGGTGACCTCGTCGACGAGGGCGTCTCCCGCCTGCCAGCGGGCCAGGTTGGCGGCGAAGTCGTCGGCGGCGCGATCGAGCCTGCCCGTCGTGCGACCGGACGCGTGGGGCGAGATGGTCACCGCCTGGTGCGCCCACAGGGGACTGCTCGTCGGGAGCGGCTCGGCGGCCGTGACGTCGAGCACCGCTGCTCCCGGCGTGCCGCTGTCGAGCGCGCTGAGCAGCGCGATCTCGTCGACGAGGTCACCGCGTCCGATGTTGACGAGCAGCGAACCCGGCCGCATGGCCGCGAGGAAGCGCTCGTCCACGAGGCCCCTCGTCTCGGGCGTCGACGGCGCGGTGAGCACGACGACGTCGGCTCGACCGAGGTTGGCGAGCACCTCGTCGGGGCCGAGCATCTCCTCGACGGGTTCGTCGCCGGTGGGCGTCCGGCGCACGCCGAGCACGGTTGCACCGAGCGCGCCGGCGAGGCGCGCCACCCGGGAGCCGATGCTGCCAAGGCCGAGCACGAGCCACGTCGTGCCCAGCACCTCACCGTGGCGAGGGTGGACCTCCCACGACGAGCCCGCCTGGCCCGCTCGCCACCGCTGCGCCTGCTGGCTGTGGTCGAGGACGGCGCGCAGCACGTACTCGGCGATCGGGACGTCGCCGACGTGGGAGGTGGTGAGCCGGACCCCCTTGCGGACGAGCTCAGCGAAGATCGGGTTGTCGAACCCTGCGGCGGGTGAGGCGAACCACCGCACCGACTCGCTGCGGCTGAGGAAGCCGAAGAACGGCCGGATGGGGCCACCCTCGT
>JBBSLC010000233.1:0-3126 GCA_038255685.1 Acidimicrobiales bacterium | reverse complement strand
TTCCGCGACCTCACCACGGGCGACGAGCTGCCCGATGTCATCGAGGGCACCTACTACGGCACCGCCTGGGGCGCCGACAACCGGACGTTCTTCTACACGAGGCCCGACGACGCCATGCGGCCGCACCAGGTGTGGCGCCACACGCTGGGCACACCCGTCGCCGACGACGTGCTCGTCCACCAGGAGGACGACGAGCGCTTCTTCGTCGGCATCGGCACCACCAAGGACGAGCGCTTCCTCGTCCTCGGGATCGGCTCCAAGGTGACGTCGGAGTCCTGGGTGCTCGAAGCCGACGACCCCACGGGCGAGTTCCGGGTGGTCGCCCCCCGAGAGCAGGACGTCGAGTACGACATCGAGCACCACGGGGACCGCTTCCTCATCATCACCAACGCCGACGGGGCGGAGAACTTCAAGCTCGTCGAGGCGCCCGAGCCCACGCCCGACCGTGACCACTGGACCGACGTCGTCGCCCACCGGCCCGACGTGAAGCTGAGCGGGCTCGACACCTTCGCCGACCACCTCGTGCTCTTCGAACGGGTGAACGGCCTGCGCCAGATCCGGGTCCGGTCGCTGGCCGACGGCAGTGACCACGTCATCGACCAGCCCGAAGAGGTCTCGACATCGGGTGCCGGCGCGAACCCCGAGTTCGCCTCGAAGGTGCTGCGCTACGGCTACACGTCGATGGTCACGCCCTCCTCGGTGTTCGACTACGACATGGCGACCCGGGAGCGGACCTTGCTGAAGCAGCAGCCGGTGCTCGGCGGCTACGACCCGGACGACTACGTCACCGACCGGCTCTGGGCCACGGCCGCCGACGGCACGAAGGTCCCGATGTCGGTCGTCTACAAGAAGGGGATGGAGCGCGACGGCGCCAACCCCACCCTGCTCTACGGCTACGGCTCCTACGAGGCGAGCATGGACCCGGGCTTCTCGTCGCTGCGCCTGAGCCTGCTCGACCGGGGCTTCCTCTTCGCCATCGCCCACATCCGAGGCGGCGGCGAGATGGGCAGGCGCTGGTACACCGACGGCAAGTACCTCAACAAGCGCAACACCTTCACCGACTTCATCGCCTGCGCCGAGCACCTCGTGGCCGAGGGCTGGACGCAGCCGGAGCGCCTCGGCATCAGGGGCGGCAGCGCCGGCGGCCTGCTCATGGGTGCCGTCACGAACCTGCGGCCCGAGCTGTTCGGCGCCGTCGTCGCCCAGGTGCCCTTCGTCGACGCCCTGAACACCATCCTCGACCCGAGCCTCCCCCTCACCGTCCTCGAGTGGGAGGAGTGGGGGAACCCGGTCGAGTCGCCCGAGTTCTACGCCTACATGAAGGGCTACACGCCCTACGAGAACGTCGAAGCCAAGGACTACCCGCCCATGTTCGTGACCGCAGGGCTGAACGACCCGCGGGTCTCCTACTGGGAGCCGGCCAAGTGGGTCGCCCGCCTGCGGGTGACCAAGACCGACACCAACCCGTTGCTGCTGAAGACCGAGATGGGCGCCGGCCACATGGGTCCGTCGGGTCGCTACGACGCCTGGCGGGAGGAGGCCGAGGTCTTCGCCTTCCTCATCGACACCTTGGGTTCGTAGCGCCCTCGGGTCAGGGCCGGAGCTCGTCGACGTCGATGGGGTCGATGGCGAAGGGGTTCTCCACCTCGCGCAGGTCGATGACGCGCTCCTCGGCGGCGCGGATGACCTCGAGGATCTCCTCGCCGACGAGCTCGTCGCGGTCCAGCAGCGCATCGCGCAGCGCCTCGAGGATGTGGGCGTTGCTCACGATGAGCTGCTCGGCGACCGAGCGTGCGTCCTCCAGCAGCTCCTCGACCGCCTCGCGCCCGGCGTCGTTGGAGAGGACCTTGGCGGCGATGTTGCCGGCCCCGGCGACGGCCATGGCGTCGTAGCTGATGAGCGACGGGCCCATGCCGAGCGAGCCGACCATCTGGCATGCGGCGAGGGTGGCGGTCTGGAGGTCGCCGGCGGGGCCGGAGCTGATCTCACCGAACCACTGCTCCTCGGCGACGAGGCCGCCCATGGCGATGCGCATGAGGGCGATGATCTCGGGGCGGGTGCGCGTGAAGCGCTCCTCGAGGTCGGAGTGGGCGAGCAGCCCGAGGGCGTCGGCCCGCTTGATGATCGAGAGCACCTCGAGCTTGCGGGCGAGACCGGGGCGGCCGTCAGCGCCGGTCTGGCCGACGAGGTAGGCAACGGTGGCGTGGCCCGCCTCGTGGGTGGCGATCCGGCGACGCTCGGCGTCGGTGTACTCGACCGGCTGCTTCAGACCGATCTCCTCGGTCATCTTCGCCTGCTGCAGGTCCTCCCAGTCGAGGGCCGACGCGCCGCGGCGCAACGCCCAGATGAGCGCCTCGTCGAAGAGGTGCTCGATCATCACCGGCGAGTAGCCGGCGGTCATGGCGGCCAGCGTGGCCCGGCGGTCGGGCTCGTCGAGCTCGGCGACGTGGGCCTTGCGGTCGAGGTAGAAGTCGATGATCTCGCGTCGGTCCGAGCGGCCCGGGAGCCCGAAGTGGATCGTGCGGTCGAAGCGACCCGGTCGGAGCAGCGCCGGATCGAGGTCGGCGGCCCGGTTGGTGGCACCGAGGACCAGGACGTTCGCACCCACCGGCTTCGGCTTGCGGAGCTGGCGACCGTGGGGGAGGAAGCGGTTGGTGAGGTCGATGAGCGCGCTCTTGAGCTTCGTGCCCTTGGCCGGCTCGTCGAAGCTCTGGAGCTGGATGAGCAGCTCGTTCACCACGCCGCTCACGCCCTCGCGCTGGCCGCCACCGCCCATGCCGGAGCGGGCGCCGCCGATGGCGTCGATCTCCTCGATGAAGCCGATGGCGCCACCCTCGCGGCGGGCGGCGACCCGCAGCGCCCGGAAGTAGCTGCGGATCTTGCGGTTCGTCTGGCCGTAGTACATCGACTGGAACGCCGAGCTCGAGACGAACAGGAACGGCACGCCGGCCTCGCGGGCCATGGCCTTCGCCATGTGGGTCTTGCCCGTCCCGGGCGGCCCCTCGAAGAGCACGCCCCGACGGGGGGTGCCGCCCATGCCGTCCCGGAAGGTCTTGTGGGCGAGGAACAGGTTGAGGGTGCGGATCACCTCGTCCTTGACGACACCGGCGCCCTTGACGTGGTCGA
>JBBSLC010000232.1:0-3134 GCA_038255685.1 Acidimicrobiales bacterium | reverse complement strand
GCGGCAGCGGAGCCGTCCCCGAGGAGCGAGAGGACCCGGTACTGCGGCAGCGACAGCCCGAGGTCGCCGAGCGCTCGCTCGGCGACGCGCGCGAGGCGAGCGACGGAACGGCCGAGCTGGCGACCAGTTGGTTCTGTCATCAGAACGTTTACGGTACCGGAACCACCTGCATCGCACACATCGGCCGTGCGTCGCCCTGGAGCGGACCTCGGCGGGTCGTCAGCCGCGACCCGGCCACGGCGGGTAGTCGGGGTGCGCCTCTCCCTCGGGCAGCTCGTCGTAGCTCGTCACCGTTCCCTCCTCGTCGAAGAACGGGATCGGTCCCTCCGGCCACCCACCGGGGAAGAAGCGCTGCCCACCGTCGACGAAGCGCTTCATGCCCGAGCCCTCGTTGCCGGTCTCGTCCTCACCCGGCGCGTCGGGGTCCCACCAGAACACGCTGGCGTCGTCACTCGAGTTGTAGTCGGGCCGGTCCCAGACCTCTTCGCCCCAGCTCACGCTCGTGAAGGTGCGACCCGGCTCGCGCGGCACGTAGCGATCGAAGAGACCATCGCGGAAGGACTCGGGCGTCAGCTCGGGGCCGGCGAGGTGGATGCCGAGCATGAGCTGGGCCGGTCCCGGGAGGATCACACCGTGGGTGTTCGTCGCCGGCGGCTTGCCGAAGTACCACTCGTAGACGAAGTAGGAGTCGCTGAGCTCGTCCCCGGCGGTGGCGGCGCCGAGCGAGAGCCCGATGGCGTTGCGCCACTGCTGCTGGTCGTAGGTGCGTCCGAAGATCACGGTGTCGGCGAGGACGGAGGGGCCGACGACCCACTCTGGGAAGTACCCCTGCTTCGTCGCCTCTTCGGTGATGTTCTTCGGCACGATCGGGTCGACGCTGAGGATCACGGTCGTGACCCCGGCGTCGCGCATGCGGGCGATCACCGTCGTCGCCGTCTCCTGGGCTGCCCCGGGGTCGAAGAGGTAGGTGGAGCGCACGGCGATCTCACCGCCGTGCTCTTCGGCCAGCAGCGCGTCGAAGGCTTCGTTGCGTGCGGCGTACTCGCCGGTCTCGGTCTCGGCCTGGATCCAGCCGAAGACCCGTTCGTCGTCGCGCAGCGCTTCGTCACCGGCGAACGACGCCGGCTTGCCGACGAGCTGCTTGCCGATGAGCTCGGCGAGGTGGGTGTCCGCCTGCTCGGGAGCAAGACCCGTCGGCCAGATGAAGGGCGCCGCCGCGGCGACGTTGTCCTGGCCCTCGGCCAGCGTGCAGCCGCCCAGGCAGAGGATCTCCGCCGCTGCGAGCTCCTCCCAGTAGGCCGATGTCTGGCCGGGACCGCCGAGGACAGCGAAGGGCTCCTTGTCGATGACGGCCCGTGCGTCGGCGAGGGCCGCCGTGGCGTCCGACGGTGCTCCCGACGCCTGCACGACCTCGATGTCGAGCGTCCGTCCGTACGTCTCGTAGACGTCCTCGAACATCGCCAGGTAGTCGAGCGAGGTGGCGAGCGAGACGTCGGCGTCGGTGTCGGCGCCGGCCTCTGCCGCCGCTGCCTGGGTGAGCGGGTCAGGGATGCCCTGGTACACCAAGATCTTGATGCTGTCGGCGGTGACGCCCGGGCTCGTGGCGCCACCGTTGTCGGCACCCTCCTCGAACGGTTCGATGCACGGCGCTCCGTTGCGCAGCGGGATCTTGAGGCGGCCGGTCTCGGTGTCGCACCCGTCGCCGAAGTCGACCTCGACCCCCTGCTCCTCCGCCTCGGCGAACGTGACGGGGATGCCGTCCTCGGCCTCGGTCGGCTCGGCACCGGCCGCGGTCGTCTCGGTGCTGTCCACCGCCGTGGTCGCGTCGCCATCATCCTCGTCGCCACCACCACCGAAGAGGGCGACGGCGCCGACGACGACGGCGGCGACGACGGCGATCGGTGCGTACCGGCGGACGGCCTTGGTCGTGCTGCTGGTCTCGGTCATGGGACCTCCGTGTCGGGCGTGGCGTTGCAGGGACGGGTGCCGCAGGGCTGGCGTGGCAGGTCGGGTGAGCTCGAGGCGGACATGGTCAGGGTGCAGGCGTCCGGGGCCCGCTGCGGGCGACGGCGACCTCGGAGTCACCGAGGTAGGACGCGACCACGGCGGGGTGGTTGATCACGTCGGTCGGGTCGCCGGTGGTGACGACGCGTCCGAGGTCGAGCGCGACCATGCGGTCGGAGATCGACGTCAGCAGCGGGACGTCGTGCTCGATGATGAGCACGCTCGCACCGGTGAGGTCGCGGATGCGCAGGACGAGCGGTCCGAGCGCTTCCGCTTCCCGCTGGGCGATGCCCGACGACGGCTCGTCGAGCAGGAGGACGCTCGGGCGGTGGGCGAGGACGCAGGCGAGGTCGACGACGCGCCGGCTGCCGGTGGACAGCTCCCGGACGTACTTCTGCGCGTACGCCTGCAGCCCGAGGATCTCCACGAGCTCGGCCACCCTGGCGTCGACCTTGTCCTCGGCGTCGACGACCGACGGGAGGTGCAGGGCGGCGGCGATGGGGTCGCGCACCTCCACCTCGCGCTCGCAGGCCACGGCGATCGTCTCCGCCACCGTGAGGGCGCCGAAGAGGCGGCCGTCCTGGAACGACCGCCCGAGCCCACGACGGGCCCGCGCGTCCGGTCCCAGCGCGCTGATGTCGGCACCGTCGAGGAGCACGAGGCCCGCGTCACGCGGGAGGAAGCCGGAGATGACGTCGAAGAGCGTCGTCTTGCCCGCCCCGTTCGGACCGATGAAGCCGAGCACCTCGCCGGGGGCGACATCGATGCTGACCTGGGTCAGCGCGCTGATGCCACCGAAGTGCTTCGACACCTCGACGACCTGCAGGCGTGGCTCGCCGCCCCGGGCACCCTGTGTCGCGCGCTCCGGCACCGTCGCCGGCGCGCTCGCAGGCGCCGTTGGCCTCGCCGTCGTCTGCGCACCACCCGAGCCGTTGGTGCCGGACAGGTCGCTTGCGCCCTCGAGGAAGATCGAGCGCAGGACGTCACGCCGCTCGAGCAGCTCTTCGGTCGGCCCGTGGAAGCGGATCTCGCCCTTCTCCATGAAGTAGGCGGTCTCGGCCACGGTGAGCGCGACGTTCACGGACTGCTCCACGAGGATCACCGTGGTGCCCTGCTCCTTCAGCGACCGG
>JBBSLC010000231.1:0-3264 GCA_038255685.1 Acidimicrobiales bacterium | reverse complement strand
TCGGAGTCCCTCACCGGCGTCACCTTCGCCTGGCCCACCACGCCCTGATCCCGGCGACACGACCCCGGGGGTCCATCGTCGGGGCTCAGCTGGCGTGGACCTCGATCAGGTGCAGGCAGTCAGCCGGGATGCCGAGGGTGCCGTCAGGGAGCCGCAGCACCTCGACGTCGCTCACGGCGACCCTCCTCCTCCCATCAGCCCTCCGCTGCCAGGGCGCCGAGGAGGATCGCCAGGCCGTGGGTGAGCTCGTCGTCGGAGAGGGACAGGGGCGGGATGAGGCGGAGCACGTTCTCGTTCGGGCCGCAGGTGAGGACCAGCAGTCCCTCGGCCAGGCAACGGGCCTGGACGCCCGTGCACACGTCTGCCGAGGTGAGCTCGACGCCGATCATCAGGCCGATCCCGCGCACCTCCCGCACCGACGACAGCCCCTCGCCGGCGAGCCGGAGCTCTGCCACCGCCCGCTCCCCCAGGGACCGGCACCGCTCGAGCAGCCTCTCGTCCAACAGCACGTCGATCGTCGCCAGGGCAGCGGCACACGCGACCGGGTTGCCGCCGAAGGTGGAGCCGTGGGCGCCGGTCGGCCAGCGCTCCATGACCGACCGGGGGGCGATGATGCCGCCGAGGGGCAGGCCCGACGCGATGCCCTTGGCGAACAGGATGATGTCGGGGGCGACGCCGAAGGTCTCGGCGGCGAAGAAGCGCCCGGTGCGGCCGGCACCGCACTGGACCTCGTCGAAGGCGAGCAGGATCCCGTGACGGTCACAGCGCTCTCGGAGCCCCTCGAGCCAGGCCACCGGCGGGACCACGTAGCCGCCCTCACCGAGGACGGGCTCGACGATCATCACACCGACGTTGGATCCCGGCGACTGGAGCGTGAGGAGCTCGTCGAGCTCGGCCAGCGCAGCCTCGACGGTGGTCTGGAGCGGGTCGCAGTAGGGCGCGATCGTGACGCTCGGCAGGAGCGGCTCGTAGCCCTCCCGGTACTTCCCCTTGGCCGTCGTCAGCGAGGTGGCCGCCAGCGTCCGCCCGTGGAACGCGCGGCGGAAGGCGATGATCCCGGGCTTGCCGGTGGCGCGACGAGCGAGCTTGAGCGTCCCGTCGACCGCCTCGGCGCCGGTGTTGCAGAAGAAGACCTGTGGGTCGTCGAAGTACGGGACGAGCGACCGCAGGCGCTCGGCGAGCTCGATCGAGCGGGTGTGGTGCGCGGTCACCGACGTGTGCACCAGCGTCGCCGCCTGCTCCTGGACGGCAGCGACGACCCGAGGGTGGCAGTGACCGACGTTGGTCACGGCGATGCCGGATGCGAAGTCGAGGGTGCGACGTCCTTCGACATCGATCAGCCACGACCCCTCGCCCCGGACGGCCACCAGATCGGTGATGCGACCGAGGACGCCGGCCAGCGCGGCCTCGTCCCTCGCGAGCCAGCTCGCGGCATCGTGTCCGGCGTGGTCGTCACGTGCTGTTGCGTGCTGGGTGGCGGTCACGTCAGGCCTCCTGGTCGTCGGTCATGGGGGGTCGGTTGTCGATCTGGGCCCGTTGGAGCCGGCCTGAGTAGTCGAGGTAGACGGTCTTCGTCTCGCTGAACTGCTCGAGGCCCCGCGTGCCGGCCTCCCGGTAGCCGTTTCCGGTGTGCTTCGTGCCGCCGAACGGCAGGTGGATCTCGGCGCCGATGGTGGGTGCGTTCACGTAGACGATCCCGGTGTCGATGGCGGCGACGGCGCGCATGGCGGCGTTGACATCTCGCGTGTAGACCGCAGCGGAGAGCCCGTACGCGGCGCTGTTGACCACGGCGACGGCCTCGTCGAGCGAGTCGACCTCGAGCACCGACAGCACGGGGCCGAAGACCTCCTCCCTGGCGATGACGTGGTCGGGTCGCACCCCGGTGAGCACGGTCGGTTCGTAGAACGAGCCACCATCGCAGCCCTCGATGGTGACGCTGCGACCCCCGGCGGCGACCTCGGCGCCCTCGCCAGCAGCCGCCTCGACCATGGCGTGGATGCGCGCGGCGGAGGCAGCGTCGATGACGGGACCGACGTCGATCCCCGGCTCGACCGGGTCGCCGATCCGGAGCGCCGCTGCGCGCCGGGCGACCACCGCAGCGAGCTCGGCTGCGATCTCGCGGTGGGCGATGAGCCGTGAGGTCGAGGTGCAGCGCTGGCCGGCGGTGCCGAACGCGCCGAAGAGGGCGCCGTCGGCGGCGAGGTCGAGGTCGGCGTCGGGCATCACGATCATGGCGTTCTTGCCACCGAGCTCGAGGGAGACGAGGCGAGGCCCCTCCTCCATCGCGGCCATCGCGACCTTGCGCCCGGTGGGGACCGAACCGGTGAAGCTGACGGCGCGCACGCCAGGGTGACGGGCAAGGGCAGCGGCAGGCGCAGCATGGCCGTGCACCACGTTGATCAGACCACCGGGGATGCCGGCCTCCTCGCAGGCGGCCACGAACGCTTCGGCGCAGAGCGGTGCGTGCTCCGAGGGCTTCAGCACGATGCCGTTGCCAGCGAGCAGCGCCGGGAAGCACTTCCAGCTCGGGATGGCGACCGGGAAGTTCCACGGCGTGATCATCCCGATGACGCCAACGGGGTGGCGCGTCGTCCAGCACAGCTTGTCGGCCAGCTCGGAGGGGTGGACGGTGCCCCACGCGCCACGTCCCTGGCTGGCGACGTAGTGGGCCATGTCAACCGCCTCTTGGACGTCGCCCCCGGCCTCGATGAGCACCTTGCCCGCCTCACGAGCGACGAGTCGGGCGAGCGCAGCCTTGTCTCGTGCCAGCACCGTGCCCACCGCAGCGATGCGCTCTGCCCGCTCGGGGACCGGGACCAGCGCCCACGTCCGCTGGGCATCGGCGGCAGCCGAGACGGCAGCATCGATGGCCTCGGCGCCGCTGTCGGGGAAGCGGGCCAAGACCTCCGCAGGTCGGGTCGGGTTGACGCTGGGGAAGGTCTGCTCGCCTCCCACGAGCGAGCCACCGATGCGGTTGCCGTAGGACCCATCGACGGCATCGGCCATGGCGAGCGCCCTGGCCCCGCCGTCCGTATCGTTCGTTCCGATCATGACCCTCAAGGTAACATCTGTTCCCATGACGGTCGCAGAGCGCATCATCGAGGTCGGGGACCGGCTCACCGCCGCAGAGCGCCGGGTCGCCGAGGCGGTCGTGACCGAACCGGCCCGGGTCGCCTTCGGCACCGTCGCCGAGCTCGCCGGCCGATCCTCGTCGAGCGGTCCGACCGTGCTGCGCCTCGCCGCCAAGCTCGGTTTCGACGGCTT
>JBBSLC010000230.1:0-3273 GCA_038255685.1 Acidimicrobiales bacterium | reverse complement strand
GAGCAGCCAGCGGATTATCGCTGGCCAAGAGAGAAGCGAAGGACGATCCGGCTCTGCCGGTCGTCCAGAGCAGCCAGCGGATTATCGCTGGCCAAGAGACGCGTTCAGGTTGCCCGAGCGGAAGCCCTCGAGATCGAGGGTGACGTAGCGGTAGCCGGCGGCACGCACTGCGGCGACGACCTCATCCCGCCGTGCCAGCACCACGTCGAGCTCGTCGACGGGGAGCTCGAGGCGAGCCAGGTCGCCGTAGTGGCGGACGCGGAGCTGGCGGAACCCGAGCGCCCGCAGACCCGACTCCGCGGCGGCGACCTCGGTGAGCACGCCCAGGGTCACCGGGGTGCCGTAGGGGACCCGCGAGGCGAGGCAGGCGGCAGCTGGCTTGTCCCACGTCCTGAGGCCGAGCAGCCGGGATGCAGCCCGGACGTCGGCCTTGGTGAAGCCGGCCTCGACGAGGGGGAAGACCGCACCACGCTCCTCGGCTGCTCGCTGCCCGGGCCGGTGGTCGCCGAGATCGTCGAGGTTCACGCCGAGCACGACGGTCGCGCCGTCACGCGCCGCGATCGGCGCGACCACATCGAGCAGCTCGGCCTTGCAGTGGTAGCAGCGGTCGCCGTCGTTCGCCGAGTAGCGGGGGTCGGCGAGCTCGTCGGTCGGCACGGGGGTCCAGCGCAGCGCCCACTCCTCGGCCAGCGCCGCGCAGTCGGCGGCCTCCTCGGGGGCGAGCGAGGGCGAGATCGCCGTCACCGCATGGACCCGCCCGGGGCCGAGCACGTCGTTGGCGACCCAGGTGAGGAACGCGGAGTCAGCGCCGCCCGAGAAGGCGACCACCACCGACCCGATCTCCTCGATCCGGTCACGCAGGGCAGCCAGATGGCGGCTCGTGGATGGCGCCACCACGGGGTCAGCGGGGACCGGGACGGGGCTCACCGAGCCATTCTGCCCGCAACCGAGGTGGCAATGGGCCGAACGGATCACGACAGAGGCATGAACGCCCTGCGTAGGATGCATGCCATCGCGGTGAGCCCCACGCTCGCGCGTCCCCACATCCCAAGGAGATGGTGCATGACCGCACGACACCCGCTGTGGCGAATCCTCGCCCTGTTCGCCGCACTCTCGCTCGTGGCCGCCGCCTGCGGCGACGACGACGACGAGACGACCACCGAGGACACGACCGGTGACACGACCGAGGACACGACCGAGGACACCGAGCCCGAGGAGGAGCCCGAGGACGAGCTCAGCCTCGACGGCATGAAGGGCACGCTGCCCCTCGTCGACCTCGCCGACGACTTCAAGGAGCGCTTGGACGGGATCGACCCCGACCTCGGCGGCACGTACAACTACGGCGCCGAGTCGTACGACGCGGTGATGGTGATCACCCTCGCCGCGATCGCATCAGGCACCGACGGGCTCGAGTACGCGAACGCCATCAACGAGGTCACCCGCAACGGTGAGAAGTGCGAGACGTTCGCCGACTGCCGTGTCCTCGCCGAGGCTGGCACCGACTTCGACTACGACGGCGTCTCCGGCCCGATGGAGTTCTCCGGCAACGGCGAGCCCACCGAGGCGAGCTTCGCGGTCCAGACCTTCGGTGCCGACAACCGCATCGACACCGACCTCGACGAGTTCATCCTCGCCAGCGCCCCCGCCGACGCCGACGTCGAGCAGGAAGACGCCACCGGCAGTCGCACCGGTGACGGCGTGCTGAAGATCGGGACGCTCCTCCCCGAGACGGGCAGCCTCGCGTTCCTCGGCCCGCCCGAGATCGCCGGCGTCCAGCTCGCCATCGACGAGGTCAACGAGAACGGCGGTTTCAACGGCGCCGACGTCGAGGTCGTCACCGGCGACTCCGGCGACACCTCGACCGACATCGCCAACCAGACCGTCGACCGCCTGCTCGGTGAGAACGTCGACGGCATCATCGGCGCTGCCTCCTCCGGCGTGAGCCTCACCGTGATCGACAAGATCGCCACGGCCGGCGTCGTCATGTTCTCCCCGGCCAACACGTCACCCGAGTTCTCTGACTACGACGACAAGGGCTTGTACTTCCGCAACGCCCCGTCGGACGTCCTGCAGGGCGCCGTGCTGGCCGAGGTGATCGCCGGTGACGGGAACGCCACCGTCGGCATCATCGTGCTCGACGACCCCTACGGCGGCCCCCTGGCCGACCAGCTGACCACCTCCCTCGAGGAGTCGGGCAGCGAGGTCGTCGTCCGGGTCACCTACGACCCGCAGGCGACCAGCTTCGACGCCGAGGTCGGCGAGATCGCCGCCGAGGACGCCGACGCCTACGTGGTCATCGGCTTCAACGAGTCGAGCCGGATCCTGACGACGATGATCGAGCAGGGCATCGGCCCGCAGGACAAGGCTGTCTACGGCGTGGACGGCAACATGGGCAACGCCCTCGGCGAGGACTTCGAGGCCGGGGAGTAGCACCAGCACGCCACGCACGACCAGCTCCACGCTGAGGGGAGGGCTCCGGCCCTCCCCTCGTCGCGTCCGAGGCTCCTGCTCAGCGGGCCTTTGCCAGCGTGCCGAGGTAGAGCTCGATGACCTTGGGGTCGGCGAGCAGCTCGTCACCCGTGCCGCTGTAGGCGTTCGCACCCTGGTCGAGCACGAAGCCGCGATGGCAGATCTGCAGGCAGCGGCGTGCGTTCTGCTCGACCATCACGATGGACACGCCTGCTGCGTTGATCCGCCGGCAACGGATGAAGACCTCGTCCTGGTACGCAGGTGACAGCCCGGCCGACGGCTCGTCGAGCAGCAGCACGGAGGGGTCCATCATCAGCGCCCGGCCCATGGCCACCATCTGGCGCTCACCCCCCGACAGCGAGCCCGCTCGCTGCTTGCGCCGCGTGCCGAGGAGCGGGAAGAGGTCGGTCACGAAGCCCAACCGGTCGCCGAACTGCTTCGGTCGCAGGAAGACCCCCATCTGGAGGTTCTCCTCGACCGTCAGGCTCGGGAACACGTTGTTGTTCTGGGGGACGTATCCCACCCCGCTCGCCACGAGCGCGTGCGCCTCGAGGCCAGTGATGTCCTCGCCCCGCAACCGCACGGTGCCTTCGCGGATGGGGATCAGACCGAACAGCGACTTGAGCAGGGTGGACTTGCCGGCGCCGTTGGGCCCGATGATCCCGACGAGCTCACCCTCGTACAGGCGCAGGTCACAGCCGTTCAAGATGTTGACCTCGGGCACGTAGCCGGCGACGAGACCGTCGGCCTCGAGCAGCAGCGAACCGATCCCGCCGCTGCGCATCGCCGGCGTGCTGCGGTCGT
>JBBSLC010000229.1:0-3281 GCA_038255685.1 Acidimicrobiales bacterium | reverse complement strand
TCGAGCTCGTGCTCGTCTTCGGGTTCGACACCGGGATCGCCGGCTCGGCGTGGTCGACGGTCGTCGCCCAGACCGGTGCTGCGACCGTCTACGTCACCATCGTCGGTCGCCACGTCCGGCGCGCCGGGGTCGCCATCCGGCCCGACCGAGCTGCCCTGCGAGCCCTCGCCACCGTCAGCCGCGACCTGTTCGTCCGCACGGCTGCGCTGCGCGCGAGCCTGCTCGTCGCCACCGCCGTCGCCGCCCGGACCGGCGTGATCGACCTCGGCGCCCACCAGGTGGCGTTCGAGCTGTGGAGCTTCCTCGCCCTCGTGCTCGACGCCATCGCCATCGCCGGCCAGGCCATGGTCGGCCGGCTGCTCGGCGCCGACGACGCCGAGGGCGCTCGCGCTGCATCGCGCCGGATGGTGGAGTGGGGCGTCGCTGCCGGGCTGGCGTTCGCCGTCGTGGTCGTGGCGCTGTCAGGTGTGCTCCCTCGCCTCTTCACGAACGACGACGAGGTCGCCCGCCTGGCTGCCTTCCTGCTGCTGTGGGTGGCGGTCCTGCAACCGGACAACGCCGTCGTCTTCGTGCTCGACGGCGTCCTCATCGGCGCCGGCGACCTCCGCTACCTGGCGTGGGCCATGACGATCGCCGCCATCGCCTTCGTCCCCGCTGCGGTCGCCGTGCGGGTGCTCGACCTCGGCATCGGCTGGCTCTGGGCTGCGATCGCGCTGCTCATGGTCACCCGCCTCGTCACCCTCGGCGCCCGCTGGCATGCCGGCGCGTGGGCCGTGATCGGCGCCGAGCGCGCCCGCTGAGGCACACCCGAGACCCCTCGAACCCGAGACCTGCATCGAACTGTGCGGGTTGTTCCGTGCTGGAGACGGACAGACCCGCACAGAACGGAGATCGGGGCCTACCGGAAGCTGGGCGCCACCTCGGTGAGGAACCGGTCGTAGGTCTCCTTCGCCCGCTGCGGGGGGCCGAGGGTGAAGTCGGGGATGATGAGCTCGTCGACGCCGGCCTCCTGGTACTCGAAGAGGATGTCGACGAGCTGGGCGGGCGTCCCGATCATCGTCGCCATCGGGATGCCCTTGTCGCGCTGCGACGCGAGCCACGACTCGTCGTCGGAGAGGAACAGCAGCGCCTGGGCCGATCGCTCGATCGTGTCGGGGTCGCGACCGACGTCCGCACAGTGCCGGTCGAGCACCGCACCCTTGTGGGCGAGGACGTCAGGGGTGCCCCACACGTTCCACTCATCCGCGTGCTGCGCTGCGATCCGCAGGGTCACCTTCTCGCCACCGCCCCCGATGAGCAGCGGGACCGGGCCGTCAGCGCTCTTCGGCTCGAGCGGCGCGTCGGTGAGCTGGTAGTGCTCCCCTTCGAACGTGGTGCGCTCCTGGGTGAGCAGGGACTTCACGACCGCACATGCCTCGCCGAAGCGGGCCATGCGCTCCTTCGTCTCGAACAGCGGGATGCCGTAGGCGGTGTGCTCGTTCTCCTGCCAGCCGGCGCCGAGCCCGAGCACGATCCGTCCCCCGCTGATGTGGTCGGCGGTCGCCGCCGCCTTGGCGAGGACGGCCGGGTGGCGGTACGTGTTGCCGCTCACCAGGCAGCCGATGCGCACCCTCTGCACCGTGGCGGCCAGCGCAGCGATCGTGGTCCAGCCCTCCAGCACCGGGCCGCTCACGTCCTCGCCGTTCGGCATGAAGTGGTCGGCGATCCACACGCCGTCCCACCCCGTCGTCTCGGCGTGGCGCGCGAGGTCGAGGATGTCGGACCAGGGCTTGGAGGCGTTGGGCCAGATGCTGAAGCGCATCACCTGACCCTACGCACGCCGCGATGCGGGCCCCTGCCGGCGCCCTCACCCCCCACCGCTTCTGGGTGCAGCGGTGACCCGTCACTCTAGAAGTGGGTGGCGCACCAGGGGTTCGAGGTCCACGAGAAGAGGACGTCGGCCCGAGCCAGGGCTTCTGGGGTCCGCTCCTCCACCCGGCCCGCAGCGGCCAGGGTGGAGAACCGCACCCCGCCGAGGTAGGCAGCGCTGAGGTCCGCCACGCCCAGGGCCAGGTCGGCGGGGTCGTCGGTGCGCTCGCAGGTGGCGCCACCGGGTCCCGCTTCCAACCGCCAGCGCCCGCTGTTGACCGGCCGGAACGGATCGGTGAGCTCGAGCACCAGGGCGTCGTCGACGAGGTACGAGCGGGCGGCCAGGGCAGCGCCGATGTCGAGCAGGCGCACCCAGAGGTGGTCGCCGACGTGCTGCACCTGGAGGCGACGGGGGTCGGCGAGGCGCCAGCGGAGCGGTTCCACCACTGGCCGATCGACGGCGCGGATGGTCGCCACGAGGTCGACGCTCAGCAGGTGCTGCCACAGCGCAGCCTCGACCTCGTGGTCGGCGCTCATCACCTCGTTGGCGATGAGGGTGCTGGCAGGGATCCCGTGGTCACCCCAGGACGGCTTGATCCGGTAGGCGGCGTAGCCGGCCGGCGCTCCCGCCGAGGTCTCGTGCACCACGTAGAAGCGGGCCGAGGCACCGTTGCGCCAATCGTCCCGGTCGAGGAGCCAATGCTCCCAGAACGCCTGCTTCCGGCTGAGCGCCCCGGGTGTGACCGCCCGGTGCGCGTCGTACACCACGGGGAACAGCTCGGCCGCCTGCTCCTTGTCGATCTGACGCAGCCGTCCCTCGACCTGCGATGGGAACGCAAGCGTCGTGCCGCGCGTCGGCAGCTCCCATCGCGAGATGTCACCCGCCGAGCCGTAGCCGAAGCGGCCGTAGATGACCGACTCCGAAGCCGTCAGCACCGAGATGGGCTGGCCCCGCCGTGCGACCTCGTCGAGGTGGAGGTCCATCATCGACGTGAGGATGCCCCGCCGGCGGTGCGTCGTGCGCACGCCGATCGCCGTGAGGCCGCCGACGGGGAGCGTCGCGCCGCCGGGCAGCGTCAGGTCGAAGGCGAAGGCGCCCCCGGTGGCGACGATCTCGCCGTCGTCGAACACGCCCCACTTGTGCTCGCCCTCGGTCAGCGCCGCCCAGTCGGCGATCTCCTGGTCACTCGGCTGGTGCCCGAACGCACCCTCGGTCAACCGAGAGAACGCCGGGAACTCCTCATCGGTGATGTCACGAAGCTCGAGGTCCACGTCGGCGAGCATGCCTCGCGCTCCCCCCCGCCGCTCACGAGTTTCAGAGCAGGGTGTCAGGTGCCGGCGCGCTGGCGGAGGAGGGCGGTGACGGCCTTGCCGTCGGCCTTGCCCTGCGTCGCCTTCATCACCTTGCCGACGAAGAGGCCGGCCACCTTCGG
>JBBSLC010000228.1:0-3308 GCA_038255685.1 Acidimicrobiales bacterium | reverse complement strand
GGTCGGCTGACAGGCGCGACGTGGGCCATGATGCAACCCGACCACGGGCCCGCATCCCGGGGAGGAGACGACGTAGGTGATGACCGACCAGGCGACGGAGCGCACCACCATCGCAGCCTCACCAGAGCGCTGCGCTGCCGTGGCGCTCGACATCGAGCGCTACCCCGAGTGGGCTCGCGACATCAAGGAGGCCACGGTCGTCGAGCGCGACACCGAAGGCCGCCCCCTGCGCGTGGCCTTTCGTGCTGCGGCGATGGGTCACAGCGCGCGCTACACGCTGCGCTACGACCACTCGGTGGGCTCCCGCCTGTCGTGGGTCCTCGAGGAGGGTGACGTCGTGCGTCGCCTCGACGGCGAGTACGTCTTCGCCGAGGTCGACGGCGACCCCGGCGCGACCGAGGTCACGTACCACCTCGTCGTCGAGATGGCCGTCCCGCTGCCCGGCTTCATCAAGCGGCGCGCCGAGGGGAAGATCATGACCACGGCGCTCGAAGAGCTGAAGCGCCGCTGCGAGGCGGGTGCACCCGCCGACACGACCCCGTGACCCCGCCGGGAGCGCCTGGCTCCCGGGTGCTGCTCTTCACCGGCAAGGGGGGCGTCGGCAAGACGACGACGGCGGCGGCCACCGCGCTGCGCTGCGCTGACGCCGGTCTGCGCACGATCGTGCTGAGCAGCGACCCGGCCCACAGCCTGGCGGATGCGCTCGACGTCCCCCTGGGCCCGCTGGCAGCACCGGTCGTCGATCGGCTGTGGGGCCAGCAGCTCGACGCCCAGGACCGGCTCGAGGACGCGTGGGGCGAGATCCGCTCCTACCTGGTCGGCGTCGCCACCTGGGCGGGCGTGGCGGGGATCGAGGCGGAGGAGCTGGCGGTCATCCCCGGCCTCGACGAGATCTTCGTGCTGTCCGACATCCGGGACCATGCGGCGTCAGGTGCGTGGGACGTCATCGTCGTGGACTGCGCACCCACGGCCGAGACGCTGCGCCTGCTCAGCCTGCCCGAGATCCTGTCGTGGTACATGGAGCGGCTCTTCCCGACCGGTCGGACCCTCACGCGCCTCGTCGCACCGGTGCTCGCTCGCGTGAGCGACCTCCCCGTCGCCGGGGATGGCGTCTTCGCCGCGGTGCTGCGCCTCTACGAGCGCCTCGACGGCGTCCGCGAGCTGCTCACGGACCCAGCCAGGACGAGCGTCCGCCTGGTCGTCAACCCCGAGCGGATCGTCATCGCCGAGGCCCGTCGGACGCACACCTACCTGTCGCTGTTCGGCTACGGCGTCGACGCCGTCATCGCGAACCGGATCCTGCCGTCTGCGGTCGAGGATCCCTGGTTCGACCGCTGGCGCACCGCCCAGGAGGAGCACCTCGCCACGATCGCAGCGTCGTTCGGGCCGCTCCCGATCCTCCACGCCGATCTCGCCGAGCAGGAGGTCGTCGGGATCGAGCGCCTCCGAGCCCTCGCCGCCGGTCTCTACGGCGAGGTCGACCCGGCAGCGAGGTTGCACGACGGACCGGCGATGTCGGTCACCGTCGAGGGAGACGAGGTGCTGCTCTGCCTCCCGCTCCCCGGTGCGGCACGCGACGACGTCGACCTCGGCCTCGGGGAGGGCGAGCTCCACCTGCGCGTCGGCGCCTACAAGCGCATCGTCGCCCTGCCTGATGCCCTCCGTCGTCGGCCGGTCGTCGATGCAGCGCTCGTCGACGGCGAGCTCCACGTCCGCTTCGGGCGACGCACGTGCCCGAGCGGGGCGGCCGCTGGCAAGGCGCGCAGCGCATGAGCGAGCGGAGCGAGCGTGGCCCGAGCGGCCCGGCCGCAGGCCAGGAGCGGAGCATGAGCGAGCCGGAGGGGCGCGCCGTCGAGGGGCTCGTGCACCTGCAGGGCGCTGCGGTGCAGCTCATCGCCGCCGCCCGAGCCTTCCTCGACGTCGCCGAGGACCTGGTTCGCGACCCGTCCGCAGCGGCTGCGGTCGTCGAGACGCTCGCCTCGCTCGCCACCGCAACGCGAGCCGAGTGGAGCGGCTCGCCTGCCGCAGATGGAGCTCCGCCGTCCGACGCTTCGCACGGGGGACCTGCGCCGAACGGCGCTCCGACCGCCAAGGTGCGTCGCATCCCGCTCGCCGACGAGCGGTGACGACGGGCCCGAGCGACGCCGACGAGGGCTCACGTACCATGCGGTCACCAGCTACCCCAGGAGGTGCCGTGGTCGCCATCACGGAGGACGACATCCGCGAGCTCGCCGGATTCCGCGGGGAGGCGGCGCCCGTGACCTCGTGCTACCTCGACGTGGACGGCGGTCGCCACCCTCGGTTCCAAGACGTCCTCCACGAGGTCGACCTGCTCTTCCGGAGTGCACGCGCACGTCATGGCGCCGACGCGTCGGTGGCTGCGGACCTCGACCGGATGGAAGAGCACGTGAAGGCGGGCATCGACCGGTCGAAGACACGGGGGATCGCCATGTTCTCCTCGACGGCTGAGGGCTGGTGGAAGGTCGTCGAGCTCCCGGTGCCCGTGCGCAACCAGGTGACCGTCAACCACACCCCGTCCGTCCGCCAGCTCGAATCCGTCGTGGACGAGTACGAGCGGTTCGGGATCCTCCTCGCCGACCGGCAGCGCGCTCGCATGTTCGTCTTCGAGCTCGGTGAGCTCGTCGACTCGAGCGAGCTGTTCGAGCAGCTGCCCCGGGGCGACGACAGCGACCACAGCTACACCAAGGACCACAACCAGAGCCACACCCAGGCGCTGCTCCACCAGCACCTGCGCCACGCGGCCGACGTCGCCTTCGCCGTGTTCCAGGACAAGGGCTTCGACCGGTTGATCGTGAGTGCGCCTGACGAGCTCGCGAACGAGCTCGTATCGGTGCTCCACCCGTACCTCCAGGAGCGCATCGAGGCGCGCTGCAACATCCCCATCGGCTCGTCCGACGAGGAGATCCGCACCGCTGCCCTCGAGGTCGAAGCCGCTGCCGAGCGGCGCAAGGAGGCTGAGCTCGTCGAGCGCCTCCGCGACGCATCAGGTGGTGGTCGGCGCGGCGCCGCCGGGCTGCAGGACACCCTGAAGGCGATCGTCGAGCGCCGGGTCGACACCCTCCTCGTCTCCCACGGCTACGAGGCGCCGGGCTGGCGCTGCCTCAGCTGCGGGCACATCGCCACGATCGGTCGCGGGTGCCCGGTCTGCTCGGCCGAGATGGTCCAGGTCGACGACGTCGTCGAGGAGGCGGTGGAAGAGGCGCTCAACCAGTCCTGCGACGTGGAGATCTGCGTCGGCAACGCTGACCTCGACGTCCTCGGCAGGATCGGCGCGCTGCTCCGCTACT
>JBBSLC010000227.1:0-3315 GCA_038255685.1 Acidimicrobiales bacterium | reverse complement strand
CTCGTGGGCCTCGTCGATGATGAGCGTGTCGTACCGGCTGAGCATCCGGTCCCGCTGGATCTCGGCGAGCAGGATGCCGTCGGTCATCACCTTCACGAGGCTGCGGTCGCCGACCTTGTCGGTGAAGCGGACGGTGTAGCCCACGACCTCGCCGACTGCGCCGCCGAGCTCCTCTGCCACCCGCTCGGCGATCGTGCGCGCTGCCAACCGCCGTGGCTGGGTGTGGCCGATCAGGCCCCGGACCCCGAGCCCGGCCTCCAGGCAGATCTTCGGGATCTGGGTGCTCTTCCCCGACCCGGTCTCGCCGGCGACGATCACGACCTGGTTGTCGCGGATCGCAGCGGCGATCTCGTCCTTGCGCTCGCTGACCGGGAGGCCCTCGGGGTACGTCGGCTCGGGTACGCGGGCCCGTCGTTGGGCGATCTTCGCCTCGGCGTGCTCGACGGCCGCGGTGAGCTCCTCGAACCCGCCCTCTCCGCCCTGGTCACGGGCGCGCGCCAGCCGTCGTCGCAGCTCCTGCTCGTCGCGGACGGCGAGCGCCGGGAGCCGGGAGGCGAGCTCGTCGAGGGCAGGGTCGGTCACGGGCACGGGACGTCAAGTCTGGCGGCCTTCCCGACGATCTCGGCACGTTTTCTGCCGTCAGACGACTCGGGACGTGCCGAGACGCGTCGGGAGCGGGCATCGCGCACCGGCCGGGGCCGACGGGCGAGGATGTCGCGGTGGAGGCAGTCGCGGCGCCGGCCGCCGGAGGATGGGCGACCGAGCGGCGCGACCTCGTCCGCGGGGTGTCGGGCGGGATGCTCTTCGGGGTCCCCGTCCTGTTCACCATGGAGGTCTGGGAGATCGGTGGGTCAGCTGACGCCTCGCACGCCCTCGCTGTCCTCGGGGTCACCGCCGCCGTCCTCTTCGCGTTGAACCGGACGGCGGGCTTCCGCTCGACGAAGGACACCCGGATCGTCGATGCAGCAGCGGACACCGTCGAGGCGGTCGCCATCGGCCTCGTGTCGGTGACGCTGGTCCTCGTCGTGCTCCGGGAGCTCACCGGCTCGACGCCGGTCGGGGTGGGGCTCGGCAAGGTCGTCTACGAGGCGCTCCCGTTCTGCCTCGGCGTCGGCCTCGCCCGGCACTTCCTCGGTGGGAGCGGGGACGGAGACGGGGGACGAGAGGTCGACGGCGCAGGACGCCTCGACCCGACGGTGGCCGATGTCGGCGTGACGGCGCTCGGCGCCGTGATCGTCGCCCTCAACATGGCACCGACCGAGGAGGTGAAGGTGCTCGTCGCGGCGATGGGGCCGGTGTGGCTGGTCGCCATGGTCGCCATGTCCCTCGCAGTGTCCTACGGCATCGTCTTCGTCGCCGGCTTCACGGGAGAGGACAGGCGGCGCGCCTCGGCCGGGTCGCTGCAGCAGCCGGTCGCCGAGACGATCTTCTGCTACCTGGTGGCCATCGGGGTCGCAGCGCTGATGCTCCTCGTCTTCCGGCGGATCGACGGGCCCTGGGACGAGACGCTCGCCAGGGTCGTCGTGCTCGGTCTGCCGGCGACGGTCGGCGGGGCGGCGGGGCGGCTCGCGCTGTGAGCGCCGAGCGACGTCGCAACGGCGCCGAGCGGACGGTGTTCGCCGTCTCTGCCGCCATCCTCCTCGCCGTCGTCGCGCTGCTCGTGGTGGACCTCGTCGGGTCGGACGATCCAGCGGCACCTGTTGCGACGGCCTCTGACCCTCGGCGCGTCGAGGACGCCTTCGTCGTCCCGGTCGAGGTGGGCAACGAGGGCGACGCTGCAGCGTTCGACGTCGAGGTGCGGGCGACGCTCACGCTGGACGGGGTCACCGAGGAGGAGGGTGCCGTGGTCGTCCCCTTCCTCCCGGGCCACGCGACAGAAGAGGTCGTGTTCCGCTTCACCACGGATCCGGCCGACGGCGAGCTCGAGGTGGAGGTCACCAGCTTCGCCGTGCCGTGAGGCGCCGCGCCTCGTCCTGCGCCTACGGTCACCGCACCCGGGAATGCCGGGCCGGACGGAGGCGCAGGTGGCTGGAGGACGTGGTGCGCTCGTCGGGCAGGCGGCGCTGCTGACGGGGGCGGGGAGCGGCATCGGGCTGGCGTGCGCCAGGGCGCTCGCCGCCGACGGCGCCGCCGTGACGATCATGGGCAGGGACGAGGAGAAGCTGCGCGCCGGCGTGGCGGCGATCGAGGAGGTCGCGACCGGTGCCCACGTCGCCTCGGTCGTCGGTGACGTCGGTGACGAAGCGGACGTCGCTCGGGCCGTCGCCGTCGCCTCGGAGCCCCTCGGCGGGTTGCACCTCGCGCTCGCGAACGCAGGGACGGGCGGTCTCAGCCCGATCATCGCCACGCCGCTCGAGGAGTGGGAGCGGATCCTGCGCACGAACCTCACCGGCACGTTCCTGACGTTCAAGCACGCAGGTGCAGCCATCGCCCGGACCGGGGGCGGTGCAATGTGCGCGATCTCCTCGATCGCCGGCATCGAGACGCACCGCTTCATGGGTCCCTACTGCACGACCAAGGCGGCGATCGACATGCTCGTCCGCAACACCGCTGACGAGCTCGGCGTGGCCGGCGTGCGGGTGAACAGCGTCTGCCCCGGCCTCGTCGACACCGACCTGGCCGCCGGGCTGCTCGGGGACGAGGGGGTGCGGGATGACTACCTGGCCTGCATGCCCCTCGGCAGGACGGGCACCGTCGATGACATCGCCGCATCCGTCCGCTTCCTGCTCGGTCCCGAGTCGAGCTGGATCACGGGGGTCCACCTGAGCGTCGACGGCGGCCACCACCTGCGCCGCGGGCCCGACGTGGAGCCCTTCGCCCGGGCGCTCTACGGCGACGACGTGGTGGAAGGTCGCACGCCGACGCCGTGATCGCGGGTCAGGCTGGTTGGCAGACGGGGCACCAGAACAGGTTGCGGGTCGCCATCACCTCGGTGCGGACCTCTGCACCGCACCGGCGACAGGGGAGCCCGGCACGTCGGTAGACGTAGTGGGAATCGTCCCGCCGGGCCCGGCCGGAGCGACGGTCCCGGTCCTCGGGCGCGGTCGTGACGATCCGGTTGGCTCGCACGCCGGCGCGCAGCAGCGTCCTCAGGTCCTCCCAGACGAGGTGCCACCGCTCGGCCTCGACCTCCCGGCCTGGGCGGAAGGGCGACAGCCCGGCTCGGAACAGCACCTCGGCCCGGTAGACGTTGCCGACCCCGGCGAGGACGGCCTGGTCCATCAGGAGCTGGCCGATCGATGCACGGCTCCTCGACACCCGCCGCCACGCCCGCTCCGGGTCTGCGTCGCGACGGAGGGGGTCAGGGCCGAGGCG
>JBBSLC010000226.1:0-3346 GCA_038255685.1 Acidimicrobiales bacterium | reverse complement strand
CGCCGCGTCCGGTCGGACGGCCGACAGCCGGCCTCTACGATGCGGAGATGGCCGCGCGCATCACCAGGGACGACGTCGCCCACGTGGCCGACCTCGCACGCCTGGCGCTCACCGACGACGAGCTCGACCTGTTCACCGTGCAGCTCGGCGCCGTGCTCGACCACGCCGAGGACGTCGAGGCGCTCGACACCGACGGGGTCCTGCCAACGGCCCACCCCCTGCCGCTCGTCAACGTGCTCCGGGACGACGTCGTGCGTCCGAGCCTCGACCGGGCAGAGGTCCTGGCCGCAGCCCCCTCGGTGGAGGACGACAGGTTCCGGGTCCCGCCTGCGCTCGGGGAGGACACGTGACCGGCGTGCCAGCGACTGCCGCCGCCATCGCCGCCGACGTCCGGGCCGGCACCCGCTCGGCCGTCTCGGTGGTCGAGGAGCACCTCGCCGCGATCGACGTGCGCGAGGCCGAGGTCCACGCCTTCAACCTCGTCATGCGCGACGACGCACTGGCCGTCGCCGCTGCGGTCGACCGGCGCGTCGCTGCCGGCGAGGATCCCGGTCCGCTCGCCGGCGTGCCGATCGCGCTGAAGGACAACCTGTGCACCCGGGGTGTGGCGACGACGTGCTCGTCGAAGATCCTCGAGGGTTGGCTTCCGCCCTACGACGCGACCGTCGTCACCCGCCTGGCCGCCGCCGGCGCCGTCCCGATCGGCAAGGCCAACCTCGACGAGTTCGCCATGGGCTCCTCGACCGAGCACTCGGCCTTCGGCCCGACCCGCAACCCCCTCGACACCAGCCGGGTCCCCGGGGGCAGCAGCGGTGGCAGCGCCGCTGCGGTCGCGGCAGGCTTCGCCCCCCTCGCCCTCGGTTCCGACACCGGCGGCTCGGTCCGGCTCCCCGCTGCGTACTGCGGTGTGGTCGGGATGAAGCCGACCTACGGCATGGTGAGCCGCTACGGGCTCATCGCCTTCGCCAGCAGCCTCGACCAGATCGGGCCCTTCGCCCACACCGTCGCCGACGCCGCCGCCCTGCTCGAGGCGATCGCCGGCCACGACCCGATGGACTCCACCTCGATCGCCTCGCCGGCCCCGTCGATCACCGCCACCCTCGACGAGGGCGTCGACGGGTTGCGCATCGGGCTCGTCACCGAGCTGTCGGGCGAGGGCACCGACCCCGACGTCGCCCGCCGGGTCGCGGCGGCCGCCGAGGCGCTCACCGCCGCCGGGGCGAAGGTCGAGGAGGTCTCGGTCCCGGCCACCACGCTCGGGCTGTCGGCCTACTACCTGATCGCCCCCGCCGAGGCGTCGAGCAACCTCGCCCGCTACGACGGCGTCCGCTACGGCTTGCGGGTCGACGCCGCGACCAACGGCGCCATGAACACCGCCTCGCGCACCGCTGGCTTCGGTGCCGAGGTGAAGCGCCGGATCATGCTCGGCACCTATGCGCTGTCGGCGGGGTACTACGACGCCTACTACGGCAAGGCCCAGCAGGTCCGCACGCTGATCATCCGGGACTTCGCCGCTGCCTACGAGCGCTTCGACCTGCTGCTCTCGCCCACGGCGCCGACGACGGCCTTCGCCTTCGGCGACAAGACCGCGGACCCGCTGTCGATGTACCTGACCGACGTGTGCACGATCCCGTCGAACCTGGCCGGCGACCCTGCGATCTCGGTGCCCTACGGCGTGGGTGACGACGGCATGCCCGTCGGTGTCCAGCTGCTCGGCCCGGCACTGTCGGAGGCCGTGCTGTTCCGGGCCGCCGCCGTCCTCGAGTCGAGCATGGCCGGCGCGACCTCGGGAGCGACGACATGAGCGAGACCACCGCGGGCGTGCTGACCACCGACGCCGGTGCGGGCACCATCGTCGAGCCGTTCACCGTGACCGACCCGTCGGGTCAGGCGTGGGAGCTCGTCGTCGGCCTCGAGGTCCACTGCGAGCTGGCGACCTCGACCAAGATCTTCTGCGGGTGCGCCAACCAGTTCGGCTCGGAGCCGAACACCAACGTGTGCCCGGTGTGCCTCGGCCTGCCCGGGTCGCTCCCGGTGCTGAACCGCCAGGTCGTCGAGCTCGCCATGCGCATCGGTCGGGCGCTGCGCTGCTCCGTCGAGCCGAGCGTCTTCCACCGGAAGAACTACTTCTATCCGGACATGCCGAAGGACTACCAGGTCAGCCAGTACGACCGGCCGATCAACGTCGACGGCCAGCTCGAGCTGCCCGACGGCTCGATCATCGGGATCGAGCGAGCCCACCTCGAGGAGGACACCGGCAAGTCGACCCACGTCGGCGGCGGCGGGCGCATCCACGACGCCGTGCACTCACTCGTCGACTACAACCGCGCCGGCGTGCCCCTCGTCGAGATCGTCGGCCGGCCCCACGTCCGCACGCCCGAGCAGGCACGCGCCTACGTCCAGGAGCTGCGCGCCGTGCTGCTCGCCACCGAGGCGTCCGACGCCAAGATGGAGGAGGGCTCCATGCGGGTCGACGCCAACGTGTCGATGCGCAGGGCCGGCACCGACGAGCTCGGCACCCGCTGCGAGATCAAGAACCTCAACTCCACCCGCTCCCTCGTGCGGGCCATCGAGTACGAGGCTCGCCGCCAGGTCGACCTCCTCGCCTCGGGCGAGCGCATCGTCCAGCAGACCCGCCACTGGGACGAGGCCGACGGGCGGACGCACACGCTGCGGTCCAAGGAGGAGGCCGACGACTACCGCTACTTCCCCGAGCCCGACCTCGTGCCGCTCGAACCAGACGCCGCCTGGATCGCTGCGGTGGACGCTGCGCTCCCGGTGCTGCCGGCCGAGCGCCGCCGCCTGCTCGTCGAGCGCACCGAAGCCGACGCAGCGGTCGCGGCGCTCGTCGTGGAGCGAGACCTCGACGCCCTCGTGCTCGCCGCGCTCGACGCCGGTGGCGATGCCGGTCGCCTGGTCACCCGTGCCGCCAACGACCTCGCCGGCGTCGATGCCGGCGCCCTCAGCGCCGACGGTTTCGCCGAGCTCAGCCGGATGGAGGCCGACGGCGCCCTCACTGCGACCCAGGCCAAGACCGTCCTCGCCGAGCTCGTCTCGTCGGGCGGCGAGCCGGCGGCGATCGCAGCCCGGTTGGGCTTCGAGGCCATGGGCGACGACGCCCTCGCCACCGCCGTCGACGACGCCATCGCCAGTGATCCAGCGGCCTGGCAGCGCTTCGTCGACGGTGACCCGAAGGTGGCCGGCCTCTTCGTCGGCAAGGTGATGAAGGCGACGCAGGGCAAGGCCGACGGCAAGGCTGTCACCGCCCTCCTCCGCCAGCGCGCCGGCACCTGACAGGCCCACCCCCGCCGAGTTGGCGCTCAGAAACCCGTGGGCGCATGGGCGG
>JBBSLC010000225.1:0-3387 GCA_038255685.1 Acidimicrobiales bacterium | reverse complement strand
GGCTACACCGTCCGCTTCACCGACAAGGTCGGCGACCGCAGCCTCGTGAAGGTGATGACCGACGGCATCCTGCTCGCCGAGATCCAGCGGGACCGGATGCTCAGCCGGTACGACACGCTCATCATCGACGAGGCCCACGAGCGCAGCCTCAACATCGATTTCATCCTCGGCTACCTCAAGCAGCTGCTCCCCCGACGACCCGACCTCAAGGTGATCGTCACGTCGGCCACGATCGACACCGAGCGGTTCTCCGAGCACTTCGGCGGCGCGCCCGTGGTCGAGGTCACCGGGCGGAGCTTCCCGGTCGAGGTCCGCTACCGACCGTTCGGCGAGGAGCCCGAGGACGAGCGCGACCAGATCCAGGCCATCACCGACGCCGTCGAGGAGCTGAGCCGGGAGGGGCCTGGCGACATCCTCGTGTTCCTGAGCGGCGAGCGCGAGATCCGCGACACGGCCGACGCGCTCGCGAAGCTGCACCTCCGCTCGACCGAGGTCGTCCCCCTCTACGCCAGGCTCTCGTCCGCAGAGCAGCACCGGGTGTTCCAGCCCCACACCGGGCGGCGGATCGTGCTCGCCACCAACGTCGCCGAGACATCGCTCACCGTGCCGGGGATCCGCTACGTGGTCGACCCCGGGACCGCCCGCATCTCTCGCTACAACCGGCGCACCAAGGTGCAACGGCTCCCGATCGAGGCGATCTCCCAGGCCTCCGCGAACCAGCGAGCCGGGCGCTGCGGTCGGGTGGCGCCCGGCATCTGCATCCGCCTCTTCACCGAGGAGGACTTCACCGGTCGGCCCGCGTTCACCGAGCCCGAGGTGCTCCGGACGAACCTGGCCTCGGTCATCCTGCAGATGACCGCCATCGGTCTCGGCGACGTCGCTGCCTTCCCCTTCGTCGAGCCCCCCGATGCCCGCAGCATCAAGGACGGTGTCGACCTCCTGGAGGAGCTCGGGGCGCTGGAGCTCTCGACGAGCGCACAGGACCGTCGTCTCACGACGGTCGGTCGGCGCCTCGCACAGCTCCCGCTCGACCCCCGCCTCGGCCGGATGGTGCTCGAGGCAGACCGCACCGGCTGCGTGACCGAGGTGCTCGTCATCGCCGCTGCGCTGTCGATCCAGGATCCTCGCGAGCGGCCGACCGGCAAGGAGCAGGCTGCGCTCGAGTCCCACAAGCGCTTCGTCGACGAGTCGTCGGACTTCCTCTCCCTGCTCGCACTCTGGCGCTACGTGAAGGAGCAGCAGACCGTCCGCACCTCGAGCGGGTTCCGCCGCATGTGCAAGACCGAGTTCCTCAACCACCTCCGGGTGCGGGAGTGGCAGGACGTGCACGGCCAGCTCCGCCAGGTGCTGCGGACGCTGAAGATCTCGCCGAACGACCAGCCAGGTGAGCCCGACCAGATCCACCAGGCGCTGCTCGCCGGGCTGCTGTCCCACATCGGGATGAAGGACGGCCCTCGCGGCGAGCTGCTCGGTGCACGCAACGCCCGCTTCGCCATTGCGCCCGGCTCGGCGCTGTTCAAGAAGACCCCGCAGTGGGTGATGGTCGCCGAGCTCGTGGAGACGAACCGGCTGTGGGGCAGGGTCGCCACCAGGATCGACCCTGCGTGGGCGGAGCAGCTCGGATCGCACCTCACGAAGCACACGAGCGGTGAGCCGTGGTGGGACGAGAAGCGCGGCGCGGCAGTGTCGAACGAGCGGGTGACGCTCTACGGGCTGCCGATCGTCTCGGGCCGCCGCATCCAGTACAGCCGGGTCGATCCCGCTGCGGCCCGGGACCTGTTCCTCCAGCACGCCCTCGTCGATGGCGAGTGGCGGACGCACCACGCCTTCGTCGAGCAGAACCGCGTGCTCGTCGAGGAGGTGCAGGCGCTCGAGAGCCGTGTCCGCCGCCGGGACATCCTCCTCGGTGAGGAGGGGCGCTTCGCCTTCTACGACGAGCGCGTCCCCGACACCGTCACCTCGGCCAGGGACTTCGACCGCTGGTGGAAGCAGGAGCGACCCCGTCACCCCAACCGGATGACGTTCTCGCGCGCCGACCTGATCGACCCCGAGGCCGGGGACGTCAGCCCAGCGGCATACCCGGACACGTGGCTCCAGGGGACCGTCGAGCTCGCGCTCTCCTACGCCTTCGACCCGGCCTCGGACCTCGACGGGATCACCGTCGATGTCCCCCTGCCGCTCCTGAACGACGTCAGCGAGGTGGGCTTCGACTGGCACGTGCCGGGGTTCCGGGAGGACCTCGTCACTGCGCTCGTGCGCTCGCTCCCCAAGTCCGTGCGCCGACAGATCGGCGCTGCCGGCGACCACGCCAGGGCGTTCCTCGAGCAGGCGGTGCCCGACGACGGGCCGCTCGCCGACGTGCTGGCGCGCTGGCTCGCCCGAGCCACGGGTGAGCGGATCACCGCCGGCGACCTCCACCTCGACCGGGTGCCCGACCACCTGCGCATGACCTTCCGCGTCGTGAGCGAACGGGGCACGCCCCTGGCCTGGAGCAAGGACCTCCCTGCGCTGCGACGCCACCTCCAGGGCAAGCTCAGGACGGCGGTCACCGGTGCGACCAAGAGCGTCGAGCGCGAGGGCCTGACGAGCTGGACGATCGGCACCCTGGCCCGCACCGTCGACGCAACCGCCGGCGGACACCTCGTCACCGCCTACCCCGCCCTCGTCGACGAGGGCGCCAACGTCGCCGTGCGGACGTTCGCCACCTCCGAGGAGCAGCGCCAGGCGATGTGGGCGGGGACCCGGCGGCTCCTGCTGCTCACGATCGGCTCACCGCTGCCAGCGGTCCAGCGGCTCCTGCGCAACGAGACGAAGCTCGGCTTGGCGACCGCCCGCGGCGCGACGGTCGCCGACGTCCTCTCGGACTGCATCACCTGCGCCCTCGACCACGTGCTCGCCGCTGCCGGGGGGCCCGTCTGGGACGAGGCCGCCTACCGGCTCCTCCACGACGCCGTACGCGACGACCTCGTCGACACCTCCCTCGAGGTGGCCGTGCTCACCGGCCGGATCCTGGCCCGGACCCGCCTCATCGAACGCCGCATCGACGACCTGACCACCGCCGCCGTCCAGCCGGCGCTCACCGACATCGCCGTGCAGGTCGCCCGCCTCACCCACCCCGGCTTCGTGGCCACGACCGGCATGGACCGTCTCACCAACCTCCCCCGCTACCTCCAGGCGATCGACCACCGGCTCGACAAGCTCGTCACGGACCCCCACCGTGACCGGGCGTCGATGCAGCGGATCGCGCGCGTCGAGGCTGACCTCGAGCGACTGCGCGCGCGCCGGAGCGACCCCGCCGTCGTCGCCCTGCGGTGGCAGCTGGAGGAGCTGCGGGTGAGCCTCTTCGCCCAGTCGCTCGGCACCCCCCAGCCGGTCAGCGAGCAGCGC
>JBBSLC010000224.1:0-3393 GCA_038255685.1 Acidimicrobiales bacterium | reverse complement strand
CTCAACCTCGTCCAGGCGCTCCAGGCCTACATCGACCACCAGGTCGTGGTCATCACCCGCCGCTCCGAGTTCCGGCTCCGCAAGGCCCGCGACCGCGCCCACATCGTCGAGGGCCTGCTGAAGGCGCTCGACCTCATCGACGAGATCATCACGCTGATCCGTGCCTCGGCCGACCGGCCAGCCGCACGCGACGGGCTGATGGCCGAGCCCTTCGAGTTCTCTGAGATCCAGGCGAACCACATCCTCGACATGACCCTCGGGCGCCTCACGCGCCTCGGCCGCTCCGAGCTCGAGGACGAGATGGCCAAGCTGCGGGAGACGATCGCCGACCTCGAGGCCATCCTCGGTGACCAGGCCCGGCTGCTCTCGGTCATCAAGGACGAGCTGGCCGACGTGAAGGCCACCTTCGCCACGCCGCGCCGGGCCGAGATCACCCTCGACCCGGGCGACCTCAACAACCTCGACCTCATCGACGACGAAGAGCTCGTCATCACGCTGTCGGCGACGGGCTATGCCAAGGCCGTCACCGCCGACGCCTTCCGGGCCCAGGCCCGAGGTGGGCGAGGGGTCGCCGGGGCCAAGCTGCGAGACGACGACTACGTGACCCACGTGGTCGGCACGACCGCCCACGCCTACCTGCTGTTCTTCTCGACCCGGGGACGGGTGTACCGGCTGCGGGCCCACGAGATCCCGATCAAGGAGCGCACGGCGCGCGGCACCGCCATCGTGAACCTGCTCCCGCTCGGGCCCGACGAGCGCATCCAGGCCGTGATCGACACGCGGGACTACGAGACGAACCGGTTCCTGTTCTTCGCCACCAAGCTCGGGCAGGTCAAGAAGACACGCTTCACCGAGTACGACTCGTCGTTGCGAGCCGGCCTCATCGCCATCAACCTGCGCGACGACGACGAGCTCGTCCGGGTCATCCCGATGAACGAGGGCGACGAGGTCTTCATGGTCTCGCGCCAGGGGATGACCATCCGCTTCGTCGAGGCCGAGGTCCGTGCCATGGGCCGGTCCGCCGCCGGCGTGCGGGGCATGAAGCTGCGTGCCGGCGACGAGGTCGTGAGCTGTGACGTCGCACGCGACGAGGCCGACATCCTGATGGTCACCGACGCCGGCTTCGGCAAGCGGACCAAGGTCGAGCGCTTCAACGCCCAGGCTCGTGGCGGCCAGGGCGTCAAGGGCATCAAGCTCACGGCGAAGCGAGGTGGCGTGGTCGCCGCGTTCATGGTCGGCCTCGACGACGAGATCCTCCTCGTCGCCACCGGAGGCGTCGTGATCAGGACCGCGGTGCGCCAGATCTCGTCCCAGGGTCGCGATGCCACCGGTGTGCGCATCATGAACCTCTCCGACGGCCAGACCGTGGCCGCCGTCGCGCCGGTCCTCGCCGCAGTCGACGTCACCGACGACTGATCGGCGGGTCGGTCCCACCCGCCCTGCACCATCTCCCCTGCGCCACCTCCCCGTCGGCACTTCCCCTCCAGGTGTCGTCACGCGGACGGGGAGCTGCAGGTGCAACGGATCCAGGTGCAGGTGGTCGGCTGGTGCGTCACGGCGCATCGGCGGTCGGTCGACGAGACGGGATCGGTGCTGCCGTTGGTCGCCGTGCTGCTCGTCGCCATCGCAGGGTTGGTCGTGGCGGTGGGTGCGGTCGGTGGCGAGGTCGTCACCGCCGCCCGGGCTCGAGCGGCGGCTGACGCGGCAGCCCTCGCCGGGGCAGCCGAGGGCGAGGGCGCAGCCCGGCAGCTCGCAGCAGTGAACGGGGGTCGGATCGTCGCCTACGACTCGACCGGCCCCGAGGTGCAGGTCGCCGTCGAGGTGGCGGGCACGATCGCCCGTGCCCGAGCCGTGCGTCGAGGTGGTGAGCCGCTCGGTGGGTCGAGCATCGGCCTCACGCCCGAGATGCGTGCCGCCATCGCCGCTGCGGAGGCTGCCCTCGGTCGACCCGTCCCCATCACGTCGGGCTGGCGCTCAGCAGCGGCCCAGCGGGCGCTGTGGGCTCGTCGGGCCACCAACCCCTTCCCGGTGGCGAGGCCGGGTTCCTCGGCCCACGAGCGGGGCACCGCCATCGACGTGCCTCGGGCGTTCGCCCCGAGCCTCGCCCGGGTCGGCCGGAGCGTCGGGCTCTGTCAGCCACTGCCGACGAGCGATCCCGTACACTTCGAGCTGTGTCGGGCGACAGGGCGGGTGGAGTGAGCTCGTCGGACGCCCCGCCTCGACAGGTGCGCTCGCCAAGCGACCCTGCAGCGCGCAACGGTGGGACGTCTGCGACCTCGACGGCGCCTCGGGCCGCAGCGTCGACGAAGGGCGGTCGACGTCGACCGGCTGCGCCTGCACCTCGTGCCAGCCGGGTCGTGGTGAAGCGACTCGACCCGTGGTCGGTGCTCAAGGTCTCCCTGCTGTTCTACCTGTCGATGTTCCTCATCCTCCTCGTGGCCCTCGTGGGCCTGTGGGCTGCGGCGAACTCGGTCGGCGTCGTCGACAACATCGAGAGCTTCATGGATTCCATCGGCTTCACCGACTTCACGTTCGAGGCCAACCAGCTGCTGCGGGCGGTCGCTCTGGGGGGCGCGGTGCTCGTCCTCGCCGGGACCTTCGGCAACGTCGTCATGGCCGTGCTCTACAACGTCATCTCCGACGTCGTCGGCGGCCTGAAGATCACCCTCGGCGAGGACGACGCCAGCCGCCGCTCCATCTGACCGGCTTCGCACGAAGCGGGCTCGGTTCGCTAGCGTGGCGCCTCCAGCACGGGGCTCTCGCTCAGTCGGTTCGAGTCGCATCCCTGAGGGAGGGATGCGCTCGGTTCGCTAGCGTGGTCCCTTCAGCACGGGGCTATAGCTCAGTCGGTTAGAGCGCATCCCTGATAAGGATGAGGTCGCAAGTTCGATTCTTGCTAGCCCCACCGTGCGCTCCCTACGTCGTGCCTTCCTCGCCCTCGGGGTCACCGGGCTCATCGCTGCCGTCCTGCGGCTGCGGGGGACGGGTGGCGTCCCGCCGCAGACGGGCGGGTGGCGCGAGCTGTCCGGTCCCGACCTGCGCTAGGTGGACCGCATGACGTCCTCCACATGAGGATCGCCGTCGTCGGTGCCGGCGCCGTCGGCTCGCGGGTGGCGCGCCAGCTCGCCTCCACGCCTGAGGTCGACGAGCTCGTGGTCGTGGATGCGCAGCCTGCTCGGGCGAAGGCGGTGGCGGCTGCCATCGCCGACGAGGGCCGTGTCCGCACCGCACCGGCGTCCGAGCGGCTCCCCGGTGGGCTCGACGTGGTCGTGCTCTCGGTGGCGCCGGGTGCGCACCGTGACCTCGCCGAGCGCGCCCTCGAAGCGGGTTCGTCGGTCGTGTCCACCTCCGACCAGCTCGACGACGTGACCGCCCTCCTCGCCCTCGATGCCG
>JBBSLC010000223.1:0-3412 GCA_038255685.1 Acidimicrobiales bacterium | reverse complement strand
GTCACCGCCGGTGTCGGTCGTCCAGTTCTGGCCATCGCTGTCTCCCATCGTCGTCGCTACGACGAGGACTTCGCGACTCCCAGACGGAATCCCTTCCTATTTCAGACTCGGGACACTAGTCCGCTCAGTTCGACCGAGCCCGAGGGACCAAGAGCGTCTCGCACGTGCCGGTGCCGCAACGCCAGCACCGCCGGGACGCCCTGCAACGGCGTCCTCAAGGTGCCGCACGAGCACTCCACGGCGCTCTCAGGTCATCGGGAGCGCCTGGCTCGGGGGGCGCTCAGTCGAAGAACTTGCGCTCGCGGACCTCGGCGCGCCGGCGCCGGATGCGCCACCCCTGGCTGGTGTGGGTCATCTCGTCGTGGTAGTCGCCTGTCACCACGCCGCCGTCATTGGGGAACCCCAGGAACTTGCTGTGGACGCGCACTGCGCCGTCGGGTTCCTGGGCGATGCTGATGTTGGTCGTGACATGGGCGTACATGTTGCGGCCCTTGAAGTTGGCGACGATGTCTGCGATCCCGTGAAGGTCGGGTCGATCGGTTCCGCTCATGTCGAAGACGAAGTCGTCCGCGAACACTTCTCCGGCGCGGTCCCAGTCGTGGTCGTCGACGACGTGGCCGTAGTCGGCCAAGACCTTGTTGATCTCATCGACGTCTTCTGGCGTGAGCATCAGCTCGGACTCCCTGGCGCAGCGGCGGTCACCAACCTAGTGCTGCCGCGCGGAAGTGAGTCGAGCGTCGGTCACTCGCCTCAGCTCGACGAGTGGGAATGAACGGACCGCCAGGTTGTTGCAACAGCAAGTACACCGCCCGGATGTCCCGAGCGGGTCCGAAGCAGGAGCGAACATGGCTCAGACCCGAGACGAATCCCGTTCCCGACCGACCGACGACGGGGCCCGCACGGTCCCCGTCCTTCCCCTGACCACCGGCGTCGTGCTGCCCCAGATGGTGGTCACGATCGCCCTGGAGACCGACGAGGCGCGCGCCGCAGCCGACGCACTCGGCAGCCTCGACCGTGACCCCAAGCCCGAGCTGCTCCTCGTCCCGCGCGTCGGCGGCCGCTACGGCCGCATCGGCGTGCTGGCCACGGTGGAGTCCCATGGCGAGCTGCCCGGCGGCACGCCCGCCCTCATCGTCCGAGCCACGGGCCGAGCTCGCATGGGCGCTGGCGTGGTCGGCACGGGCACCGCACTGCTGGTGGAGGCCGATCCGATCCCCGAGCCCGACCCCTCAGCGCGTGCCGTGGAGCTGGCCGACGAGCTGCGCCAGCTCACCACTGCCCTGTTCGAGCAGCTCGGAGGCCGGCGCCTCACGGCCGTGCTCGACGAGGTCGACGGTCCCTCGGGCCTCGCCGACCTGGCCGGCTGGTGGCCCGACCTCGCCATCGAGCGCAAGGTCGAGCTGCTCGAGACGGTCGACGTCGAGGCCCGGGTCGAGCTCGTGCTCGCCTGGGTCCGTGACGCGCTCGCCGAGGCCGAGGTCGCCACGAGCATCGCCCGAGAGGTCAACGAGGGCATGGAGGAGCGCCAGCGCGAGTTCCTGCTCCGCCAGCAGCTCGATGCGATCAAGAAGGAGCTCGGGGAGGGCGGCGACGAGGAGGACCTCGCCGCACGCTTCCGCGCCCGGCTCGCCGAGCTCGAGCTCACCGAGGAGGTGCGAGCGCACGCCGAGCGCGAGGTCGACCGGCTCGAGCGCATGAGCCCGCAGAACGCCGAGTACGGCTGGGTCCGCACCTGGCTGGAGACGTTCACCGAGCTGCCGTGGGGCCAGCGCACCGTCGACGTCCTCGACCTCGCCGCCGCCAAGGCGGTGCTCGACACCGACCACACCGGCCTCGACGAGGTGAAGGACCGCATCGTGGAGTTCCTCGCAGTGCGCAAGCTGCGGGCCGACCGCGGGGTGGAGGAGACCGGAGGCCGGGGCAGCGGTGCCATCGTCACGCTCGCCGGCCCTCCCGGCGTCGGCAAGACCTCGCTCGGCGAGTCCATCGCCCGCGCCCTCGGCCGTGAGTTCGTGCGGGTCGCCCTCGGCGGTGTCCGCGACGAGGCCGAGATCCGCGGCCACCGCCGCACCTACGTCGGCGCCCAGCCCGGCCGCATCGTCCGTGCCCTCACCGAGGCCGGCTCCATGAACCCGGTCGTGCTGCTCGACGAGGTCGACAAGGTGGGCAGCGACTGGCGGGGCGACCCGTCGTCCGCCCTGCTCGAGGTGCTCGACCCGGCCCAGAACCACACCTTCCGGGACCACTACCTCGAGGTCGACCTCGACCTGTCCGAGGTCTTGTTCATCGCGACCGCCAACGTGCTCGACACCATCCCGGGCCCGCTGCGGGACCGCATGGAGATCATCACGATCGACGGGTACACCGAGGACGAGAAGGTCGCCATCGCCCGGGACCACCTCCTGGCCCGCCAGCTCGAGCGCAACGCGCTCCGTCCCGACGAGGTCACCGTCACCGACGACGCCCTGCGCGCCGTCGTCGACGGCTGGACCCGGGAGGCGGGCGTCCGTGGGCTCGAGCGCCTGCTGGGCAAGGTGCTGCGCAAGGCGGCGACCCGCATCGCTCGCGGCGACGAGGCAGGCGGCGCGCAGGTCACCGTGGACGTCGACGACCTCCGGGGCCTGCTCGGCCGGCCACGGTTCGAGGACGACCACGCCGACCGCACCGGGGTACCGGGCGTGGCCACCGGCCTGGCCGTCACCGGCGCCGGCGGCGACGTCCTCTACGTCGAGACCACGGCCATGGACGGCGACACCGGACTGACCCTCACCGGCCAGCTCGGTGACGTGATGAAGGAGTCGGCGTCCATCGCCCTGTCGTACCTGCGGGCCAACGCGGCGTCGCTCGGCCTCGACGCCGGTGCGCTGCAGCGACGGTTCCACGTCCACTTCCCGGCGGGCGCCATCCCGAAGGATGGGCCGTCGGCCGGCATCACCATGACCACCGCGCTCGCCAGCCTGCTCACCGGCCGGCCCGTTCGTGGCGACGTGGCGATGACCGGCGAGGTCACCCTCTCCGGGCGTGTGCTGCCGATCGGCGGCGTGAAGCAGAAGCTCCTCGCCGCCCACCGGACCGGCGTCACCACCGTCGTGCTCCCCGCCCGCAACGGTCCGGACCTCGACGACGTGCCCGAGTCGGTGCTCGCCGACCTGACGGTCCACCTCGTCAGCGACGTCCGCGAGGTCCTCGAGGTCGCCCTCGAACGAGCCGCCTGAACCGCCCCTCGGCGCAGGGTGATCCACGGTGGGGTGACGTGTGCACCATCCCATGACGCGTGTGGATCATCCTGCGCCGCGGCACGCGACGCGAGCCGCGTCGGCCTTCCTGCAGCGCAACTGGTGGCAGGGTTCCTGCGACTCGTTGGCCGTGGGATGGACATGCACTACGAGGCGCTCACGGGCGAGCTCCTCCG
>JBBSLC010000222.1:0-3420 GCA_038255685.1 Acidimicrobiales bacterium | reverse complement strand
GGCGGCGACGTAGAGGGCGTACTCGATGCGACCCCACAGCGTCTCCCGGGCGGGGATGGCGAGGCGGATCCCCTCGGGCGGTTGCGGTGTCACGACCTCGCCGGTGCGACCCTCGATGACCTCGATGGAGTAGTCCCCTCGTGTGAGGGCGGCCTCCCGCCGGCGGCGCAGGTAGTCGATGACCTTGCGCTGGGTCAGCATGCGCAGCACCTCGGCGTCGAGGTCGCTGAGCAGGACGGTCGTGCCTGCGGTCTGGCGGGCACGGCGGCGTTCCCGGGTGAGGGTGGCGTCGGCCCTGCCCCGCTCGAGGCGCAACGTCCACGTCTCGTCGCTGCCCTCGGCCCGGGAGATGATCTCGCACCGGCCGCCGAGCTGCTGGAAGGCGAGCAGGCCGATGGCCTTCTCCCCGAGCGTCCGGTCGTCACCGACCTTCTTCGACTCGAAGAGGCTGCTCGCCACCTGGCGGAGGCGCTCGGGTGACATCCCCCGCCCGTCGTCCTCGACGCCGATGACCGGTCGCTGCCCCTTGCGCCGCAGTAGGACCCGCACCCGTCCGCCACGGCGGTCCGTCTCCGCGTACTCGTCGGCGGCGTTCGACACGAACTCGTTGAGGGCGTCCTTGGGGTCCTGGTACGCCTGGCCGGTGACGAGCACCGCCTTGGCCAGGTTGCCGATCCGCAGCCTGACCCGTTCGCCGTCGCCGGACCGGCGGCGCCGCGAGGCGGGCCCCTCCGCCGCCCGGATGACCTGGCGCACCCGCTCGGGGGAGAGCTGCACGCGCTCGGCGATCACCGCCATCGTCACGCCCGACCGGTGGAGACGGACGATCTCCTTGTCCCGCTCGGCCCGACCGTCGACCGGCTCGCTCACCGCCACGGCGCGCACTCTAGGTGACGCCTCCCGGGCGGTTCGTGGAGCCACGCCGGGCAGGTCGGGTCAGACGTCCCTCGCGTTGGGTGGCCCGAAGCCGGCGGTGTCGATGCCCCACGCCAGGATCCGGGTCGGGTGGATGCGGATGAGGCCCTCGCCGACATCGGCCAGCGCCTCGGCGCGACCCCGGATCTCGATGCCACGCGCCTTCCAGGGCTTGACCGACTCGAGGTCGTCCACCACGAAGCTGACGAGCGGGCTGCGCTCGACGTTGCGGTACTTCTGGCTCGACGTCATCTCCTTGCCGGCGATGTCGATCGTCCCCAGCTCGTCGTTGACCGAGAACACCACCGGCCTCGCCTGCGGTCCGCCGTCCGGCCCGATCGTGGCCAGCCGCCCGAGCCGCTGCCCCTCCAGGTACTGCCGCTCACCCTCACTCAGCTCCACACGCCGAGCCTCGCAGATCGGTCCACCGAACGGCGGCCCACATGGTGGAGTGGCGTCGCTGTCCCGCTGTTGCTGCGTGGGCTCTGACCGTGCGGATCGACATGACGAAGGCGGCGGAGGTGCTGGAGGCGGCCGAGGGGAGCCACTTCACGTAGGACGGCCGACGCTGGCGAGGTCAGCGCTGCGACCGGCTCCCTCGGGTCACCACGGCTCGGCGGCGATCATCGCCACAGTGGCGTCGTCTGGCCAGACGCCCTCGACTTCGGTCTGCGGCGATCGCCGGTACCCAGCAACGATCTGGGTTCCGGCCTGTTCGCGCTGGTGCCGTCTCGCCAGGCGCTCGAGGCGGGTCACGAACCACGGCATGCGCGAACCGTACCGGCCCCGATGCGGTGACAGACCGTTCGCCGAACGTCCAGCCTCCACCAGCTGCTCGGCCGGTTCGGCCGGGATCGTCATCCTCGCTTGCGGACCGACGGGCGGCGTCGCACGGTCCGCCGTCACCGTCACCGTCGCCACCTCGGCATCACGTCACCCGGCACGGTCGGGACCGGTGCTGGCAACATGAGCGCATGTATCCCGGGCGTCATGCAGAGGAGCACCCGGACCGGGCGGCGTTCATCATGGCGTCGACCGGTCTGGAGGTCAGCTACCGAGAATTCGAGGCGAGGTCCAACCAGCTCGCGCACGTGCTCGCAGCGCAGGGGCTGGCGCCGTTGGACCACTACGCCATCTACATGGAGAACAACGACCGCTACCTCGAGGCCTGCGCGGCCGGCGAGCGCAGCGGCCTCTACTACACGTGCGTCAACTCCTATCTGACCGCCGAGGAGCTCGGCTACATCCTCGCCAACAGCCGATCGACGGTGCTGATCACGTCGAAGGCGAAGCGGGAGGTCGCGCTCCAGGCGCTCGAGCACGCACCGGAGGTCGACCTCGTGCTCGTGGTCGACGGCGCGGACGCCACGACCGGCACGGTCTGGGACTACGCCACCGCCATCGCTGACCAGCCGACGACGCCGATCGCCGAGGAGCGCCTCGGCACCCCGATGCTGTACTCCTCGGGCACAACCGGTCGGCCGAAGGGGATCATCCGCCCGCTGCCGGCGCAGCCACCGGAGGAGAGCCTGCCGGTCTTCACGTTCCTCGCGAACCTCTGGCACTACCGGGAGGACATGGTGTACCTGTCGCCGGCGCCGCTGTACCACTCGGCGCCCCAGGCGGCGGTCAACCTGACGCTGCGCCACGGCGGCACCGTCGTGATCATGGAGCGCTTCGACCCCGTCGAGTACCTCCGCCTCGTCGAGCGCCACCACGTGACGCACTCCCAGCTCGTGCCGACCATGTTCAGCCGCATGCTCAAGCTACCGGTGGAGGAGCGCACCCGCTTCGACCTCTCCTCGCTCGAGGTCGCCATCCACGCAGCGGCCCCGTGCCCGGTGCCGGTGAAGGAGGAGATGATCGCCTGGTGGGGGCCGATCATCGACGAGTACTCCGGGGCGACCGAGGCGCTCGGGTTCACGTCGTGCACGAGCGAGGAGTGGCTGGCGCACAAGGGAACGGTCGGCAAGGTGAAGTTCGGCGACCTGCACGTCCTCGACGACGACCTGCAGCCGGTCCCCGTCGGTGAGCCGGGCACGATCTGGTTCAAGACCGCGACCCAGTTCGAGTACCACGACGACCCGGAGAAGACGAGGGAGGTCACGTCGCCGGACGGGACGATGACCACCGTCAACGACGTAGGCTACGTCGACGAAGACGGCTTCCTCTACCTCACCGACCGCAAGACGTTCATGATCATCTCCGGCGGCGTGAACGTGTACCCGCAGGAGACGGAGAACCTCCTCATCACCCACCCCAAGGTGGCCGACGCAGCGGTGTTCGGTGTGCCCAACCCCGACCTCGGCGAGGAGGTGAAGGCGGTCGTCCAGCCGCTGGCGGGCGTCGAGCCCGACGACGCGCTCGCCGAGGAGCTGATGGCCTTCTGCCGTGAACACCTCGCCCGCCAGAAGGTGCCACGCTCGATCGACTTCGAGGCCGAGCTGCCCCGCCTCCCCACCGGCAAGCTCTACAAGCGCGAGCTGCGCGACCGCTACTGGGCCG
>JBBSLC010000221.1:0-3491 GCA_038255685.1 Acidimicrobiales bacterium | reverse complement strand
CATCGAACCGAGGAAGCGGGCGTCCCCGAAGGTGAAGATCCCGCCGTCAGGGCCGACGATCCACGCGCCGTTGCCGGTCGGCGTGCCGACCGCTGCGAGGACCGTCGCCCCGCGGACGCCGCTGCTCGGCAGGTCACCGATCGAGGAGACGTCGCCGAAGGTGGTGAGCGAGCCGTCGGTGCTGAGGATGCGGTAGCCGACGAGTCCGACGAGGAGCCGCTGGCGAACGCGCTCGCGCACGGTGCCGAGCGTGTCGTAGAAGGTCTGGCCCGGGCACGACGTCGTGCCGTAGTCCCGGTGACCGCCGATCGTGTGGACGGTCCTGGTCTCCGAGCCGTCGAACTTCCTCGCCTCCACGCGTGCCATCGGATCGATCTCGTGGACGCTCGCCTTCCACGCCAGCAGGTCGACGAGCGAGTCGACCGCAGCAGGCTTGGCCTGGGCACCGAACTGGAAGTTGCCGAGCAGGGCGACGCCCACGGAACCGGTGTTGTAGCCCCCGGTGTGGGCGCCGATCACGCCCAAGCCGCGGTCGTCCTCGCCATCGTGGGTCCCGCCGTCGCTGTAGGACTGCGCCCAGCGGCCTTCGTAGACCCGGCCGGCCTCGTCGATCACGAAGTTGTACCCGATGTCGGACCAGCCCTGGGACTCCACGTGGTACCGGTAGATGCCCCGGACGGCAGCCGCCGGGTCGGCGAGGCCGTTGCCGGGATCAGCGGTGTGGTGCACGTGGAGCCGGGAGATCGTGGCGAAGCCGGGCTTCCCCGTCCTGATGCTCTCGTCGGCACCCCACGCAGCGCGGCTGATGATCTTCGGCGGAGCGATGGTCGCCGTCGCGACGGGGTCGAGCGGGCCGAGCGAAGCCGCTGCGCCTGCGTCCCCGGTCGAGCTCCGCAGGAGCGTCGGTGCGGCTGCGACGAGCGCAGCGGTGGCTGCGCCGTCGCGCAGGAAGCGCCTGCGGTCGAGGCCGAGGTGGCGTCGATCGTCGTGGTGCTGCTCGGACATGGCGTGCGCTCCCCAGTTCCGCCGGTGAGGGCCGCCCAGGGTGACCCGGGCGAGATCGTAGGTGGTGCTCCTGCGTCGGAGGTGTCAGCCCCGTGGCCGACAGCCTCACACGCCACGGTCCCATCGGCACGAATTGCCCGGATGCAAGGCCAGAGCCCGGATCAGCCGGCGACACCCTCGAGGAACGCGGTGTACCGATCGATCACCGCCGGCCAGAGGAAGCGATCGGCCACGTAGGCCTCGCCTGCGGCGGCGAGGTGGTGGCGGAGCTCGTCGTCGGCGACGAGGCGCTCGACGGCGAGCTCGAAGCGGGCGTAGGAGTCGAACGCGAAGCCGCCGCCCGACCGCTCGACGTGCTCGCGCGTCGCTGCGCAGCGCTCGTTCACGAGGACCGGCACGCCAGCGGACCACGCCTCGACGAGCACGAGCGAGAACGCCTCGTAGCCCGACGGGTTGACGAGCGCCGTCGCTCCCCGGAGCACGCCCCACTTGGTGGGCTCGTCCACCGGACCCGTCACGACGATGTCGGGGTGGGGATCGGGGCGGTCGACGACGGGCCCGACGAGCACGAGGGCAAGCGGTCCAGGGTGGCGCTGCTTGTACGCAGCGAAGAAGCTGGTCAGGGTCGTGGCGCCCTTGCCGTCGTCGACCCTCCCGATGCACACGAGGTACGGCCGATCCCCGAGGGAGTGCGCTGCCGCGGCTGCGACGGGGTCGCCCTCACCGGGCTCGACACCGAGGCCGAGGACGATCTGGCGGCGGTGGGCGATCGGGAAGAGGCCTTCGACCAGCTCGCGCTCACCGTCGGTCTGGAAGACGAAGCCGTCGACCCGGGAGAAGACGTCACGGAACAGCGGCAGTCGGATCGGCGCCTCGTCGTGGGCGGCAGGGTGCATCACGGCGCGCCCCGCGGCGAGCGGCACCCCGGCCACCGTCGGGTGGTAGAGGTACGGGTAGAAGGCGATGAGGTCGGCGTCGGTCGAGCGGATGGCGTCGAGCAGCGCTGGGCTCACCGGGCCCTGCCGCTCGATCCACTCGGCCTCGGCTGCGCCGGCTGCACCCTCGGTGTCGTGGAGCACCGCCGGCGAGAGCCGGTCGAAGTGCGGATGGCGGGTGCCGGTGACCGGGAACCGGTGGACGGCGACCCCTGCCTCTGACGAGGTCCCCGATGCGAGCTCGTCGGCCCAGGTCCGGGCGTCGAGGGCGCACGTGGTCAGGACCTCGACGTCCCAACCCGCCAGCGAGACGAGCCGCTCGGCCAGCATCCGGGCGCCGTACTCGGCCCCGCCGATCACCTGCGCCCCGTACCGCGGCACCACGTACGCCAGCTTCACGCGGCGTCCAGGGACTCGATGGCGGCGCGCAGGCGGGCCCGGCTGCGGTCGAGGGCGAAGTCGTCGAGGCGGGACGTGCCTGCTGCGACCAGCCCTCGTCGCAGCTGCTCGTCGCCCAAGACCCGGTCGACGGCAGCGGCGACGGTGAGCGGCGCCTTGCCGTCGAGCACGATCCCCGCCCGCCCGAGCGTCTCCGGGACCGCCGCCGCGCCGAGCGCCACGATCGGCACCTGGTGGTGCATCGCCTCGAGGAGCGGGACGCAGAACCCCTCGTGCTCCGACAGGCAGACGAACACGTCGGCGGCCCGGTACTGCGCAGCGAGGACCCCCGAGCTCACCGAGCCGGCGAGCTCGACGGCGTGGGAGAGGCCGAGGGCGTCGACGTAGCGCTCGAGCGCGTCGGCGTACGCAGGCACGGAGGTCCCGCCGACGAGGTGGAGCCGTGCTGACGGGTCGAAGACCCGGCGGTGGGCGGCGAAGGCCTTCACCACATCGTGCTGCGCCTTGTTCGGCACCACCCGGCCGACGAAGAGCCAGTCGGCACCGCCACCTGCCTTGGCGGCGAGGAGGCGGTCGAGCGCCGCTTGGTCGACCGCCCGGTCGAACGCGTCGGTGTCGAGGAGGATCGGGATGACCTCGGTCCTGCGGTAGCCGGCGTCGTCCAGCTCGGCCCGGTTGAACGACGAGTCGGCGAGCGCCAGCTCGGTCCGGGGGGCGAGTGCGGCGAGCTGCTGGCGACCCCACGTCTGGCCGTACACGACCGGGGGCGCCCAGTCGGCGAAGAACTCGCCCGGCGTGAGGTTGTGGTAGTCGACGAGCAGCGGCTCGGCTCGGGCGAGGAGGAAGTCGGCGACGACCGAGCCGATGGCGAGCTGGTAGAGGAGGCGCTCACCACCGCCACCAGGGGCGGGCGCGTACGACGTGTAGGGGCGGGCCCGGCCGGCGAGCGATGCGTGGGTCGTGTGGCTGTACACCTCGGACTCGAGGCCCATCGCGCGCAGCTCCTGCTGGATCAGCAGCGTGTGGTTGCTCGACGCGTCACCCGGTGAGAGGTCGGGGAGGAACTGGTGGATCGCCCTCATGCCAGCAGCTCGGAGACCACGTCGGTGAGCCGGGCGCTGGCGTGGGCGAGTGAGAAGTCCCCGAGGCGGT
>JBBSLC010000220.1:0-3495 GCA_038255685.1 Acidimicrobiales bacterium | reverse complement strand
CGCTCGACGTGGTCGGCCTCGCTGCATCCCTAGAGGAGGTCGCGAGCGACACCTACCTCGAGGACCTCACGAGGTTCGAAGACGTCCGGTCCAAGGAGGTGATGGGCAGCGTCATGGGGGTGGAGGTCCAGCACCTCGCCATCCTCAAGGCCGTCGAGGCCCTGCTGCAGGGTGGGGGCGAGGCCCTCATCGCCATCCCCACCGACCACGCCGCCCTCCCCGATGCGGCCGGCAGCGTCGGGTTCCCCGACGGCGCCTTCCTCACCGCCAGCCCCGAGACCATCGCCCCGCCCGCGTCAGGAGCCGTCCAGTGAACGACGAGACGACGACCACGAACACCGAAGAGGCGCTGCACGCCGGCGCCGTCCGATCTGGTCTGCTCTCCCGACGGCGCCTGCTCGTCGGTGGCGCTGCCTCCGTCGCCCTCTTCGCTGCCGCCTGCGGTGACGACGACGACGACGAGGAAGGTGCCGACGGCGGCGACGGGTCGACGACGACGACCGTCGCCGGAGGTGGCGCGTCAGCCGCCGACATCCAGGTCGGCACGATCGCCGCGCAGCTCGAGGTGCTCGCCGTGGGCACGTACCAGGCGGGGCTCGACGCCGCCGGTGCCGGCGCCCTCGGCGAGGTCCCGCCTGCGGTGGCCACGTATGCGACGACCGCCCTCATGCACCACCAGGAGGCGCTCGACGCGTGGAACGGTGGGCTCTCGCTCGCCGGCGCTCCGACGGTGACGGAGCCGAACCCGGAGCTCAAGGCGACCGTCGACGCGATGTTCGCAGAGGTGACGGACGTCCCTGGTCTCGCCAACCTCGCGCTCACGCTCGAGAAGATCGCCGCCCACACCTATCTGGCTGCGCTGCCGCTGCTGTCGACACCCGAGGCGATCCGCCTCGCCGGGTCGATCCAGGCGGTCGACCAGCAGCACCAGGCGATCCTGCTCTTCGCCATCGGTCAGTACCCGGTGCCGGAGGTCTTCCAGTCCACCGACCAGGCCGTCACGGCCTAGCTCGCTCCGACGGCACCGGGTCGGCTCGACGAGTCGGCCCGGTGCTGGTGCGCGCGGCTGCCGTCGGCCTGCTGCCGCGGAAGGTCCGTCGGCTCTACGGTCTGCCGTGGTTCCCCCCGGCGGATCCCGCCGTCCGGGTCACCACCTACGGCCTGCTCCGAGCGATGAACCTGGCGCTGCCTGGTCCTCCGGCACTGCGAGAGGCGCGCTCCCGACTCGCCGCCTGAGTCCCACCTCTATCCTGAGGTCGTGACGTGCCCCTCCTGTTCGGCCGAGGTGCCTGCGGGCTCGCGCTTCTGCCCGTCGTGCGGGCACGCGCTGCTCGCGCCATCTGACGAGCGGCGGGTCGTCACCGTCCTGTTCGGTGATCTCGTCGGCTTCACCGCGCTGAGCGAGAGCCGAGATCCAGAACAGGTGAAGAACCTCGTCGACGCCTGCTTCGAGCGCCTGATCGTCGACATCGCAAGCCACGGGGGGCGTGTCGACAAGATCGTCGGCGACGCCGTCGTCGCCCTCTTCGGCGCACCGGTCGCCCATGAGGACGACGCCGAGCGAGCGGTGCGGGCAGGTCTTGCCATGCAGCGGACGATCGCCGACATGACCGACGACGTCGGCGCCCCGATCCGCATGCGCATCGGCGTCAACACCGGGGAGGTGCTCGTCGGGGCGCTGCGCGCCGGTGGCGACTACACGGCCATGGGTGATGTCGTGAACACCGCCAGCCGCCTGCAGACGGTTGCGCAACCGGGCAACGTCATCGTCGGCCCCGAGACGTGGGCGGCGACCAGGATGGTCGTCCGCTACGAGTCCCTCGGCGGCGTCCAGGCCCGAGGTCGCGAGGAGCCGGTGCAAGCCTGGCTCGCGCACGAGGTGGTGTCGATGCCCGGTCGTCGGCCGCGCCGGTCTCGCGGGCCCCTCGTGGGCCGGGGCGCAGAGATGGCGATGCTGTGCAACGCCCTCGGCGCTGCCGTCGCCCACCGGCGGCCGCACCTCTCGCTCGTGTCCGGCGAGGCGGGGATGGGCAAGACGCGCCTCGTCGAAGAGGTGCTCGACCACGCTGTCAGCGAACACGGTGCGCTCGTCCTCAAGGGTCGCTCGGTCCCCTACGGCGAGGCGAACATCTGGTGGCCGCTCGCGGAGGCGATGGCGGCCGCCTGTGGCGTCGAGTTCGGCGGGGATGTCGAGGAGATCCGACAGCGGTGCTTGGCTGCGGTCGCCGATGCCACGGGCGCACGGGTCGGTGCTCCTGAGACGGAGCGGACGGCCGATGCGCTGCTCTACCTCATGGGCTTCGAGGGTGCCCTGTCGGATGTCGATGCGGCGCGGGCGCGCGACGAGGCGGCGCGAGCCGTCAGGACGCTCGTGGAGGGCCTCGCCGAAGACCGACCGGTGGTGCTCAGCATCGCCGACGTCCACTGGGCGGATCGGGTCGTGCTCGACCTCATCGACGACCTCGTCGACCGGTTCCACCGCCTGCCCATCGTCGTCCTCCTCACCGCTCGGCCCGAGGTGGGGGAGCGCTGGCAGCCGCGCCCCGGCCGCCACAACCTGCTCGTCCTCACCCTCGACCCCCTCGGTGCCAGCGCGGCGGCGGAGATGCTCGGCTCCCTGCTCGAGTCTGCGCCGAGCGAGGATGTGCGAGACCTGCTGATCGAGCGCAGCGGCGGGAACCCCTTCTTCATCGAGGAGCTCGTCGCCCTCTTGAGCGAGGCTGGGTCGGTCAGCGGCGCGCCCCTCGCGCTCGCTGACCTCGATGGTGCAGCGACGCTCCCTGCGACGCTGCGTGGCCTCGTCGCCGCCAGGCTCGACGCCCTGCCCGCAGACGAGCGGGGGCTGCTCGAGGACGCCGCAGTGCTCGGCCGGCGCGGGCCGCTGCTGGCACTCGAGGCGCTTGCCGCGAGGCGTGGTGCGTCCGGCATCGCGACGGCCCTCGACGGGCTCGTGGCACGAGACCTGCTCGTGGTCGAGGGGGGTTCCGTCGGCTTCGGCTCCGACCTCGTCCGGGAGGTGGCGTACGGCATCTTGACCAAGGCGGAGCGGGCCCGCCGCCACGCCAACCTGAGTGGTTGGCTCGCCGAGCGCACCGAGCGCGATCGTGGCGACGAGCTGTTGGAGGAGCTGGCCAGGCACACCGCCCTCGCCGCCGAGCTCACCGCGGAGATCGGGCAGATCTCCGGCGTCCCCGTCGACATCAAGGACCGGGCGGTCGCCGCCCTCGACCAGGCCGCGACCCGCGCCGACGAGCGCGAGATCCACCTCGTCTCCGTCAGGCTCTACGACCAGCAGCTGCGCCTGCTCGGGGACGAGGCGGGGCCACGCCGGCGCCACGCCCTCGTGGGCCGTGCGCGCGCCCACACCGCGCTGCGCCAGCAGGATCTCGCTCGCGCTGATCTCGAGGTCGCGTTCGCCGAGGCGCGAGATGCCGATGACGAGCTCGTCGTCGCACGAGCGCTCACCGTGCTCGGTGACGTCGAGCAGAACGAGGG
>JBBSLC010000219.1:0-3531 GCA_038255685.1 Acidimicrobiales bacterium | reverse complement strand
CGTCGACCGCCGCAGCGGCGGTCACCGATCCGTCGGTGGCCACGAGGATGCGGGAGAGCACCGCACCAGCCTAGGCACGGGCTCCGTGGCCCATGCGAGCGTCAGTACTTGACGCTGAGCGGCAGGCCGGCGGTCTGGTCGCCTCGATCGACGCTGAAACGAAGGACCCAGCGGTCGGCCTCAGCCGCTGGCGGCGAGGAGCGCCCGGAAGAGGCGGTCGTCACCCGCCTCCTCGGGGTGCCACTGCACGCCGAGGGCGAAGCGGTGCCCGGCCAGCTCGACGGCCTCGATCGTCCCGTCGGCGGCGCGAGCGGTGACCGTGAGGCCGGCTCCGAGGCGGTCGATGGCCTGGTGGTGGTGGCAGCGGACCTCCGGAGCCTCGTCCACGATGGTGGCGAGGCGGCTCCCGGGCTCGACCGACACCCTCACAGCCCCGAACACCCCGGCCGCCGGGCGGTGCACGTCACCGCCGAGCACCTCGGGGAGGTGCTGGTGCAGCGATCCGCCGGTGGCGACGTTCAGCAGCTGTGCGCCACGGCACACCGCCAGCACCGGCAGATCGACGTCGAGCGCAGCCCGCAGCAGGGCCAGCTCCCAGCCGTCCCGCTCGCCACGGGGCGCATCGGTCTCATCGTGGGCCGAGGCGCCGTAGCGGTCAGGGTCCACATCGGTCCCGCCGGTGAGCACGAGCCCGTCGATCCCGGCGACCGCTGCCGCCGCCGCCCCTGCCACGTCGGCCGGGAGGATCGGGGGCAGGAGGACCGGGAGCGCCCCGACAGCAGCCACCATCGCCGAGTAGGTGGCGGGCAGGAGCGCCGCCCGGGTGTCCCACACCCCCCAGCGAGCCTGCTCGAGGTAGGTGGTGAGGCCGATCCGGCGCACGCCCGGCCTGCTCGTGCCCTCGGCGCTCACAGCCGCTCGAAGCCCCGGACGCGCTCCCAGTCGGTGACTGCGGCGTCGAAGGCAGCGAGCTCGACCCGGGCGGCGTTGACGTAGTGGTCCACGACGTCGGCGCCGAACGCGCGCGCTGCCATCGCCGATGTCGCGAACGACTGTGCTGCGTCGCGCAGGTTCCCCGGCACCCGGGCGCGCTCGGACTCGTAGGCGTTGCCCCGGAGCTCCGGCTCGAGGGCCAGCCCCTCGTCGATCCCGTGGAGGCCCGCCGCGATGCTGGCGGCGAGCGCGAGGTAGGGGTTCACGTCGCCGCCGGGGACGCGGTTCTCCACCCGGAGGGAGAGGCCATCGCCGACGACCCGCATGGCGCAGGTGCGGTTGTCGCGACCCCAGGCCATGGCCGTGGGGGCAAAGCTGCCGGGCGCGAAGCGCTTGTAGGAGTTGACGTTCGGGGCGTAGAGCATCGTGAGCTCCTGGAGGCAGGCGAGCTGGCCGGCAAGCCAGTGCTCGAGCAGCGGGGAGAACCCAGCCACCTCCCCCGCGCCGTCCCCCGCCATCACAGGATCGCCCGCCATCGACCGGAGGCTCAGGTGGACGTGGCACGAGCTGCCCTCCCGCTCGTCGAACTTCGCCATGAACGTGAGGCTCATGCCCTCCTGGGCGGCGATCTCCTTCGCCCCCGACTTGTAGATGACGTGCTGGTCGGCGGTCGTCAGCACCTCGTCGTAGCGGAAGGCGATCTCGTGCTGGCCGAGGTTGCACTCCCCCTTGGCCGACTCGACGACGAGCCCGGCCCCGGTCATCTCGTTGCGGATGCGGCGCAGCAGCGGTTCGACCGTCGCGGTCCCCTGCAGCGAGTAGTCGATGTTGTACCTGCTCGTCGGTGTGAGGTCCCGATAGCCGCCGCGCCACGCCGCGTCATAGGTGTCGGCGAAGACGAGCAGCTCCAGCTCGGTGCCGGCCAGCGCGACGAGGCCCCGTTCGGCCAGGCGCTCGACCTGGCGGCGCAGGATCTGGCGGGGCGACGCCACCACCGGCGAGCCGTCGGCCCACTCGACGTCGCACAGCACGAGGGCGGTGCCGGGCTGCCACGGCAGGAGCCGCAGCGTGGCCGTGTCGGGGCGGAGCACGATGTCGCCGTAGCCGGTGTCCCACGACGACATGGCGTAGCCGGCGACGGTGGCCATCTCGACGTCGACTGCCAGCAGGTAGCCGCACGCCTCGAGTGCGTGGGGGAGCACCTCGTCGAGGGACCAGCGGGCGTGGCAGCGCTTGCCCTGCAGGCGCCCCTGCACGTCGGTGAAGGCGACGACGACGGTGTCGACGTCACCATCGTCGACCATGGCCTCCAGCGCCTCCACGGTCAGGGGTGCAGCCACGTCGCGCAGTCAACCACAGCACCCGTCCGGATGGAGCGCTGGCGGGACGGATCGGCGGGTGAGGTGGCCGTGCGTGATGATGCGGGCATGACGAGCGGCACCACCCCCGACGGATCCGCACCCCTCGGCGACCCGAGCGACGACGTCGACGGCGCGCCCACCGACGAGAACGAAGCGCTGACGTCAGGTGCCTTCCGACTGCGGCACCTCCGCATCCACGGTCACGAGGTCGGCTACCGGTTGGCGGGCTCGGGGCCCGCCATCGTCCTCATCCACGGTCTCACCGGCAGCTCCACGACGTGGCGGGAAGTCATGCCGGCGCTGGCCGAGCGCTTCACCGTGGTCGCTCCCGACCTGCTCGGGCACGGCGGGTCGGCCAAGCCCCGGGGCGACTACTCCCTCGGGGCCTTCGCCAGCGGGGTGCGCGACCTGCTGGTGGCCCTCGACATCGAACGGGCCACGATCGTCGGTCACTCCCTCGGCGGCGGGGTCGCCCTCCAGCTCGCGTACCAGTTCCCGGAGCGGTGCGAGCGCCTGGTCCTCGTGAGCAGCGGCGGGCTCGGAAAGGAGGTCCACGCCATCCTCCGGGCCGTGACCCTGCCGGGGAGCGAGCTCGTCCTCCCCCTCGTCCTCGCCCCACAGGTGCAGCGCGCGCTGACACGCGTGGGTGCGGCGATCGGGCGCATCGGGTTGCGGCCCTCGGTTCGCAACGCCGAGATCTGGAAGGGCTACGTCGGGCTCACCGAGGTCCGGGGTCGGACGGCCTTCGTCCACACCGTCCGCTCCGTGATCGACGCAGCGGGACAGCGGGTCAGCGCCCGGGACCACCTGTACCTCGCCAAGGAGATGCCGACGCTGGTCGTCTGGGGCGACCGCGATCGCATCATCCCGGTCGAGCACGCCCACGCCACCCACGAGCTCATCGCCGGGAGCAGGTTGCGCATCATCGAGGGGGCCGGCCACTTCGTGCCCTTCGAGGCGCCAGCCGAGCTCCTCGACGCCCTCGTGGGGTTCATCGACACGACCGAGCCGGCGGCTGCGGACGGGGCGCGCTTCAAGGCGCTCATGCTCGAGCGGACGGCGATGGAGGAGGCCGAGGAGCTCGGGACCTGATCGACGCGTCCCCGACGTGGCGCTGCGAGGATGCGTCGTGCCCACCCGTGCTGCGGTGCCCGATGCCCCGTCCTGACGACGACGAGGCGATCCTCGCCACCCTCCTCGCCCTCGACCGGTCGGTGGTGTGGGACAGGGACGGGGG
>JBBSLC010000218.1:0-3590 GCA_038255685.1 Acidimicrobiales bacterium | reverse complement strand
GAGGCGGTCGACCGGTGCAGTCCGGTGGCCTCACGGCTCGGCTCGGTGAACACCGTGGTGCGCACCGCCGACGGGCTCCACGGCGAGAGCACCGACGGCGAGGGGTTCGTGCGAGCCCTGCGCATCGACGAGGGCTTTGACCCCGCTGGAGCCAGGTGCCTCGTCGTGGGCTCGGGCGGCGCGGCTCGTGCCGTCGTGCTCGCGCTCGCGGAAGCGGGCGCTGCCTCGGTCGTCGTCGTCGCCCGTCGCCCCGACGCGGCTGCGGCAGCGGCAGCGCTCGCCGGTGCCGTCGGGACCGTCGGCGACACGGGCCAGGCGGACGACGCCGACCTGATCGTCAACGCCACGCCGATCGGCATGCTCGGAGACGAGGTGCTCCCCGTGCCCGCCGAGCGCCTGGGTGCAGGACAGCTCGTCGTCGACCTCGTGTACCAGCCGCTGCGAACACCGCTGATCCACGAGGCCAAGCAGCGGGGCGCGACCGCCGTCAACGGGCTCGGCATGTTGCTCCACCAGGCCGCGCTGTCGTTCCAGCTCTGGACGGGGGAGAAGCCGCCGCTCGAGGTCATGTCGGCGGCGGCGGTCGCGGAGCTCACCCGGCGGTCCTCCGAGACGATCGCAAATCACAACTGAACTTCTGGCGCCGACGTGCCGATGATGACGTGGACGCCCACCCTCGGAGGTCATCCCGTGTCCCTTCAGGGCACCCTCGACACCTTTGCGCTGCCGGATGTCCTCCGGCTCCTCGCAGCAACCCGCAAGACCGGCTACCTCCGCCTCGACGGGAGCCGTGGCGTGGGCGGCCTGTGGCTGGCCGACGGCCTCCTGAGCGGCGTCACGCCGCTCGTGCAGGGACCCCCTCGCCCGCCCGTCGCTGCCGGCGTCGAAGCGCTGTGCGACGTCTTGCGCGTCCCCGACGGCGCGTTCGCCTTCGAGGCAGACACGCCGCCCCCGACGCTCCAGGGTGAGCCTGCCGAGGTGGCGCCTCTCCTCGACGCCGCAGTCGAGCTGCTCGACGAGTGGGCGTCGCTCAGTGCCGTCGTCCCCTCGCTCCGCTGCACGCTCGCGCTCGCGCCGGCACTCGAGCGTGAGAGCGTCGTCGTCTCCAGGACGCAGTGGCGCCACGTCGTCGCCATCGGCAGCGGCACCGACGTCGGTGCCCTGGCGGACGCCCTCGACCTCGGTGAGCTCGCGGTCACCCGAGCCGTGAAGGACCTGGTCGAAGCGGGGTTGGTGGCGGTGGGACCGGCTGTCGAGCTCGATGAGCCCGTCGCCATCGAACCCCCCGCCGTCGTCGAGCTGGTCGAGGAGCCCGCCGAGCTCGAGGAGCCCGCCGAGATCGACGGACCGGACGATCACGAGGAAGAGGCGGTCGACGCTGCCGTCACGCCCGAAGCGGACGAGGCTGCCGTCCCACCCGCAGCACCCGAGCCTGCGCCCCAGGTGGCCTCCGTCGCCATGGGCCAGCCCGTCACCCAGGGGTCCGACGGCTTCTTGCGTCGGCCGCTCGGCACCCGCCCTGCCGGACCACGAGGCCCAGGCCTCGCCACCCCCCTCAGCGCGAGCCTCGGCGAGCTCGCCTCGCTGAGCCCGAGCAGGCGAGCCTTCCCCGGTTCCAACCCGCCTGGCCCCGAACAGGAGCGTGACGACGACGAGGCCGCGGACGTTCGTCGTCTCGCCGACCTCGGGCCTGGTGCTGCGGCAGCCGTCGCCGCTGCGACCGAGGCCTCGACCCCCGAGGAGCGGGCGGCCGCGATCGATGCGATCGAGGCAGCGGCGGACGGCGAGCCCGTGAACCGCAGCGCGCTGCTCAAGTTCCTCTCGTCGGTGCGCTCGTGACCGGGCATCGCCGCCCCGTCGCAGCGGCCGACCGCTGAGCACGACCGCGACCGACGTGTCCGAGCAGGGGCAGCTCGAGTCGCTCCTCGTCGAGCGCGGGCTCATCACGACCGAGCAGCTCGAGCAGGATGTCGCCCGCCAGGCCACGACCGGGCAGTCCCTCACCCGGGTGCTGATCGAGATGGGGCTCGTCCAGGAGTCCGATCTCGTCGCAACCATCGCCGCACAGCTCGGCATGGACTTCGTCGACCTCGCCGACTACCCGGTCGATCCGGTCGCCGTCTCGATCATCTCCGACGCCCTCGCCCGCCGCTACCAGGCGCTTCCGATCGCCTGGGACGACGGGGTGCTCGTCGTGGCGATGGCCGACCCGGCGAACGTCATCGCCATCGACGACATCCGTTCGATGGCCAAGGCCCCGGTCCGTGCCGTCGTCGCCACGCGCGCTGCGATCGACGCCGCCATCGACAAGCACCACCGCCTCGACAACGACGTCGAGGACGTCGCCTCCCTCGCGCTCGACGACGCCGACGACCACGACGACCTGTCGAGGGTCACCGAGGTCACCGAGGACGCGCCGATCGTCAAGCTCGCGAACCTCTTGATCCGCCAGGCCATCCAGGACCGGGCGTCGGACATCCACATCGAGCCGACCGAGCGGGAGGTGCGGGTCCGCTACCGCATCGACGGGGTGCTGCACGAGGTGATGCGCTCCCCGAAGCGGGTCCAGAACGGGCTCATCAGCCGCTTGAAGATCATGGCCGACCTCAACATCGCCGAGCGCCGGATCCCCCAGGACGGCCGGGTCTCCGCCGTCATCGCCGGGCGCCAGGTCGACCTCCGGGTCGCCACGCTGCCGACGGTGTACGGCGAGAAGGTCGTCATGCGCATCCTCGACAAGGGGACAGCGCTGCTCGACCTCGCCGACCTCGGGTTCCTCCCCGACACGATGGCCCGCTACGAGACGGTGTTCCACAAGCCCTACGGCACCATCCTCGTGACCGGCCCCACCGGTTCCGGCAAGTCCACGACGCTCTACGCCACCCTCAACCAGCTGAACGACCCGGCCAAGAACATCATCACCGTCGAGGACCCCGTCGAGTACCGCCTGAACGGCATCAACCAGGTGCAGGTGAACGTGAAGGCGGGCATGACCTTCGCCGCCGCCCTCCGGTCCATCCTGCGCTCGGACCCCGACATCGTGCTCGTCGGCGAGATCCGTGACCGCGAGACGGCGACGATCGCCATGGAGGCCGCGCTCACCGGCCACCTCGTGCTCTCGACGCTGCACACGAACGACTCTGCGTCCACCCCGACCCGTCTCATCGAGATGGGCATCGAGCCGTACCTCGTCTCGAGCTCGGTGGACTGCGTCGTGGCCCAGCGCCTCATCCGCCGACTGTGCGAGCGCTGCAAGGAGCCCTACCAGGCCACCGCAGCGGAGATGAGCGTCATGGGCTGGGATCTCGAGGCCGAGGAGCTGCCCGACGTGCTCCACAAGCCGAAGGGCTGCGGTGCGTGCGGCAAGACGGGCTACCTCGGCCGCTTCGCCCTGCACGAGGTGCTGCTCGTCACCGAGGAGACCCGCTCGATGATCGCCGAGCGCGCGCACTCCGACGACATCAAGAAGCTGGCGATCGCCCAGGGCATGCTGACGCTGCGACAGGCCGGCTTGACCCACGTGCGCCTGGGCAACACCTCGATCGAAGAGCTCCTGCGGGTCGTCGCCTGATCTCTGCTCAGGCGCGGTC
>JBBSLC010000217.1:0-3671 GCA_038255685.1 Acidimicrobiales bacterium | reverse complement strand
TCCGCTCAGGCGCGGTCGGGTGCCAGGCCGAGGCGGGCTCGGAGGCGGGTGGCGCTGAAGCCCTGGCCCAGGCCGGGGGCGGCGGGCTCGTCGCCCATCTCACGGAGGAGGGCGAGGAGGTCCTCGCGGCGGGTCGGGTCGTCCAGCGCCTGGCGGGGGGTGAGGCCGGCGAGAGCGGGGATCGACTCGTCGACCCAGGCAGCCTCCCGCTCGATGATGAACGCCTCGACGGCGGCCACCAGCTCCGGGTCGACCTCGGGGTCGTCGTCGTCGAACAGCTCGAGCTCGTCATCGGGGTCGGGGTCGTCGGCCCACAGGGGGTTGTCGGCGCTCAGGAGCTGGCGGGGATCCGCCCGCTCGTCCGACACCACCTCGGCGCCGGGGACGGCCTCGGTGACGAGCTCGAGGAGGCGCTCGAAGGGCACCTCGGAGGTGGCGTCGAGGAACAGGTTGCCGTCGAGGCGGACCGAGCCCCGGAACACCCGCTCACCCCCGTCGAGCTCGGCCACCTCGACCCAACGGTCGTCGCCCTCGGCCCGGAGCACCCCGTCGAGCGCGGCACGGACCTCCTCCGGCGGTGCCCCGGTCGACACCTCGGCCTGGCACAGCACGAGGGGCTCGCCCTCTCGGGTCACCATCCTCGGCGGGGCGAGCGCCCGGCCGTACCACTGGGCGAGCTCGTCGGCGTCGGGCTCGTCGTCGACGAGGAGCAGGGCCGACTCCCGGAGCCGCAGCGGGATCTCGATCGGGGCACCGAAGAGCTGGTGCTCGTCGCCGACCCGCGCCACGCGCGCCAGCATCAGCTCGCCGGGCGCGCGGCCCCGGGACCCCGTGACCTCGTTGACCGTGACCGACCGGCCGGTCGCTGTGTCGCGCAGGTCGAGGCTGACGCCCTCGCGGACGCCGGTGAGCTCCCACAGGCGCCTCGGCTCGTCGAGCAGCTGCTCGACCAGCGCCAGCTCGTCGGGCGGGAGCAACGGGCCCCGCTCCTCGAGGTAGTCCTCGCCTGCCCCGCCCTCGAAGACGACGAAGTCGACGATGACGGGGTCGGCCACCATCCGCCTGATGGTCGCCCTCGGGTCGGGATCGTCCGGGTCGCACGCCATCGCGGCCACCCCGGTCAGCTCGGCGCGCCGGTGCTCCTGGCCGGCGAAGCGCACCAGCTTGTAGCCGAGCAGCTTCGAGCGCTTCGTGAGCGGGACGTTCGGGTTGCGCTGGCAGCACAGCTTGAACTTGCGCCCCGACCCGCACGGGCACGGGTCGTTGCGGCCGACGCCACGGTGGTCGGCGCCGATCTCGGCCCGCAGCTCCTCGAGGGCACGCAGCGTTGCCGGGCTCGGCGACAGGTCGGGGTGGCGCAAGAGCGTGAGGGCCCTGGCGAGATCGCCCCGATCCACCTCGAAGGAGGCGAGCTCGGCTGCGGCCAGGCCGTAGCCCGGGTCGGCCGACACCGCAGCTCGCAGGGCCGCTTCGGCGGTGAGGCCGTCCCCGCGCCGGTTCGCCTCGATCGCACCGACGAGCAGCACCGGGGCAGCCCGACCCGGCGCAACGTCGACGAGGAGATCCTCGACGAAGCGAGACAGGCGCTCGTCGCCGACGGAGCGCGTGCCGAGCACCATGTCGGCGAAGGCGCCCGCCACCACGCCGTGGCCGAGCGCTCTCGACACCGTGGCGGCATCGAGCCCCTCGTCGGGATCGTCCGGGGGGTAGGCGGCGTAGGCGGCCTCCACCTCGGCGAGCGCCCGGATGCAGCAGCGCTCGAGCCGCCACCCCTCGATCGTGGCTTCACGGCGGTTGGCGAGGACCCGGTCGCCGACCGTCGACCACCGCTCCCCCGCCCGCCCGAACGAGAAGCCCTGGCGCTCCAGCCCGGCCGCCACGAGCAGCTCGCCGAGGGGGCGCACCGGGGTGCGGAACGAGCCCGGGTCGGTTGCCAGCGCGTCGAGGACGAACGGCACCGCCTCCTCCCCCTCGCCGGGGCGGAGCCTGGCGTCGACCGCCCGGCGCAGCAGCGCGACCTCTCGTTCGTCGTCGGCGGGCTCGTCCACGAGGTCCACCCGCACCACCCCGCCGGTCCTGGCGAACGAGACGAGGTCGCCGTCGGCGAAGCCGTCGAGCCAGCCATCGGGTCCGGCGAAGGTGCTGCCGTCCTCGCCGGGGACGGGTTGGCCCCCGTAGACGGGGTGCAGGCTGCCGCCGCCTGCGAGGTCGAGCGAGGCGTGGTCCCAGTCGAGGATCACGAGATCGGGGGTCATGGTGACCTCCTCCGCCTCGAGCTCCCCGGCGGTGAGCCGGTGGGTGAGCACGAGGCCGTCGAGGAGGTGCGCCGACAGCGCCAGGGCCCCCTCCGGCGCGTGCCAGAGCTCGTCGGTCACGATGAGCTCGTCGAGGAGCGCCTCCTCGAGCGCGCCGCCGTCGAGCCCCTCGTCACGGAGGTCGTCGAGCAAGCCATCCTCGTCGAGGTGCCCGATCACCTCGGACAGGGCCACCGGACCAGCCTGGAGCAGCGCCAGGACCGCCCCGGCCCGCCGGTCGCCCGGATCGATCTCGTCCACCCGCGCACGGTAGCGAACACGACTCGTCACCTCGTCATGGGTCCCCGAGCGTTGCCTTCATGACCTCCCAGTCGTCCACGGCCATGGGCGGTGCTGCGAGCAGGGTGTCGGCGGCGGCCTTGCGCACGATCCCCTCCCCGTCGAGTGCCGCATCGATCGCGTCCCGCACGACCGCCGCCACCGAGGAGCCGCGGCGGGATGCGGCGGCCTCCAGTCGCGTCCAGCGAGCATCGTCGATGCGCACGTGCCGTCTGCGCACGGTCACACCTTCGCACCGCCGACGCCCGACGTCACTCCGATCGGCCGACCACCGCGTAGGGGACGCCGGCGGCTCGGGCCGCGGGGCCGAGGCGGCCGTCGACGGCAACGTGGATCTCGGCGTCGTTGAGGAGGGCCATGGCCAGCGCCTCGGCGGCGAGCAGGTTCAGGCGGTAGAGCTGGGCGACGTCGGCGACCAGCGGCAGTCGTGCTCGCAGGTCACAGACCTCGAGCAGCTCGGGGAGGGCGTCGAGGGTGCGGAGCAGCTCTCCACGGGCCTCCACACCGAGGCCGTGGAACGGCGTCGAGAGCGATCTGCTCGGACCCTCCTTGCGGACAGCCGAAGACAACCGCCACCACCAGGTCGTCGTCGTCGCCAGCATGCGACCTGGCTCGTCCAGCGGGACGGTCCCGAGCAGCGCCCGGAGCAGGAGGTGATCGTCGATGACGACCATCGATGATCAGTGGTCGACGAGGTCGGGGTCCTCGATCGCTGCGGTGTAGCGCTCGTAGGCACCGCTCTCGGCGACGCTCGCCAGCTCCTGGCGGATCTCGTCGAACAGGCGGGCTGCGATGCGCAGCTGGGGGTCGCCCGCCTCGACGACCGCAGCACGCAGGATCTGGTTCACCAGCTCTTGCGTCGAGCAGCCACGCTGCTTGGCGAGCGCATGGATCCCGTCGCGCAGCGACGCCGGCATGCGAACGGCGAGCTGGATGAGCTCCGCTGGGTTGTCAGTCCCTTGCGACGGGGCCGGCTCGTACGAGGGGGCCTCCTCGGCAATCTTCTTGCGCATCGCCAGGATGCGAGCCTCGAGCTCAGGTGGGAGGGCCACGGTGTGATGTTAACAACACATGGCT
>JBBSLC010000216.1:0-3691 GCA_038255685.1 Acidimicrobiales bacterium | reverse complement strand
GGGCGTTCGAGACGGCGCAGATCATCGCGCCCGCCCTGGGTGGGTTGGAGATCGAGCAGGTCGAGGACCTCGAGGAGCGCCGACCCGGGGAGTGCGACGGCATGACGTGGGAGGCCTACCGCGAGGCGTACCGACCCGATGGCTGGACGTTCGACGTCTACGCCCCGCTGTCGCCGGGCGGTGAGAGCTTCGCCCAGTTCCAGGTGCGAGCGGCGACGGCGCTGCACCAGGTGGCATCCAAGCTCGCCGGGCGCACGATCGTCGTCGCCTGCCACGGCGGGATCATCGAGGCCTCGATGGTGGCGTTCCTCGGCCTCGCCAACGGCGCCGGCGCCGGATCGATGCACCAGCCGAACACGAGCATCACCGAGTGGTCGCTCGACCCCGAGGCGACGGGACGGCGGGGCGTCCCGCCGTGGCAGCTCGTCCGCTACAACGACGCGGCCCACCTCGCAGACCTGCCGGCCGAGGGCTGAGGGGTGCGCATCGTCTCGCTGCTGCCGTCCGCCACCGAGATCGCCTTCGCCCTCGGTCGGGGCGAGGACCTCGTCGGCGTGACGTTCGAGTGCGACCACCCCGCCGAGGCACGCCAGCGCCGGATCGTGTCGACCTCGGCCCTGCCCGAGGGCCTCACACCAGGCGAGATCGACGAGGTGGTCACCGCGCGCATCGCAGCGGGCGAAGATCTCTACCGCCTCGACGAGGGCGCACTCGCCGACCTCGACCCCGACGTGGTGCTCACCCAGGACCTCTGCGCGGTGTGCGCCGTGGCCGTCAGGGAGGTCGATGACGCTCTCGCCCACCTCGGCTGCCAGGCAGCGGTGGTCACCCTCGACCCGGCGAGCCTCGACGAGGTGCTTGCGTCCATCGTCACGGTGGGACGCGCACTCGGTGCCGCTGCCGAGGCAGCGCAGCTCGTCGCCGACCTCGAGGGTCGCCTCACCTCGCTCCGTGCGACCCTGGCGGGCGCGCCCCGTCGGCGCACCGCCGTGCTGGAGTGGACCGACCCGCCTTTCTCCGCCGGGCACTGGGTCCCTGACCTCGTGGTCGCCGGCGGCGGCGAACCGGTCCTGGCCGACCCCGGCGCCGACTCGACCCGGCGGACCTGGGACGACGTCGCCTCTGCCGCCGCCGAGGTGATCGTGGTGGCGCCGTGCGGCTACCACCTCGACCGGGCCGTGGCGCTCGCCGCTGAGCTCGTCGCAGCAGGGGTCCTCCCCGGCGGCGCAGAGGTGTGGGCCGTCGACGCCGATGCCTACATCGTCCGCCCTGGCCCCCGGGTGGTCGACGGCGCCGAGCTGCTCGGCGCCATCCTCCACCCCGACCGTCTCGGCGAGCCCCACTCGGCCCGAGCCAGGCGCGTCGCCTGAGCCCGACGCTCGGCCGGGGCGTCAGAGCCCCCGGTGCTCACCCTCGACCTTGGTGCAGAGGTTGCGCGCCGAGTGGATGAGCGAGACGTGGCTGAACGCCTGGGGGAAGTTCCCGACGAGGCGACCGGCCTTCGTGTCGTACTGCTCGGCGAGCAGCCCGACGTCGTTTCGGAGGTCCAGCAGCCGCTCGAAGAGCGCGACCGCCTCGTCTCGCCGTCCCATCTGCTCGAGGCAGTCGACGAGCCAGAACGAGCACATCAAGAACGTGCCCTCGTCGCCGGGGAGCCCGTCGTCGGACTCGTCGGGGTCGTACCTGCGGACGAGCCCGTCGACGAGCAGCTCTCGCTCGATCGCCTCGACGGTGCCCACGATCCGCTTGTCGGTGGCCGGCAGGAAGCCGACGAGGGGCAAGATCAGCAGGGACGCATCGAGCGCCTTGGAGCCGTAGGACTGCACGAACGACCGGCGGTCCTCGTCCCAGCCCTCTCGGAGGACCTCCTCACGGATCGCGTCACGGTGCCCCTTCCACGCATCGAGCGGACCCTTCTCGCCGAAGCGCTCAATCGCCCTGACCCCGCGGTCGAAGGCAACCCACGCCAGGACCTTCGAGTGGGTGAAGTGGCGGCGCTCGGCGCGCACCTCCCAGATCCCCTCGTCGGGCTCCCGCCAACGGTCGCCGAGGTCCTCGAGCAGCTTGAGCTCGAGCGCCCACGCGTTCGGGTCGGACTCGATCCCGGCTTTGCGGGCCTGGTGCAGGGAGTCGATCACCTCGCCGTAGACGTCGAGCTGGAACTGGTCGGAGGCGGCGTTGCCGATGCGGACCGGGGAGGAGCCCTCGTAGCCGGGCAGCCAGTCGAGCTCGAGCTCCGGCAGGCGGCGCTCGCCGCCGGCGCCGTACATGATCTGGAGGCGCGACGGGTCACCGGCGACGGCTCGCAGCAGCCAGTCCCGCCATGCGATCGCCTCCCGCCGGTGACCGGTGGCCATCAGAGCGTCGAGGGTGAACGTCGCATCGCGCAACCAGCAGTACCGGTAGTCCCAGTTCCTCACCCCTCCGAGGTCCTCGGGGAGCGACGTCGTCGCAGCAGCGACCACGCCACCGGTCGGGTGGTAGGTGAGGCCCTTCAGGACCGTGAGCGAGCGCTCCACCGCCTCCTTCCAGGAGCCGTCGTAGGTGTGTCGGCCTGACCACTCGCGCCACCACGCGTCGGTCTCCGCCAGCGCCCGCGCTGCGTCGACGGGGTCGGGCTGGGGGAGGTGGGAAGGGAACCAGGTCAGCACGAACGGGATCTCCTCGCCCGCTGCCACCTCGAACTCGCCGACCGTCGCCATCCCCTCGCCCCGGACCTGTACGGGGGTGTCGAGGCAGAGCCCGTCAGGACCACCGAGCGCGGTGATGCGGCCGTCCGGTGCTCGCCTCACCCACGGGACGATGGAGCCGTAGTCGAAGCGGATCTCGAGCTCCATCCGCATCGCCACCCGACCGCTCTCCCCGCGGACGATGCGGACGACGTCGGGCGCCTCGCCCCGTGGCGGCATGAAGTCGATCACCGTGACCGCGCCCCCTGACCCCTCGTAGCGGGTCTCGAGGATCAGCCCGCCGTCACGGTACGCCCGGCTGCGGCACTCCCTGCCGTCAGCGGGGCCGAGCAGCCAGCGCCCGTGGTCGGGCTCACCGAGGATGGCGGCGAAGCACGCAGGTGAGTCGAAGCGGGGGAAGCACAGCCAGTCGATCGAGCCGTGCCGGTCCACGAGCGCAGCGGAGTGGGTGTCGCCGAGGACGGCGTAGCTCTCGATGGGGCTCGGCATCCGTGCAGCCTCGCCGATGGCGGTCACGACCGGGTCGCGCCCGCCCGTGTGACGTACGACCAGTGGACGCGAGGGTCGCCGGCGCAGGAAGGTGAACGTCGTTCACCTGAACATCGTCCACGACTCGGAGGTCCATCCGGCTCGCACGCCTCGCCGCCTTCTCCGTCCGCCGCCGACGCCTCGTGCTCGTGCTCGCGCTGATCGGCTTCGGCGCCTCCGGCGCATGGGGAGGATCCGTCGCCGGGGAGCTCACGAGCGGCGGCTTCGACGACGGTAGCCAGCGGTACGCAGAAGGCAAGAGCGGACACACGGAACCGCTGGTCAGGGGCCATGTGAGCCTCTGACCAGCGGTTCGTCGATGACGGCGACGGTGAGCCGGCCTGTAGGCGGGGTTCTGTCCACCGGGGCCTTGCGGCTTGCCGGATGGGTGGCCATCCATCTGTGCGGTCCACCTGGGGACATCGGCCGGGCCGGCCGTCCCACGTTTGACCTTGCTCCGGGTGGGGTTTGCC
>JBBSLC010000215.1:0-3735 GCA_038255685.1 Acidimicrobiales bacterium | reverse complement strand
TGATCAAAGCTCCTTGGGTCGATGCTCCCTCGCCAAGGACCATCGGCGGCACCTCAGGCGTTCTTGAGCATCCCGCGACGACCTCCTCGGGTCCGCGGCAGGATGAGCTCGATGCCCGCACCCCTCCCCTCACTCCTCGTGCCCCAGATCGGCTTCGCACACCGCGGTGCGCGCGCAGACGCACCCGAGAACACCATCGAGGCCTTCCTGCTCGCTCGGCGACTCGGTGCCAACGGGCTCGAGAGCGACGTGTGGCTCACCGCCGACGGTGAGGCGGTGCTCGACCACGACGGCGTGGTGAGGACCGGCTTGCGACGCCGATCGATCGCCGAGGTCCGCCGAGCCGAGCTGCCCGACCACATCCCCACCCTCGCCGAGCTGTACGAGGCGTGCGGCACCGAGGCCGACCTCTCACTCGACGTGAAGGATCCCGCTGCAGCGGGACGGGTCGTCGACGTCGCTCGCGAGGCCGGTGGTGATGCCCTCGGCCGGCTCTGGCTCTGCTCGCCGGACTGGGAGCTGGCTGCGAGCTGGCGGGGCCTCTCCCCCGACATCAAGCTCGTCGACTCGACGCGCCTCAAGAAGGTGCGAGAGGGTCCCGAGCGACGGGCGGCCACCATCGCCGACGCCGGGATCGACGCCGTGAACCTCCACTGGAGCGAGTGGAGCGGGGGGATGGTCACGCTGTTCCACCGCTTCGGCTGCTTCGCCCTCGGCTGGGACGCGCAGTACCGCCGCCAGCTCGATGCGCTGATCGAGCTGGGGATCGACGGCGTGTTCTCCGACCACGTCGAGCGGATGGTCGATGCCCTCGCCGGGCGCCCGGCGCCGCCTGAACCGGTCTAGGGCAGCACGCCCCCCGGGCGCTACAGCAGACCGACGTCGAGGACGGGCCAGACCTTGACGAAGGCGCGGCCGACGATGAGATCGGTGTCGATGGCGCCGAAGAAGCGGCTGTCGCGAGACGAGCCCCGGTTGTCGCCCATCACGAAGACGTGGCCCTCGGGGATGACCATCCGGGTGAGGTTGCGGGATTCGACACCGTCTTCGAGGTAGGGCTCGTCGAGCGCCTCGCCGTCGATGTAGATCCGTCCGTCCCGCTCCTCGATCGTCTCGCCCTCGAGGGCGACGACCCGCTTGATCAGGTCCTTCACCGCGCTGTCGGGCTCGTTCGGTGGGCGCTCGAACACGACGAGGTCGCCGCGGTTCACGTCGTGCAGGTCGTAGCTGAGCTTGTTGACGAGCACGCGGTCGTTCTCGGTCAGGGTCGGGAACATCGACTCGGACGGGATGTAGAACGCCTGGATCAGGAACGTCTTGACCAGGAGGGCGACGGCGAAGGCGCCCACGACGATCGCAACCCACTCGACGGTGTTGCGGAGGCCGCCGGATCGCTCCTGCGGCGCGTCGGACGCCGGCGCGAGATCGGGTTCCACCGCGCGAGGCTACCGGTCGTCGTAGCGGGCCAAGATGCGCGCCGCAGCGGCTGCGGCAAGGCCCTCACCACCCTCGACGGGGGTCGCGTCCTTGCCGAGACGGAGCAGGAGCCGCTCCAGCCAGGCCTCCTCGCTCACGGCGAGGGTCACGCGACAGCGGCCGTCGGTCCGCTCCTCGACCGCCTCGACGGGGTATTGCTCGAGCACCCAGCGGGCTCGCGGAGCGAGGTCGAGGACGACCCTCGGGTCGTCGGGCACGGCGGCGTAGACCGCACGCGATGGTCGCGCCGAGGGTGGGTCGAAGTCGGTCGCCTCCAGACGGGCGGCACCGATGCGGTCGAGGCGGAAGCGCCGCTCACCTCCGGCGCGATGGCACCACGCCGTCAGGTACCACTCCCCCGCAGCGGTGAACACGTCCCACGGGTCAACCGTGCGGACGGTCCGCTCGTCCCTCCCGTAGGTGTAATAGTCGATCTCGACCTGACGGTTGCGCGCCATGCCCTCGCGCAGCACGTCGAGCACGTCCTCCGGCACCGACCCGAGCACGACCTCGAGCGCGCCTGTGGCATCGATGCCGAGCACGCTCGCAACCTTGTCGAGCGCCCGCGCGAGAGGACCTGTCGGATCTGCACCCGGTACGGCCTGGAGGGCAGCGCCCGATGCCACGAGGGCGAGACCCTCCTCCGGGGTGAGCCGCAGGGGCCGCTCGAAGTAGTCGGCCAGCCTGATGAAGACGCGCCCGTCGACGATGTCGACCTCCATGAGCAGGTCCGGGGTGAAGGGGTGCACGCCGCAGAGGAAGACGGTGTTGAGCTCCTCGACGAGATCGGCCTCGCTCACGTCGAAGCGCTCGCACACCTCGGCGATCGTCGGCCCGTCGTTGGCGACGACCCACGGGACGAGGGCCAGGAGGCGGCGGAGCCGGTCGGGCGCAGTGGGTCGAGGTGGAGCCGCCATCACGCCACCTGGTCCCGCAGCCATGCGACGAGGTCGTCTCGCAGCTCGACCGGGCTGAGCACCTCTGCGTGGTCGAGGAAGCCGATGAGCCACGAGCGGAAGGCGTCCCGGTTCCGCACCTCGACCGCCACGTCGAGGGAGCCGTCGCCGTGGGTGGTGAGGACGGCAGCCTCTCCGAGGTCGCGTCGCACCCATGGTGCTTGGTCCGCATCGACCCGCACGGTCGCGGTGACGGCCTCGTCGTGGCCGCCGATCTCCCAGGCGTGGGCCTGCGACGACCTGGTTGCCAGCGGGCGCTCGAAGCTCCCTGGCTCGCCGACCTCGATGTCCCCCTCGATGCGGTCGAGGCGGAACTGGCGCAGCTCGCCGCGATCGCGATCGTGGCCCTCCACGTACCAGCGACCCCGAGCGAAGGTGAGGCGGTGCGGCTCCAGCGTGCGGCGCTCACCGCGGTAGCCGAAGACGGCTGGTGCCCGTTCGGCGACCGCCCGGAAGAGCGGAGCCAGCTCAGGGGTGGCGGGCAGCTGGGCAACGGGCTCTCCGTCGCGCTCCCCCGGTGCGCCTCCGAGCTTCCAGAGCGCCTCGCTGCCTGCGAGGCCGTCGACTCGGACGGCGACGGTGGCGAGGTGGAGCGCGGCGACCTCATCCGGCTCGAGGCCCGGGTCCCGCAGGGCGTACTGCTCGGGGGCGATCCGATAGCCCTCCACCGGCGGGTCGGCTCCGGGGACAGGCGCGACCTCGAGAGGGATGCCCATGTCCCTGAGCACCTCCTTGTCGCGTGCGAAGGCCCGCCGGAACGCCACCTTGTCGGAGGGGTAGCCGGGGACCCGGGTGGCGATCTCGCTGGCGGCGAGCGGACGGCGGGTCGTGAGCAGGGCGGCGGTCAGGTTGAGCAACCGCTCCAGCTTCGACACGGGACGATCGTACGGGGCGGTCGCAGCTACAGGAGGGAAGCGGCAACGGTGCCGGCGGCGCCGGCGACGGCGAAGGCACCGGGGTCGGCCTCGGGCCCGCGACCCATGGTGGTCACGGCGAGGTCGGCGTCGGCGAGCAGGCGAGCGATGCCGGGGTCGTCGACGTCGACGAGGTCGTGCCGGTCGGCGAGCCCCTCAGCAGCGAGGTCGGTCCGCAACCTGGTGGCGAAGGGACCTCGGGGCACGCCCACCGTGGTGCGCGCGCCGGTGAGCCCGAGCGCAGTCGTGGTGTGGTGGCTGACCCCCTGGTGGCGGGCTCGTGCGTCGCCGAGCGAGAACCGGCACACGGCGACAGGGTGCGCCCCGAGCCGGGCGGCCGCTTCGAGTGCAGGTGCGACCTCGAGCGCGGAGAAGCCGAACCTCGTGCT
>JBBSLC010000214.1:0-3755 GCA_038255685.1 Acidimicrobiales bacterium | reverse complement strand
GCGTCGACCGTGTCGAAGGTCGCCCCGGTCGCCATGAGCTCGCCGTAGCCGCCCTCGCCGGGACCGGCGGTGCGGGGTGGCCGGCCTCCGGCAGCGTCGGCGGCACGGGCGGTGAGGCCGGCGAAGGGGCCGGAGAGCAGGGCGCCGCCGGCGACGGCGGCGGCGGTGCCGCCGAGGAAGCGGCGGCGGTCGAGGCGAGGCTTTGCGGGTTCGAGTGCGGTCATCGAGGTCCTCCGTTTGGGGTGGCGTCGGGCACCGCCGAACGTAAGGAGACCGGCCGAACGGCCCATGGAGGAGAGGGGGCGATCCGGTGGCTGCTGCGTGAACGTTCGCGACGCTCACGGACCGTCAGGATCGCCGACCTCGCCGGGTGACCGTCGAGAGGAGCCGATCAGCGCGCTGGGGGCTCGCCGGCGTAGGTGGGGTTTGCGACGGCGAGCTTGTCGGCGACGCTCGCCGCCACTGCGGCCACGACCTCGTCCCAGCGGTCATCGAGGCCGCCAGTGCGGATGCGAGAGGCGAGCTCGGTGTCGTCGGCCACGCCGAGCTGAGCGAGGCGATCGGCCTGCGATCTGGCCTGGTCCGGGCCAACGGCGAGCTGTCGCTCCACGATGGCGAGGACGTTGGCTGCGACCCGGGCGTGGAAGCGCACGCGACCCTCGGTCGCAGCCATGACGTCACCGGACAGGAACTCGCGCACCGCCTCGACGAGCTCAGCGGCGGTCGGCACGTCGTGCGGACCATCCTCACCGGGCCTGCCGGCCATGGCGTGGTCGGTGGTGGACGACGACGTCGCGCCGTCGGGCAAGAGCAGCAAGACGTCGTGCTCGACCTCGCACACCCGGCGGCCGATTGCCGCGAGCTCGACGGAGCGGACGGCGCCGCTGCGGTGGGCCTCAGCCTGGGCGATGCACATGATCCCCCACTTCAGCGTGCCGAGGACCTCCCACCAGTGGAGAGCGCCTCGGTCGACCGAGGAACCGCTTGCGGCCTCGTAGGCGGAGACGAGGTCGTCCACGGTGCCGAAGCCCCCGACCCTCGGCGCTGCCCCGAAGCGCCATGACCGGACGCAGAGCCACCCGAGGTCCTCGAGCGGGTCGCCGACGTGGGCCAGCTCCCAGTCGAGGACGGCGACGAGCCCACGGGGATCGACCAGCAGGTTCCCGTTGCGGAAGTCACCGTGGACCGCCGTCCTGCCCGCCTGTGCGGGACGATGGTCAGCGAGCCAACGGAACGCCAGCTCGAAGGCAGGGTGCGGTTGGTCGAGGGCGTCGAGCACTTCCCGGTACCGCACGACCTGGTCGACGTCCTCGAGCCCGGCCACGGCGCTGAGGTCGATGGCGTGGATCCCCGCCAGCGCCGTCCCGCACTGCGCCGCGAGCCCGGCGCGCGCGTCGGCGAGCGAGTCGTCCCGGAGGATCCTGCGGGCGATCGTCTCGCCTTCGAGTCGCTCCACCACGAGGAAGGCGCCACCGAGCGCCCCAGCCCCCGTCCCGTCGTCGCAGGCGACGACGGCAGGGACCGGGACACCGGCTTCGGCTGCTGCTCGGAGGACGGCGGCCTCGACCTGCATCCCATCCGGGCGCACGCCCGCAGCACGCTCCCGCTGGAGGATGAGCCGACGGAGGCTGCCGCCGACCTCGGCGTCGAACGCCCACGTCTCCCGGGACGCACCACCGCTGAGCCGGTGGAGGCCGGTGACCTCGACGGCACCGAGGAGCTCGCGCAGCCGGTCGGCGAGGTCGGTCGGGTCCAAGCTCAGCAGTGCTCGGCGAGCGTGGGGTACGGGTTCACCGCCGCCCCACCACCGGGGTGGATCTCGAAGTGGAGGTGGGTCGGGCCACCGCGAGCGTTGCCGCTGTCACCGACGTAGCCGAGGACGGTGCCCTGCGAGACCCGGCCGCTCGCTCCGCTGAGCGAGTCGAGGTGGGTGCCGAAGTAGGTGTTCCCGTCATCGCCTGTCAGGTAGTAGGAGATCCCGCCGAGGCTCGACTGGTGGCCACGGGCGGTCCCGCTCACGCTGGCGACGACCGGCGTGCCCCGTGGGCTGAGGATGTCGGTCCCCTGGTGACGACGACCACCCGATCGAGGTTGACCCCAGTCGTTCGAGAACGCACGCGGGCCGTCGACGGGGCAGCGGAAGCTCCCCGAGGAGCCGCTGCTCGGAGGTGCTTCGGTGGCTGGCGACGGCGCTCGCTGCACGGCGCCGCTCGGCGGACGCGTCGGCGGCGGTGCGGCGACCGGCGCTCTCGTGGCAGACGCTGCCGGGGCGCTCGCCGCCGACCGCTCCCGGGCCAGGCGGTCCGCCTCGGCACGCACCGCCGCTTCCGCTCGGGCCTGGCGCTCGGCCGCCGCTCGGGCTTCCTGCTCGGCGCGGCGACGGGCGGCGTCGAGCTCGACCTGCCGCTCGAGCTCGGCGGTCGCCTCGCCCGCTCGGCGGTCGAACAGGACGAGCGCTTCGGCAGCGCGCTGCTCGAGCGCCACCAGGCGACCGGTGGCGATCTCGAGGTCCTCGCTCGCGAGCCGGTACTCCTGGAGGACCTCGTCGGTGTCGCCGCTGACGCTGCGAGCGAGCGCATCTGCTCGCACCACCGCGCCGATGTCGCCTTCGGCGAGCAGGTCGGTGAGCGAGGCCGGGCCGGCGCCTCCGTTGATGAACCGGTCCACCGCCTGCTCCCGGAGGGCGCCTCGGAGCACGCCGAGGCGCTCGGTCATCGCTGCGGCCTGCGCCTCGACCTCCGCTGCCTCCCGCTCGATCACGGCGAGGTCGGAGCTGGCAGCGGCGACCTCTGCGGCCGCCTCGTTCGCCGCCCGGCGCGAGCGATCGAGGTCGGACTCGGCGGCCCCGCCAGGGGCGGCGGACGCGACGAGCAGTGCAGAGGAGACGGCGACGGCCGTCACGAGGCGCAGCAAGGTACCCACGCTAACCGTCATCCAATCGTCATGTCAGTTCCGCGGGCGGGTGGCCGGCCGGGCAGGTGCCCCGCTCGGCGCCCTCAGAGGCGGATCGGCGCAGCGTTGCGGGGCCGGGCGAAGCGGCCCACACCCCGTCGAGGTGCGGTGGTCGCAGCGGCGACAGGCGCAGCGCGGCCGGCGGCTGCGGCAAGCGTCACGACGTCCCCACCACGGGTCGACAGGAAGAACAGGCCCGCGCCGATGGCAAGGAGGGTGCCGATGGCGATGGCACGAGCGGTGCCATCGTCAGCGCCGAGACCCTGGTCTGCGGTGAGCTGCGGCGTGCCGGCCGAGGTGCCGGCCGTCGACCCAGGTACGCCAGGTGCGGTGCCAGTGCTGCCCTCGGTCGTGGGCTCGAGGCCAGGGGCAGCGAAGCTGTCGCCACCGCCAGACGAGGGTGCTGTGAAGGAACCTCCTGACGAGGGTGACGAGGGGGCACTGAAGTCGCCGCCGCTGCCACCACCGCCGAAGCTCCCGCCACTGGCGCCACCGGTCGAGCCGTCGGACCCGAACCCGCTGTCACCTGAGGAGAACCCGCCGTCGCCCCCACCCGACTCGCCGCCGAACTCGCCGGCGTCGAAGTCGGGGAAGTCGGAGACGGGGCCGGACGACGACGGAGTGAAGCTCGCGTCGTCAGGTGCCTCGAACGCCACCGTGAACGGCATCGAGCTGTCAGCGGCGACGATGAACACCTCGAGGTTGCCGTTGGAGAGCGGGAAGGTCTCGGGGATGAAGAACGACACCGAGGTGGCGTCGTCGGACACCGCGCCGTTGATCATCAGCTCCGCACAGCCGTTGGC
>JBBSLC010000213.1:0-3848 GCA_038255685.1 Acidimicrobiales bacterium | reverse complement strand
GATCGCCGCGCGAGCGCTCGGCTCGGGCGGTGGACGACCGCCGTCGACGACTGGCCGGTGCCCTACGTGTCGCCCCAGGCGAGCGGGAACCGGGGCGGCGTCCGCTGGCTGCGGTTCCTCGACGGGGCCGGCCGAGCGGTCCTCACGATCGACGAGCTCGACGATCTGGAGGTCACGGTCGCCCGCTCCACCGATGAGGAGGTCGACGGCGCCGACCACCTCGAGGACCTGGTGCGGCGGGACGACTGCTACGTCTGGCTCGATGTCCGCCACCGGGGCGTCGGGACGGGCGCGTGCGGACCGGACACCTCTCCTGCCCACCGGATCGTGCCGGGCGCCCACCAGTGGTCGTACCGGCTCTCGTGACCGGTCCCGCCACTCGCATCGATCCCCTGACCGGGGAGCGCACGATCGTCGTCGGCGACCGCCAGGCCCGACCGAACCTCCCCGTCGACGACTGCCCCTTCTGCCCGGGCGGTCTCGAAGCACCCGAGGACTACGACGTCCGATGGTTCCCCAACCGCTGGCCGCCGCTGGCCGATGGCTGTGCCGAGGTCGTCCTCTACGCCCCTGAACACGATGCGTCGCTCGCCACGCTCGAACACGACCGTGTGGTTCGGCTCATCGAGCTCTGGACCGCTCGCACCGCTGCGCTCGGCGCACGTGACGATGTCGCCTACGTGCTCGTCTTCGAGAACCGGGGGGCCGAGGTCGGTGCCACCATCCCCCACCCGCACGGGCAGATCTACGCCTTCGACGAGGTGCCGCCAGCCCCGCGAGCCGAGCTCGGTGCCGGGCCGTGCGCACTCTGTGCAGAGGAGCCAGGGGAGCGGCTCGTCACCACGGCGGGGGGGTGGCGCGCGTGGGTCCCTGCTGCTGCGACGTGGCCGTACGGCCTCGTGCTGGCGCCCGAGGACCACGTCGCCGACCTCGCCGAGGCCGCTCCGGCGCACGCAGATCTCGCCCGTCTGCTCGTCGACGTCTTCGGTCGGCTCGACCGGCTCTTCGGTGCACCCATGCCGCTGATGTGGTGGTGGCACCAGCGACCGACCGACGGTGGGGCCTGGCCGGGGGCGCACCTCCACGCTCACGTCGCCCCGCTGCTGCGCAAGGCGGGCACACCTCGCTTCGTCGCCGCCGGCGAGCTCGGCAGCGGCGTCTTCTTCAACCCGGTCCGTCCCACGGACGCCGCGACGCAGCTGCGAGCGACGTGAGGCGAACGGCGTTCGCTCCGGGGCGCGTCAACCTCATCGGCGAGCACACCGACTACACCGGTGGCTACGCCGTGCCGATGGCCGTCCACCTCGGCACCACCGTGACCTTCGAGGTCGGTGGGCCCGACATCCGGTTCACGTCGGTGGACGAGGCGGAACCGGCGATCGTGCCGCTCGACGTGGCGGATCCGTCGCAGCTGCGTCCCGACTGGGCCCGCTACGTGGCCGCGGTGGTGGCCGAGGTGAGACCGGGTGCAGGGGGGGCCGGCACCGTGTCGACCTCGTTGCCCATCGGTGCCGGCCTGTCGTCGAGCGCGGCGCTCGAGGTCGCCGTCGCGCTCGCCCTCGGGTTCGAAGGCTCGCCCCTCGAGCTCGCCCTCGTCTGCCAGCGAGCGGAGCAGCGCGCGTCGGGTGTGCCGTGTGGGGTGATGGACCAGCTCGCCTCGGCGGCGGGCGTCGCCGGCCACGCCCTGCTGCTCGACTGCGCGACGAACGAGGCCATCCCCGTCCCCCTGCCAGGGGGCGTCGAGGCGGTCGCCGTGCACTCCGGCCAGCAGCGCACCCTCGTCGGGTCTGCCTACGCCGATCGCCGGGCATCGTGCGAGCAGGCAGCAGCGATGGTCGGGCCGCTCCGAGATGCCACTTCATCTGACCTCGGCGCCATCGAAGACCCCGTCGTCCGGCGCCTGGCCCACCACGTCGTGACCGAGAACGCCCGGGCCCTCGCCTTCGTCGAGGCGCTGCGCACCGGTGACGTCGGGACAGCCGGCGCGCTCATGGACGAGAGCCACCGGTCGCTGCGGGACGACTTCGAGGTCTCGACACCGGTGCTCGACGAGCTGGTGGCGCGCCTCGGTCGCGTGCCCGGTGTGCTGGGTGCCCGCCTCACCGGCGCAGGCTTCGGCGGCTGCGCCGTGGTGCTGTGCGAGGAGGGCGCAGTTGCCGAGGGCTGGCGCCTCGAAGCCGTCGACGGCGCCCGCCTCCTCGACGAGGCTCCGTAGCGCGCCCTCCTCGACTGGAACTGTGCGGGTCCTTGCGTGCTGAGCACGGGACAACCCGCACAGTTCGCCGATGCAGCGTGAGGCGAGCCGTCAGGGCGAGTCGTTCTCCCGGCGGACGGTCTGCTTCTTGCCCTTGATCGTGCTGGCGCGCAGGGCGGCGATGACCTCGTCGGCGGCGTCGAGGGGGATCTCCACCAGCGAGAAGCGGTCGGAGATCTCGATGGCCCCGATCTCCCGACCGCTGAGCCGGGACTCGTTGGCGATGGCACCGACGAGGTCCTGGGGCCGGATGCCAGCCTTGCGGCCGGCGCCGACGAACAGGCGCGTCGTCGGCCCGGACAGCGCACGGCTGCCCTTCGCACCCTTGGGCGCCGGGCCACGCCCGCCGCCGCCGTCGTGGGGGCGGGGGGCGGCGTCGGGGATGTCGTCGTCCTCGTCCGTGCCCGCGCTCGCCTCGTGGGCGAGCTTCACGGCGGCGAGGGCCACGGCCATGATGTCGAACTCGTCCGACAGCGTCTCGACCACGACGCGCACGTGCTCGAGGTCGTCCTCGAGGATCGTCTCCCGCAGGGTGGCCCGGGTGACGTCAAGGCGGCGCGCCCGCAGGTCGGCTGCGGTCGGCACCTTCTCGATGTCGATCTTCTGCTTCATGAGGTGCTCGATGTTCTTGAGCATCCGGTGCTCGCGCGGCTCGGCGAGGGTGATGGCGACGCCCTGGCGACCGGCCCGGCCCACCCGACCGATGCGGTGCACGTATGCCTCGGGCGCCGACGGCACGTCGTAGTTCACGACGTGGCTGAGATGGTCGATGTCGAGCCCACGGGCGGCGACGTCGGTGGCCACGAGCAGGTCGGCCGACCCGTTCCTGAGCCGTGCCATGACCCGGTCCCGCTGCACCTGGTCCATGCCGCCGTGCAGCGCCTCGGCCCGGTAGCCCCGCCCGTTCAGTGTCTCGGTCAGCTGGTCGACCTCGTTGCGGGTCCGGCAGAACACGATGGCGGCGGCGGGTGACTCGACGTCGAGGATCCGCCCGAGCGCCGCTGGCTTGTGGCCGCGCTGCACCATGAACGCCCGTTGCGTGACGAGGGGCGCCTCGCCTGCGGGTGTGACCTCACGGGCGATCTGGATCCGGATCGGGTCCCTCAGGTGGCGCTTCGCCAGGCCGGCGATGCGCGACGGCAGCGTCGCGGAGAACAGGACCGTCTGACGGTCACCTGGCGTCGCATCGAGGATGGCGTCGATGTCCTCGGCGAAGCCCATGTCGAGCATCTCGTCGGCCTCGTCGAGGACGACGAGCTGGAGCCCGTCGAGCTGGAGGGACCCGCGTGCGATGTGGTCGAGCGCCCGGCCCGGGGTGGCCACCACGATGTCGATGCCGCGGTGCAGCGCAGCGAGCTGGCGGCCGATGGGCTGGCCGCCGTAGATCGGGAGCACCCTCGCGCCGAGTGCCCGTCCGTAGCGGTGGATGGCTTCGCACACCTGGACGGCGAGCTCTCGGGTGGGGACGAGCACGAGCGCCATCGGCTGGTCCCGGTCGTCGCGTGCAGCGAGGCGCTCGAGCATCGGCAGTGCGAACGCAGCGGTCTTGCCGGTGCCGGTGGCCGCCTGGCCGAGGAGGTCCCGACCGGCGAGG
>JBBSLC010000212.1:0-3968 GCA_038255685.1 Acidimicrobiales bacterium | reverse complement strand
GATGCTGCCGATCCTCGAGCCGCTCGCGCCCGAGGCGAAGCAGCACGCCCGGGACCTCGGCGACGCCTTCCAGCTCACGAACTTCCTCCGCGACGTCGACGAGGACCTCGATCGTGGGCGGGTGTACCTCCCCCAGGAGGACGTCCGCCGCTTCGATGCCGAGCAGGCACTCGTCGACCGGACGGCGACACCGGGCTTCGTCGAGCTCATGCGCTTCGAGATCGACCGGTGCCGGGTGCTGTACGCCTCGGCCGACCTGGGCGTGGACCTGCTGCCCCCCACGTCGGCGCGCTGCATCGTCGCTGCCCGCGCCCTCTACAGCCGCATCCTCGACCGGATCGAGGCGCAGGGGTACGACGTGTTCACCAGCCGGGCGCGCGTGCCGACCTGGCAGAAGGCGGTCATGGTCGCCGAGGTCGTGGGGCCGCGCCCGGTGGCGAGGGCGGCGGCCGCGATCGGTCGCCGCGCCGGCGGCTGAGCCGCCCGACCCCTGCGGATCTCGGCACATCGGGACCCGCCCCCCGGGGGCAGGCGTGCCGAGAACGCTGGCAAGATGGCGCCCGTTCCGTCGGGGCCGCACCCCGTCCCGTCCCTGGAGGTCCCGCGATGATCTACACGAGCCCGCTGCCCGACATCGAGATCCCCGAGGTCACCATCACGGCCCACGTGCTGCGGCGCGCCGCGGAGGTGCCCGACCGCGCCGCGTTCATCGACGGGGCCACGCGGGCGACGATGACGTTCGGCGAGCTCGCCGACAAGATCCACCGCTTCGCCGGCGGGCTGGCGGCGCGAGGCATGGGGATCGGCTCGACGATGGCGATCCTGGCGCCGAACGTGCCCGAGTACGCCGTCGTCTTCCACGGCGCAGCGGTGAGCGGGACGACGATCACGACGTTGAACCCCACCTACACCGCAGACGAGATCCGTCACCAGCTGCAGGACTCGGGCGCCACCATCCTCGTCACCGTGCCGGCGGTGCTCGACGTCGCCAAGGCGGCGATGGAGGGCACCTCGGTCGGCGAGCTGGTCGTCATCGGCGACGCCGCCGAGGGCACCACCGCCCTCGCCGACCTGCTCGGCGACCCGATCGAGCAGGTGCCGGTCGACCTCGCCACCCAGGTCGTGGTCCTCCCCTACTCCTCGGGCACCACCGGGCTGGCCAAGGGCGTCATGCTCACCCACCGGAACCTGGTCGCCAACCTGGCCCAGACCGAGGCCGTGATGACCTTCGACGACGGTGAGCTCGGCCTCGCTGCGCTGCCCTTCTTCCACATCTACGGCATGCAGGTGCTGATGAACGGGTTGCTCGCGCAGGGCTGCACGGTCGTCACCATGGCGCGCTTCGACTTCCCGCAGGCGCTCGCGCTCATCGAGGAGCTGCGGATCAGCCGGTTCTTCGCCGTGCCCCCGATGGTGCTGGGCCTGGCCAAGCACCCCCTGGTCGAGCAGCACGACCTCTCTTCCGTTCGCACCGTCATGTCGGGCGCTGCCCCGCTCGGTGCCGACCTGGCCGAGGAGGCCGCCCGCCGGGTCGGGTGCCCGGTGTTCCAGGGCTACGGCATGACCGAGCTCTCCCCCGTCACCCACGTGAGCCTGGCCGACGACATCCGGCCCGGCAGCGTGGGCATCACCGTGCCCCAGACCGAGTGCCGCATCGTCGACCCCGAGGGCAACGACGTCCCCGAGGGCAACGAGGGCGAGCTGCTCGTCCGCGGCCCCCAGGTGATGGCCGGATACCTCAACAACCCCGGCGCCACCGCCGACACCATCGATGAGGACGGCTGGCTCCACACCGGCGACGTCGGCCGCTTCGACGAGCACGGCCACCTGTCGATCGTCGACCGCGTCAAGGAGCTCATCAAGTTCAAGGGCTTCCAGGTTCCGCCCGCCGAGCTCGAGGCCCTGCTCATCACCCACCCCGCCGTCGCCGACGTGGCCGTGATCGGCATCCCCGACGACGAGGCAGGCGAGCTGCCGAAGGCGTTCGTGGTGAAGGCGCCCGGCGCCGAGGTCACCGCTGAGGAGCTGCAGGACTTCGTGAAGGAGCGGGTCGCCACCTACAAGCAGGTGCGCGAGGTCGCGTTCATCGACGAGATCCCCAAGTCCGCCTCCGGCAAGATCCTCCGCCGCTTCCTTCGCGACGGCACTGCCGCCTGAGCCAGCGGCGATCCCGCCGGTACTGTCCAGGACAGTGGTGACGAGCGGCCTTCGACGACGGGGGGCGCTGCGGTTCGGCGCTGCCGCCTTCGTCGTGATGGCGCTGACCCAGATCGCCATCCCGCTCACCGAGGACCGGGCCACGCTCACGACGGTGGTCGTCGTTGCCTTTGCGACCACGACGACCGCGTTGGCGGCGCACGTGTGGGGGTGGGAGCGGGCGCTGCTCACCGCCGTGGTGATCGTGGCCGCCACCACCGTCCTCGAGTGGGTCGGGAGCTCGACGGGGTTGCCCTTCGGCGAGTACGACTACACCGGGGTCCTGCAACCGACCGTCGCCGGTGTGCCCCTCGCCGTGACGCTGGCGTGGCTCGCCATGGCGGTGCCCGCTCGCGAGATCGCAGCGCGCCTGACGTCGACGGCGTGGCAACGGGTGCTGCTCGGGGCGGTGGCGCTCACGGCATGGGACGTGATGCTCGACCCGCAGATGGTCGGTGAGGGCTACTGGGTCTGGGAGGGCGGTGGCCCGTGGCGCGACGTGCCCCTCTCCAACTACGGGGGCTGGCTGGTCTCCTCAGCCGGCGTCATGGTGCTGCTCGACCTCCTGCTCCCGGGGGCCGGACGCAGTCGGCCGCTGCTCGCCCTCTACACGTGGTGGGCGGTCATGCAGACGCTCGGGTTCCTCGTCTTCTTCGGCGACCCGCTCGTCGGCGTCGTCGGCGGGCTGCTCATGGTCCCCCTGGCCTGGCTGGCGTGGCGGGCCGACCTCGGGCGGTGGCGCTTCGCCCTGCGGCCCGCGGCCCGCGTGGCAGGGCTGCGACGTGGCTGACGTCGTCGTCGTCGGCGGTGGCGTCGGGGGGATGGCGGCCGCCATCCGGCTCGGCGCCGCCGGCCACCACGTCACCCTCGTCGAGCGCAACGCCGAGCTCGGCGGCAAGCTCGCCGCCCGCCACGTCGCCGGCTTCACGTTCGACACCGGGCCGTCGCTGCTCACCCTCCCCCACGTCTTCGACGAGCTGCTGGCGCTCGCAGGGACGTCGCTCGCCGACGCAGTGGACCTCGTGCGCCTCGACACGATCTGTCGGTACTCGTGGCCGACCGGCGCGCCGGGCGGGTCGGCGGGGTTCGACCACCGGTCGGATCGGATCGAGGCGACCACCGAGGTGGAGGCGGCGTTCCCCGGACAGGGTCTGGCCTTCGCCGCCTGGCTCGACCACGCCCGCTCGATCTGGGAGGTCGCCGAGCGGTCGTTCTTCGCCGGCCCCCTCGAGTCGCCGGCGGCGCTCGTGCGGCGCATGCAACGACCGAGCGACCTGCTCGTCATCGACCCGCTGCGCACGCTCTCGTCCAGAGCCACCAAGGTGTTCGACGATGCCCGACTCGTGCAGTGGGCAGGCCGGTACGCCACCTACTCCGGTTCCTCACCGGCACTCGCGCCGGCCACGCTCGCCTGCATCCCCTGGATCGAGCAGGCGTTCGGTGCCTGGTACGTGCGGGGCGGCCTCGCCATGCTCATCGGCGCCTTCGCAAAGGCGATGTCCGAGGTCGGCGTCGAGGTGCGCACCGGGGTCGACGTCGAGGCGGTGCGAGCCGACAGCGACACGGTGCGCGGGGTGCGGCTCGCGGGTGGCGAGGTGCTCGACGCCGACGTGGTGATCGCCAACGTCGACGCCACCCACCTCTACGCCGACCTCCTGCCCGACCAGCGCATGCTCCGCCGAACCCTCCGGGCGCCGCTGTCGTCGTCCGGCTTCGCCCTCCTGCTCGGCGTCGAGGCCGGTGACGACCGGTCGCCGGCGCACCACGAGATC
>JBBSLC010000211.1:0-3978 GCA_038255685.1 Acidimicrobiales bacterium | reverse complement strand
GCCTCGTCGCAGCCGGCCACGTCGTCGAAGGTGACCTTGGGCTGGTCCTTGTTCCACTGCTTGGCCTTGGCCTTGCCGAACTGCATGACACGGCTGCCGCCGCCCTGCATGGCGTTCAGGAAGAAGAGGAACAGGCCGAAGAGCAGCAGCAGCGGGAGGATGCTGAAGAGCAGCGAGACCCAGATGGACTCCTGCTGCTGGTCGGTCTCGATCTCGATGGCCGGCTCGGCCTCGGACAGCTCGGCGGTCAGCTCGTCGGCGAACTCCGAGGGGTATGAGACCTTGTACTCGGTGCCGTCGCGCAGCTCGCCTTCGACGGCGTGGCTGCGGTCCTTGATGGTGGCGGTCTCGACCTCGCCGTCGGCGACGTGGCCACGGAACTCGTTGAGGGTGAACTGCTCGGGATCGGACCCGGAGCGCAGGAAGGACGAGGCCACGAGCGCAGCCACGAGGGCCAGCGCGACGTAGATGAGCGTTGGGCGGCGGAGCTTCTTCTTCACAGTCCGCACCACGCTACCGACCGTCCCGCGCACGTCGACATCGCGACGGCCTACTCGGCGCCTTCGTAGTTCGCGATGTGGGGCAGGTTCCGGTAGCGCTCGGCGACGTCGAGGCCGTAGCCGATGACGAACGCCGGGGGGATCCGGAACCCGATGTAGCGCAGGTCCAGCTCGGCCTGCTGGCTGCCCTCGCGGACGAGCAGGGCGCACACCTCGAGCGAGGCCGTCCCGCGCGACTCGAGCGTCTTGCGCAGGTACCGCAGGGTCAGGCCGGAGTCGACGATGTCCTCGACGATGATCACGTGCCGGCCGTGGAGGTCGATGTCGAGGTCCTTGACGATCCGCACGACGCCCGACGAGCGGGTGCTCGCGCCGTAGGACGACACGGCCATGAAGTCGACCTCGAGGGGGATCTGCACCGCCCGCGCCAGGTCGGCCATGAAGATGAAGGCACCCTTGAGGACGGCGACCAGGATCGGGTCCTTGCCGGCGTAGTCGCGGGCGATGTCGGCGCCGAGCTCCACGATCCGCTCACGGATCTGCTCCTCGGACAGCAGGACGTCGCCGACGAGCTCGTCACCGTGTTCAGCCATGCGGGGCGAACCTAGCGGGCGTCCTCGGACCGCGACCGATCCACCCGCAGCCGCTGGCTGCGACGGCTGACCCGCAGGCCGCCGGCGAGCTCCGTGCCCGTCGCCCGTCCCGCCGCGACGTCCAGCACGCGCGCCACGGCGCCCGCATCCGGCGGGTGCCCACCCGGCAGGAGGCGGCGGAGCCACGTGCGGACCGCTCGGCTGGCGAGCGGGCGCGGCGCTGCGGCCAGCGCCCTCGCATCGGTCGGGTCGAGGCCGCCGGCGAGATCGTCGAGCAGGTCGACGTCGTCGCGCGCCAGGTCGGCGAGTCGGCAGAGCAGGGGCACCACGTCGCGCTCGGCCACGTCGTCGAGCAGCGGCAGCACCTCGGCGCGCACCCGGTTGCGGCGGAACCGGGGATCGCCGTTCGACGGGTCCTGCACGGGCGCGAGCCCGAGGTCGGCGCAGAGCGCGTGCGTCTCGGCCCGGCGGACCCGCAGCAGGGGGTGGTGCTCGTCCCGCATGGCGGCGACCCCGTCGAGGCCGGTGCCACGGAGCAGGGCCAGCAGCACGGTCTCGGCCTGGTCGTCGGCCGTGTGCCCGTACAGGGCGTCCGGGCCCAGCACCTCGCGCCTCGCAGCCCGGGCACGCGACTCGAGGTCGCCCCCCGGTTTCACGACGACCTGCTCGGCACGGAACCGCGCCCCGAACCGGACTGCGGCGTCGGCGACGACCGCGACCTCGTCGGCGCTCCCCGCTCGGAGGCCGTGATCGACGTGGACGGCGGTGACGTCGAGGCCGGCGTCGCACGCCAGGACCAGCAGGGCGAGCGAGTCGGCGCCGCCCGACACGGCGCACGTGACGGTCGTGGTCGAGGGGAAGCGGCACCGGGAGCGGAGCGCGTCGAGCGTGGAGGCCACGCCGTCAATCGTCGACGACGACCTGCCCGGCGCGCAGGCGCCGCAGCAGCTCGGGCACCGAGTCGTGGCCCGTCCTGCGGATGATCCGCCGGAGGCTGGCGTAGATGTTCGACCGGCTCACACCGAGCTCGTTCGCGGCCGCGCTCACGGCGCCGTCGGGAACTTCGGCCCGCATCGCAGTCAGCGCCTCGACGCCGTCGGCCGCGGTCATGACCCGGTGGCCGTCGAGCTCGAGCTGGAGCTGGGTCAGGTAGCGGATGTCGGGTTCGTCGTCGACGACCAGCACGGACGCCACAGGCACACCTCGTTCCCGTCGAAGGGCGGGCCCATCATGCCAAGCAGGGCGGGCCCGCTCGTGCGAGAGCCGGGCTCAGGGCACGAGCTCCTCGGAGAGCCGCACGCGCTCCACCCACTCGTGGGGCTCGCGGATCTCGCCGAGCGTCGGCAGCCACGACGGGCCCCGCCAGACCGGGTCCAGCGCGTCCTTGCCGCCGCCGAGGCGCTCGACCTCGGCGATGAAGTCCTCGCCCTGCTGGTACTGGGCCATCTTGGCCTCGAGCCCGATGAGGCGCTGCACGAGCTTCGTGACCCCGGTGGCCGACGCCCGGCGGTTGCGCAGGACCCGGCCGAAGCGCTCGGCGGAGGGCACGTGGCCCTGGCCGGCGCGGTCCATCGTGACATCGCCGTGCCCCTCGAGCAGGCTCATCAGCCCGCCGATCTCGTCGAGCGCGGCACGCTGCTCGGGACCGGCGATCAGGTGGGCGATGCCGCCCTCGGGGACGGGGCTGCGCCCGGCCCGCAGCTCGTCGGCGGTGTGCTTGAGCGCCCGGAGCAGGACCATCGGGTCGAGGCCGGCGGAGGACAGCGTGCGGTCGATGAGGCCCAGGTAGTGCTCGCGCATCCACGGCACGCCGGTGAACTGGGCCCGGTGCGTGACCTCGTGCAGCGCCAGCCACAGGCGGAACTCGCGGGGCGGGAAGCCGAACTTCTTCTCGAGCGCCAGCACGTTCGGGCCCACGTAGTAGACGAGGTCCGCTTCGGTGGGGGCCTCGTCGTCGGCGCCGCCGGCCACCAGCAGGTCGTACTGGCCGAGCACCCGTCCGGACATCCAGCCGAGCAGCAGGCCGATCTCCGCGGCCGCCGCCGCTCGCATGATCGGCACGGTCGGGCCGGACACCCGGGGCGCCATGCGCTCGGTGAGCGGGGCCAGGAGGCGCTGGAACGACGAGATGTTCGCCCGCACCCAGCCGGCGCGGTCGGTGACCTTGCCGCGAGCGGGGCCGGCGAGCGAGTGCAGGCCCGTCTCGGCGGCGACCAGCTCCTCGGCGAGGGCGGTCAGCTCGGCGAAGTCGGGCTCGAGGGACTCCCAGTGGTAGGAGTCCGCGAGCGGCTCACCACCTGCGGCCCGCAGCGCGATGCGCTCGGCGAGCTGCCAGTCGACGAGGTCAGCCACGCGGCTGGTCGACCCCCGGGTACTGCGGCTTGACGACCTTGCGCAGGTACAGGGCCACGACCATCACGGTGGCGGGCAGGACCAGCGAGATCATGAGCACGACGGCGATCCACCAGTGCCAGATGACTGCGAGCATGGTGCGACTCTACGTCCGTCCACCGGTCGTGCCGACATCGCGCCGAGGCGCTCAGCGACCCGGTTCGGCGTGTCCGATGGCCTCCGCGATGCGGGCCCGCAGGGAGTCCGGCACCCGGTCGCGGCACTTCTGGGCGATGTACTGCTTGATCTCGGCTTCGAAGTCGAAGGCCTCGAAGCACGGCGGGCACTCCTCGAGGTGCTCCTTGATCGCCACGCGCTTCTCGTCGGTGAGCTCCCCGTCGAGGAAGTGGTAGAGCTCGTGGAGCGTCTCGCTGCAGTCGCCGTGTTCCATGGGATCTCGCAAGGGTCTCAGCCGGCGGTGGCCGGCTCGCTGTCGTCGGGGGAGCCGTCCGTGCGCTCGGTGAGGCCCCGGGCGACGGCAAACTCGTACAACT
>JBBSLC010000210.1:0-3998 GCA_038255685.1 Acidimicrobiales bacterium | reverse complement strand
CTGCATGGAACAGGCGCTCGCCGACGCCGGGCTCACGCCTTCCGACATCCGCCAGATCAACGGCCACGGCACCTCCACGCCGCTCAACGACGCCGCCGAGGCCGCTGCGATCACCAAGGTGTTCGGCACACCGGGACCGCCGGTCACCTCGACCAAGGGCGTGACCGGCCACGCCCTCGGGGCGGCCGGTGCGCTCGAGGCCGCCGCTGTGCTGCTCTCCATGGAGCACCGGCTGATCCCCCCGACCGCGGGCCTCGAGCACCTCGACCCCGCCATCACGCTCGACGTCGTGTCAGGTGCGCCCCGCCCCTGGGAGCCCGGCCCGGCGCTGTCGAACAGCTTCGGCTTCGGCGGCCACAACGGCTGCCTCGTCCTCGGTCCCGCCGAGGCAGGGTAGGGGCCTCGCTCCTCCGTCGTAGGAGCTACGCCGTCACGAGGACGAACAGGAGCTCGACCCGGCACGCCTCCTGATCGCCGACGCTGGCGATGCCGGCACCCTTGCCGGCGCGAGACGACATGCGCCCGAGCTCGACGGTCAGGGTGAGGTCGTCGCCCGGCTCCACCTGGCGCCGGAAGCGGGCGCCGTCGATGCCGCCGAACAAGGGCAGCTTGCCGGCGAAGCGCTCGTCGGCGAGCAGGGCGCACGCCCCGACCTGGGCCAGCGCCTCGACCATGAGCACGCCTGGCAGGGTGGGGCGCCCGGGGAAGTGGCCGGCGAAGAACGGCTCCTCCCCCGTCAGGTGCCAGACCCCGGTGGCCGACACCCCCGGCTCGAGCGCGAGGAGCTCGTCGACGAGCAGGAACGGCGGGCGGTGCGGCAGCAGCTCGGCGGGTGCAGGGAGCCCGCTCACGGCTTGAGCGCCCGCAGCAGCTTCTTCGGCGTGTCCTTGGGTGAGATCTTCGGCCACGCCTCGACCACGGTCCCCTTCTCGTCGACCAGGAAGGCCGAGCGGATCACGCCCTGGTAGGTCCTGCCGTACATGCTCTTGTCACCCCAGACGCCGTAGGCGTCGGCGACCGCGTGGTCGGTGTCGGAGAGCAGCGCGAAGCCGAGCCCGAGCTTCTCGTCGAACGCCGCCAGCGCCTCGGGGCGGTCCGGGCTGATGCCGATGATCGCCGTGGTCCCCACCTCGCCGGCGATGTCGCGCAGCCCGCACGCCTGGGTCGTGCACCCTGGCGTGTCGGCCTTGGGATAGAAGTAGACGAGCACCTTGCGACCCTTCAGGGACGAGAGCCTGACCTTGGCGCCGGTCTGGTCGGTGAGGTCGAACGCAGGGGCCTTGTCACCGGGGCTGAGCACGCCGGCAACGTAGCGCGAGCGAGGAGGGAGAGGGTTCGTGGCGGTCATCTTCGGACTCGGCGTGGCGCTCGTCTACGGCGCGGCCGACTTCCTCGGCGGGCGTACGTCTCGGGACAACCGACCGACCGCAGTGATCGCCGTCTCACAGCTGACGAGCCTCGTGCTGCTCGTCCTGCTGCTCCTCGTCGACGGCTCGCCCGTGCCCGGTGCGGGATCGCTCGTCCTGGGTGCAGCAAGCGGGGTCACCGGCTTGGCCGGCGTGGTGCTGCTCTACCGGGGCTTGGCGCGAGGTGCGATGGGCGTGATCGCGCCCATCACCGCGGTGGGTGCTGCCGTCGTCCCGGTGGGCTACGGCCTCGTGACCGGCGAGCGACCCTCGGGGCTCTCCCTCGTCGGGATCGCGCTCGCGCTCGTCGCCGTCGTGCTCATCGCCTCGGCTGCGCCCCACGAGGCGTCCCCCCACGACCACCGGGTCGACCGGCGCGAAGTCGGGCTGGCGACTGCCTCGGGCGTCGCGTTCGGCATCGCCCTGGTGCTGCTCGCTGCGTCCGGCGAGGGCAGCGGCTTCTGGCCGCTCCTCGCCGCACGCAGCGCCTCTGCCCCCATCGCCGTGGCGGCCCTGTTGCTCGTCGGCGCGAGGATCGAGATCGCACCGGGGAGCCGGCTCGCGGTCCTCGCCACCGGCTTCCTCGATGTGACCGCCATCGCGCTGTACCTCCTGGCAACGAGGCGCGGGCTCATCTCGCTCGTCGCCGTGCTCGGCTCGCTCTACCCGGCCACGACCGTGCTGCTCGCCCGCGTCGTGCTCGGCGAGCGGCTCGTCCGGGTGCAGGTCGTCGGCCTCGTGCTGGCGCTGGCCGGGGTGCTCCTCATCGCTCGCTGACCGGAGGGATCGAGTACGTCACCGACGCCCGGGCGACGAGTGCCGCGTCCCCCTCGGAGCGCAACCGGACGTCGCCCACGGCGAGGCGGCTGCCGAGCTTGACCAGCTCGCAGCTGGCGAGGACGGCGACCGGTCCCGGCTTGCGCAAGAAGTCGATCTGCAGGCTCGTGGTCACGGCAAGGGCCACGGGCCCGATGGCGGCGACGACGGCGAGGTACATGGCGGTGTCGGCGAGCGTCATGAGGGTCGGCCCCGAGATCGTGCCACCCGGGCGGATCTGGGCGGGGTCGAACGGCTGGCGGATGTCGACGCCGCGCGCGGTCACCTCGTCCACGACGAGCGTCATGCGTGCGTGCGGGAACGCCTCGGCGAGGAACGCTTCGAGCTGGGGTGCATCCATGACGGGCTCAGGCACGTTCGCATCGTAGGAGAGCCCCCAACCGAGGAGCGGTGGCACGAGCACCACGTTCCGTGGTTTCCGGCCCGCCCGCTGCGGGCACCGTCCACCCACACGACTGAGGGGGTAGCCATGCGCACCGTCGAACGTTCCAGGGACCGCAAGGAGCTCGTCCGGGAGGCGGGCATCAGCTCGATCTCGTTCATCAGCGCGCTGGCTGGCGTGCTCGTCGCCTACGGCGCGGTGCTCCTGCTCCTCGCCGTCGCTGCGGGGATCGGCGAGGCCCTCGGGTTCGACACCGCCGGCATCAGCGAGAACGAGTGGCGCGACATCGGCATCGGTGCCGTCGTCGCCATCGGCGTCGTGCTGTTCCTCTCCTACTTCTTCGGGGGCTACGTCGCTGGTCGCATGGGCCGGCGATCCGGGCTCGCCCACGGGCTGCTCGTGTTCGTCCTCGGCATCGCCGTCGTCGCCGGCGCTGCGGCGGCTGCCTCGGTGGGCGCCGACGGCGAGGCGATCGGCGACGAGCTGCGCAACCAGGGCATCCCGACCGGTGCCGACGACTGGCGCGACGTCGGTCTCTTCGGTGGCATCGGCGTCCTCGCCGCCATGCTCGTCGGCTCGCTGCTCGGCGGCGTGAAGGGCGAGCGCTGGCACGGGGTCCTCGTGACGAGGGCGCTCGATCCCGAGGTCCGCCCTCGTGGCGCGGAGGACGACGACCACCGCCGAGACGACCGGGACCTGGACAGCCGGGACGTGGACGATCGGGAGGTGCGGGACAACAACGAGCGCACGATGACGATCCCCGCCCGGGGGACCGGTGACGAGACGACGTCGAGCCCCGCGGTGAGCCGTGAGGGTGCGCTCGACAACATGGGGACGCCGGCCGACGCGCACGCCGACGACGACCGCCACGATGCCATCGACCTCACCGATGCCGAGCGCCTGAGCGCCGAGGAGCGCGACGCGAGCCGGGTCACCCGCAGGGACTGAGCGCAACGGGCTGGCGGAGGGCGATCCGGCTTGCCGGTCGCCCGAGAGCACGCCATCGGATCATCGATGGCGCAACGGGCTGGCGGAGCGCGACGCGACCCGGGTCACCCGCAGGGACTGATCGGGCTCAGGCGTCGTCGATGGCGCGACGGAGCTCGGAGACGAAGGCGGCGGCGGCATCGGGGCCGCCGCCTTCGAGCAGGCGCCGCACGAGGGCGGAGCCGACGATCACACCATAGGCCTCAGCGCACACCTCAGCTGCCTGGCGTGGCGTCGACACCCCGAAGCCGACCAGGACGGGGAGGTCGGTCAGCGCCTTGAGGCGCTGGGAGATGGCGGCGGACGACGACGCCACGTCGACCCGCTCGCCGGTGATCCCCATGCGCCCGACGGCGTACACGTAGCCCCGGGTGCGGGCAGCGATG
>JBBSLC010000209.1:0-4061 GCA_038255685.1 Acidimicrobiales bacterium | reverse complement strand
TCTCGCTCCGTCTCCTCGAGCAGGTGCTCTCCGGCGAGCTGCGCCTGGCCGTCACCGGTGCTGGGCTGCTGTTCGTGCTGCTCGTCCTACCGGGTGGCTTGGGCGGTGCGGTTGCGTCGTTGCGCGACCGCGGCCTGCGCCGCATCGCCGACCGTCGCGGCATCCTTGTCCCGAGCCTCGTGGCCGACCGTCGTGAGGGCGCGGCCGACGTGGCCGGTTCTGCCGACAAGCCGGCTGACGAGACGGCGCTGCTGGCGGGTGCGCTCGACGCGCCGGTCGAGCCCGCGACCCGAGAGGACGAGCTGGAGGTGGTCCGGTGACCGACGTGGTGGACGACCGGACGACGGAGGTGCCGGCGGTCGTCCCGCCACTGCTGTCGTGCAGGGGTGTCGACGTGTCCTACGGCCCGGTGCAGGTGCTGTTCGGGGTCGACCTCGACGTCGCCCAGGGCGAGATCGTCGCCCTCCTCGGCACGAACGGCGCCGGGAAGTCCACGATCCTCAAGGCCATCTCCGGGCTGGTGAAGCCGAGCTCGGGGAGCGTCACGTTCGACGGGGAGGACATCACCGGTACGGCCGCCAACGTCACCGCGACCAAGGGCCTCATCCAGATGCCCGGCGGCAAGGGGGTCTTCCCGACGCTCACCGTCGAAGACAACCTGCGCCTCGCCGGCTGGATGCTCCGCGAGGACAAGGAGCGCCTCGAGGCCGCTCGGGCCGAGGCGATGGACCTGTTCCCCATCCTCTCGAAGCGCTACAGGGAGCTGGCCGGCAACATGTCCGGCGGCGAGCAGCAGATGCTCACCCTCGCCCAGGCGTTCATGAACAGCCCGAAGCTGTTGATGATCGATGAGCTCTCGCTGGGATTGGCACCGGTCGTGGTCGGCCAGCTGATCGACGTCGTGCACCGCATCCACGAGGCCGGCACCACGATCATCGTCGTCGAGCAGTCGATCAACGTGGCGCTCACGCTCGCGCAGCGGGCGGTGTTCATGGAGAAGGGCGAGGTCCGCTTCTCGGGGCCCACCGCCGACCTGCTCGACCGCCCCGACATCCTGCGGTCCGTCTTCATCGCCGGCGCCAGCGCCGACACCGTCGACGAGGGCATGTCCGCGGGAGCGGCCGGCACCGTGGCGGCGGCGGCGGCGAAGCGGGAGGCGCCCGCTGCCGACGCACCGGTGATGCTCGAGTGCACGGGCGTGGTCAAGCGCTTCGGCGGGATCCGCGCCGTGAACGGCGTCGACGTGCAGCTGCGCAAGGGCCAGATCCTCGGCCTCATCGGCCAGAACGGCGCCGGCAAGACGACGCTGTTCGACTGCATCTCCGGGTTCCTCCCGATCGACAGCGGCCGGATCGCCCTCCAGGGTTACGACATCACCGACTGGTCGCCGCACGAGCGGGCGCGCTCACGCCTCGGGCGCTCCTTCCAGGAGGCGCGCCTGTACCCGTCGCTCACCACGGCGGAGACGATCGCCGTGTCCCTCGAGCGCCACCTCGCCTCGCGCGACATCCTCGCCGCCGCCCTGCAGCTGCCTGCCTCCTACGAGTCGGAGCTGGCCGCCCGCAACCGGGTGGACGAGCTCATCGAGCTGATGGGCTTGGGGTCGTTCCGCCAGAAGCTGGTCGGCGAGCTCTCGACGGGCAGCCGACGCATCGTCGAGCTCGCCTGCATCCTCGCCCAGGACCCCTCCGTGCTCCTCCTCGACGAGCCGTCCGGCGGCGTCGCCCAGCGGGAGACCGAGGCGCTCGGGCCGCTGCTGCTGCGGGTGCAGGAGTACACGGGCTGCTCGATCCTCGTGATCGAGCACGACATGCCGCTGCTCCGCTCGATCTGCGACGAGCTGGTGGCCCTCGAGCTCGGCGCCGTGATCGCGAGCGGCGAGCCCGAGGACGTCCTGGTCCACCCCCGGGTGATCGAGTCCTACCTGGGGACGAACGACGCCGCCATCAACCGCTCCGGCGACGCCGGTGCTTCGAACGCCGCGCCGGCGCCGACACCCGTGACGGACGGCGCCGTCGGTAACAGGGGCCGACGCCGGGAGCCGCTTCGGGCCCGCTGACCGGTTCGGGCAGCTTCACTGCGGGTCGGACACGTCGATCTTCACGCGGAGCGGACGTCGCCCTCGGCAAGCGCGAACATCTCGTACTCCTCGCCCGTGTCGGCCCAGTCCTCGAACTGGATGACGCCCAGCTCCTGGAACTTCGTCCGCAGCCAGCCGTCGCTCGCGTCCAACAGTCCGAGCTTCTTGCCACCGAAGTGCCGGAACGAGGTCCTCGAGAGGTCCATCTGCTGGAAGCCGACCGAGCTCATCTGCAGTGCAGCGAGCTGCTCCTGGTCGATCTCGGTGTTCCACGGGAGGTCGGTCTCGCCGTTCCACATGCTGACCTTCGCCTTCTCGTAGAGGCGGTTCAGCTTCGGGCGGGAGCCCTTCTCGTAGTCCCACGTGAAGACGGTGTCGAAGCTCGAGCGGACCGCGGCGATCGTCGCGTCCCGGTCGGTGTTGGTGACGGCGAGGATCGCGTCGAGGTCGTTGACGTCACTGCGACCGATCAGTGCTTCGTTGCTCGTGGTCATTCGGGGTCTCCTCCTGGAGGCGTAACAGGCCGGGCAGCACGAAGGTCTGCACCATCCGGCGAACGGCTTCTGGACGGGTGGGATCGAGATGGGCCGAGTCGCACTGGACGAGGGCGAGGACTGTCCGCACGAGCCAGTCAGCAGCGTGAAGTGCTCCCTCCCAGGGGAGGAAGCGCGCGAGGTGGTCCGCTGCCCATGCCGCCGCCGCGTCGTGCGCGGCCTGAAGCTCTTCGGACCACCAGGTGGGCAGGAGGGCAGACTCGTGGCTGACGGTGAACTGGAGCACCGGGTGGGTGGCGAGCTGGACCGTTGCCTTGACGACCCCGGTCTCGACGAGCTCCTCGAGCGTCGCCGCCGCCCGCAGCGCCAGGTCGAGCTCGCCGAAGAAGGACGTCCTCTCGCGGTTGAGCATCGGCTACGTGACGAACGTGGCTGGCGTGCGAATGATCGCCGCCAACCCGGCGAGGGGCATCGTCTTGCCGAGGGTGAACAAGCGGGAGCGGCATTGGCTCGAGCCTGCGGTGATCGACGCAGTCGCGGCGAGGTGCATCGAGCCGTACGGGCTCGCTGTCCGGCTGATGGGTTACGAAGGGCTTCGTTGGGGAGAGCTGGTCGGGCTCAAGCGGAGACACGTCGATCTGATGGCTGCTCGAACCGTCGTCACGGACAACGTCGTCGAGGTCGGAGGCGCGTTGGTCCCAGGTACGACCAAGTCGAGCGAACCGCGCGTCCTGCCGATCCTGAGGCATCTGATCGAGCCGCTCCGGGAGCACCTCGAGTCGGTTCCAGAAGGTGAAGAATCGCCGCTCTTCTGCGGTCCCCGAGGCGCAACGCTGCGGTACTCGTGGTGGCGTCGTCGAGTCTGGGTGCTTGCCTGTGAAGCAGTGGGTGTCGACGTGCCGATCCACGCCCTGCGGCACTCTGCCGGAAAGGCCCTTGCAAACTCCGGGGCGACCCCGATGATGATCAAGTCGTTCATGGGCCACGCCTCGGCAGCGTTCAGCATGGACGTCTACGGCCACACCTCGGACGAGGATCTCGCAGCGACGGCGAGGCAGCTCGATGCGTACCGCACTCGTTCGGTCATGCCTGATGGTTGATCGTGCCGGACCCCTGCGGTGGGTGTCACGCACGAGCCGCACCCGCGGCCACCTCGTCGAGTCCAAGATCGTCGTTGGCGCCGATCAACGATTTTCCTCTCGCACCCTGACGACGGTGTCGACGCCTATGGGGACGATGCTGAGTCAGCGAACGCATCGTCGGAGCTCCCTCGCAGGGATGCTCGTCACCCGTTGCGGGCAGGACACGGTGCACATCTGCGGACGAGAGGTATTGCCGTGCCGGTCATCACCTTCATCGGAAGTTCAGCTGGGAGGATCGTCCGCATACTCGTCGGCGCCGCCCTCATCACGAAGGGGCTCTCTGCAGGCGGCAAAAGCGGGAAGACCCTTGCTGCCGCAGGTTCGGTCCCGCTCGCAGCCGGTGTG
>JBBSLC010000208.1:0-4071 GCA_038255685.1 Acidimicrobiales bacterium | reverse complement strand
TCGGCGGCTGACGCGCCACCTCCGGCGACGGTCGTCGTCGTCGACCCGTCGCCGCCGTCGGCACCTTCCTCGTCGTCGTCGTCGTCACCGCAGGCGGCAGCGAAGAGGGCGACGGAGGCGGCGCCACCGACGAGCAGGCGTCGTCGGGAGAGCAGACCAGATCGGACGGCGCCGGCGTGCAGCGCCTCGTCGGTGGTTGTGGTCGTCGTCTCGTCGTTCACTGGACGGCTCCTGACGCGGGCGGGGCGATGGTCTCGGGGCTGGTGGTGAGGAAGGCGCCGTCGGGGAACCCGACGCTGCCGGCCGCATCGGGGAGGGCGGCGAGGTCGGTGGGGATGGCGATGAGTGCCTCGCCCCCACCCTGCAGGAGGGCCTCGACGGCCTTGAGGATGGCGAGGTGCTGGACCTCCACCCCCAAGATGCTGCCCATCACCTCCTTTGACCGGACGTCTTCGAACATCGTGAGGTCCTCGAGGTAGGTGTCGCTCGCGACCTCCTCGAGGGCGGCAGCGAGGCCGACCACGTCGAGCGGCGCCATCAACGTGGGGAGGGCCTGGTCGACGACCATCTGGAACTGCGGGTTCGGCGCGTCCTGTCCGACACCGCCGAGAGCCTCCGTCTGGGCGATGAAGGCCAGGCGGTGCTCGTCGTGCTGGCTCATCGTCGTCTCTGCGAACGCCTTCACGACGGCGTTGCCATCGGCGATGAACGGGAGCGTGAGAGCTGCGGCGTAGGTGTTCACCGCAAGGCGCTCGAGCGACGATGCCGTCTGGAGCATCTGGATGTCGAGGGCGGTGTCAGCGGCGACCGGCTTGGCGATGATGGCGGCCATGGCGGCGCCGAAGCTGCCGCCGAGTGCTGCGGTGCCGGCGACGGCGCCGGCACCGAGGCCGAGTCGCTTGAGCAGGGACCGGCGACCGAGGTTGTACTGCTCGATCTTCGCCGGGTCGGGCAACAGGGGGCCGCGCTCGTGGCGGAGCTCCCGCAGCTCGGGCAGACCGGCCTTCGCGCCGCGCACGGCATCGGACTGCAGGTCCTGCGATTCGGTGATCAGCTCTTTGAGCGCTGTCTCATCGATGCGCACGTGGGGTCTCCTTCTAGTCGGCGAGCGGTGGGCCGTTCCTGCTGCGCCCGGAGGGCGTCGCAGACCGACCATATGCCGCGAACGGCGCCCAGCCGCTCACCTACCGTTCGGACCTACCGCCGGGTTGGATCACGATTCGTGACATTTTCGCCCGCCGGAGCCCGGTCGAGCGCCGCCGTGACCCCGGCAGAGAGCGCTGCGAGCCCGAAGCTCTCCCCGCCCTCGCCACGGTCGGCACCGAGCCGGGTGGCGACCACACCGTCGTCGGGGTAGACGCCGAGCAGCTGGTTGTGCAGTCCGAGCGCGGCGTAGGTGCCACTGCTCGAGGGCCCCACCGACCGGCCGTCGCCATCTCCTCCGTCGAGGTAGGTCCCACCCTCGCGGTCGAGCCACCAGAGGTACCCGTAGCCCTCGTTCAGCTCCTGGGACGGGGCGGTCGCCTCGGCGACCCACTCGGCGGAGACGACCTGTTCCCCGTCCCAGGCCCCCTCCCGCAAGAAGAGCAGGCCGAAGCGGGCGAGGTCGAGGCACGATGCCTGCGCGCCCATGAACGTCAACGTGTTGCCGGCAGGGTCGGTGCTGATGGAGGAGCGCATCCCGATCGGCTCGAAGAGCGCCTCCTCGGCGAAGGCGTGGACGGGCTGGCCGGTCGCCTCCTCCAGGATCGCCTCGAGGGTCTGGATGGCAGCGTTGTTGTACACCCACTGGGTTCCGGGCTCGTGCTGCTGGTCCAGCGCGATGGAGAACCCCGTCTTGTCGTCCGCTCCGAGCGCCATCTGCACGTAGTCGGTGTCGAAGTCCTGGAAGCGCCCCGAGTCGTTCGAGACCAGGTTGCGGATCGTGACGTCCTCGCTCGGCGTGCCCTGCCACGCCTCGATGTAGTTCGAGGCGCGATCGTCGATGTCGAGCAGGCCCCGGTCCTGGGCGATGCCCACGAGCGTGGAGGTGATCGACTTCGTCACCGAGAAGACCTCGCGCTCGGTGCTCGGACCGAAGCCTCCCCAGTACCACTCGCCGACCAGCTCGCCGTCCTTGGTCACGACCAGGCACTGCGACCCGGCGCGCGCCGCAGCCGCCGCCATGTCGTCGAGCGCAGCCTGGTCGAGGCCCGCTGCTGCGGCGGAGACCTCGGTCCACGCCGAACCCGGCCACGCCTCCTCACCTTCTCCTCGCTGGTCGTCCACCGGCGCGAACGCACCCGTCCCCGCCGTCGTGGGGGTGGCGATCGCACCGGTCAGCTCGCTGCGGTCCTGCGCCCCGGCCCCCGACGAGCACGCGCCGACCAGGACGGCCAGCGAGAGCAGCCACGCCGAGCGGCGGGAGGTGGATGCAAGGTTCACGGATCCCCTCGGGTCGGTCGCGACGTCACCCGCCGGTCACGGGCGAGGCAGTCCCGAGCGTACCGGTGGGTCCCGTCGAGAGGACCTCGGGCGCTGCGTCAGCTCGACGTCGCTCGGAGGATGACGATCGAGTCGGGCGGGAGGTGGGCGGACCCTGCCTCGAGTGCCGCGTCGGGCTCCGACGCGAGCAGCACCTCGTGACCGTGACCGGCACCGAGGTCGTGGCGCAACGCGTGAGGACCCAGGTTCGCCACCATCGTGATCGACCCTCGTCGGACCACGACCTTCCCGGCGTCCACGTCGCACGTCGCCTGCACCCGGTCGAGCCGCCCGTCCCCGAGCGCCGGGGTGGCCCTGCGCAGCGCGATGCACGCCGTGTACCAGGCGAGCAGGTCGGCATGGTCGCCGCCCCCGACCTCGTCCCAGTCCAGCTTCGAGCGCTCGAACGTGGCCGGGTCCTGGGGGTCGGGGACCTCCTCCGGCTTCCACCCGAAGGCAGCGAACTCCGAGCGGCGCCCGGCGGCGACGGCCCGCCCGAGCTCCACATCGGTGTGCGAGGTGAAGTACTGGAAGGGCGTCGAGGCGCCCCACTCCTCGCCCTGGAAGACCATCGGCACGAACGGTCCGAGGAGGTACAGCGCAGCGCCGATCTTGCAGCGGCCGGGGCTGATGGTGCGGCCGATCCGGTCGCCGACGGCACGGTTGCCGACCTGGTCGTGGTTCTGCAGGTACCCGAGGAGCCGCCACCCTGGCAGCCCGTCGAGGGGTCGCCCGTGGGTGCGCTCCCGGTGGTCGCTCCACCTCCCCGAGAACAGCCACCCCTCGGTGAGCACCGTGGCGAGCTGGCCCAGCTGGCCGTAGTCCTCGTAGTAGCCGTCCACCTCGCCTGTGAGGGCCGTGTGGATGGTGTGGTGGAGGTCGTCGCTCCACTGCGCGCTCAGACCGAGCCCGCCTGCCTCGCGCGGTCGGATGAGCCGGGGGTCGTTCAGGTCCGACTCGGCGATGAGGGAGAGCGGCCGACCGACGCAGGCAGACAGCTCCTCCACCTCGATGGCGAGCTGCTCGAGGAGGTGCACGGCAGAGGTGTCGACGATGGCGTGGACGGCATCGAGGCGCAGGCCGTCGATGCGGTAGTCCCGCAGCCACTGCAGCGCGCTGTCGATGGCGAAGCGCCGCACCTCGTCGGAGCGGGGCTGGTCGTAGTTGACGGCCTGGCCCCACGGCGTCGTGTAGAAGTCCGTGAAGTACGGGCCGAAGCGACCAAGGTGGTTCCCCTCTGGTCCGAGGTGGTTGTAGACGACGTCGAGCACGACCCCGAGGCCACGGTTGTTGCAGGCGTCCACCAGCCGCTTGAGCCCGTCGGGGCCGCCGTACCCGGAGTGCGGCGCGTACAGGTCCACCCCGTCGTACCCCCACCCACGATCACCGGCGAACTCGGCGACCGGGAGCAGCTCGACAGCGGTGATGCCGAGGTCGACGAGGTGGTCGAGCTTGGTGATCGCCGCGTCGAAGGTGCCCTCGGGCGTGAAGGTGCCGATGTGCAGCTCGTAGAGCACCGCGGAGGGCAGGTGCATGCCCCGCCAGGCGGCATCGGTCCACGGGAACGCCCCGTGGTCCACGAGGCGGGAGCACCCGTGGGGACCGTCG
>JBBSLC010000207.1:0-4161 GCA_038255685.1 Acidimicrobiales bacterium | reverse complement strand
CGAGGACACCTCGCGCATCCTCGACGTCCACTTCCTCCTCCTGCTCGAGCAGCCGGAGGGGAGCGAGCAGGCGAGCTGCGAGAACATCCTGCGGGTGATGGGGGCCGACCTCGAGGAGGGTCGGGTGGCGACGACCGCAGTGGTGAACGAGCTGCTCGCCTTCGAGCCCCGGTCGGCTGCCTCGATCGTCGGCGCGCTCTCGGCCGCCCGCCAGAACGCCAGTGGGGCGAGGGAGGTCATCCCCTCGGAGATGTGGCAGGCCCTGAACGCGACCTACAACCAGCTCCCCGGTCGACGCACGGCTGCATCCGTGGTGCCCCACCACTTCTTCCAGTGGGTCAAGGAGCGGGCCGCGCTGCTCAACGGGCTGGCCGACTCGCTCATGAGCCGCGACGACGGCTGGCAGTTCCTGCTGCTCGGACGCAGCCTCGAGCGGGTGGACATGACCGCCCGGCTGCTCACCGCCCGCTTCGCCCCCGGGATGGAGGCGACCGGCTGGGTGACGACGCTCAAGTGCTGCTCGGCGCACGAGGCCTACCTGCGCACCTACCGGCGCGCCGTCGACGCCTCCCTCGTCGCGGAGTTCCTCCTGCTCGACCGGCTCTTCCCCCGCTCGATCTTCTCGGCGCTGTCGAGCGCGGAGCGCTGCCTCGCCGAGCTGTCGCCCACCTCGGGCCGTGTCGGCCTCGAGGACGAAGCCCGTCGGCTGCTCGGCCGGGCCCGCAACGACCTCGAATACCGCCAGCTCGGTGAGCTGCTCTCTGACCTGCCCGCCTTCCTCGCCTCGGTCCAGGCCGCCTGCGCGGCTGCGGGAGCAGCAGTCGGTGCCAGGTACTTCCTCTCGACCGAGCCCGTCGAGTGGATCGCCTGACATGGGGACGACATGAGCTGGCGCATCAAGGTCCGCCACAGCAGCGGGTTCCGCTACTCCGCTCCCGTGCGGGCGTCGTACAACGAGGCCCGCATCACGCCGCTGTCGACGCCCCAGCAGTCGACGGTCCACGCCGAGGTCCTCGTCGAGCCCAGGGCCAGCACGTACCGCTACTGGGACTACTGGGGCACCCTCGTCCACGCCTTCGAGCTCCACGACGCCCACGAGGAGCTGACCGTCATCGGCACCGCCACGGTCGAGACCGGCATGGCCGCCCCGTTCACCGGTCACGCGACGTGGGAGGAGGTGGCGGCGGTCGCCGACCGCTTCGCGGAGTACCTGGGGGAGACGGCCCACGTCCCCATCGATGACGAGGTCAGCGCCTGGGCCCGCACCATCTCCTCCTCGCAGTCGCCGGCGGCCGCCCTCCAGAGAGCGGTGGCGCTGGTGCGCGACCGCCTCGACTACGTCCCCGGCGTGACGGGCGTGTCGACCTCGGCGGTGGAGGCCTTCCACCAGCGCGAAGGCGTCTGCCAGGACTTCGCCCACCTCGCGCTCGCGGCCCTGCGCACCGCCGGCATCCCTGCTCGCTACGTGTCGGGCTACCTCCACCCGAGCGCCAGCGCCGGCATCGGCGAGACGGTGGTCGGACAGAGCCATGCCTGGATCGAGGCGTGGCTCGGCGAGTGGGTGCCGGTCGACCCGACGAACGGCTCGGTCCCCCAGGACCGCCACGTCGTGGTGGCACGGGGACGCGACTACGGCGACGTGTCGCCGCTGCGGGGCATCTTCAGCGGGGGCAGGGCGGAGCGCCTCGCCGTCTCGGTCGAGCTGACGCGGGTCGGCTGACGTGCTGCTGCGCGTCGGCTACGACCTCGTCTACCGCGTCACCCAGGACACCGCCGTGCTGGCCCTCCTGCGCGTCCACCCGTCGCGCGCCGGCGACGTCCGCTCTGGTGACGCGCTGTCGGTCGCGCCGCTCGCCGAGCCACTCGCCCCCCACCTCGACGCGTTCGGCAACCTGGCCGACCGCTTCTTGCTCCAGGCCGGCGAGGTCACCCTCACGTGCGACCTCGTGGTCGACGACGACGGCGCCCCCGACCAGATCGTCCCCGAGGCGATGGCGTTGCCGGTGCTGGCCCTCCCCACCGACGTGCTCCCGTTCCTGCTGCCGAGCCGCTACTGCGAGGTCGACCTGCTCGGCGACACGGCCTGGGGCCGCTTCGGGGGGATCGAGCCGGGGTGGTCGCAGGTGCAGGCGGTCTGCGACTGGGTGCACGGCCAGCTCACCTACGGCTACGAGCACGCCAGCTCGACGCTCACGGCGACCGGCGCCCTCGCCGCCGGCACCGGCGTGTGCCGCGACTACCAGCACCTCGCCATCTCGCTGTGCCGCTGCCTCAACATCCCCGCCCGCTACGTGAGCGGCTGGCTCGGCGACATCGGCGTGGAGCCCGACGGCGTCGACATGGACTTCCACGCCTGGTTCGAGGTCTACCTCGAGGGTGGCTGGTACGCCTTCGATGCGCGCCACAACGTCCCTCGCATCGGACGGGTGGCGATGGCGAGGGGGCGCGATGCGGCCGACGTCGCCTTCACCACCGCCTTCGGTGACGCCCCGATCACCTCCTTCAGCGTCTGGGCCGAGGAGGCGCCAGCAAGCTGAGGTCCTGGCGAGCCGGATCCGCCCCGACCGTCATCGCCCCGCCTGCTGACCGGGCACGATCCGGCGCCCCGAGATCATCGTCGTGGGGATCTCCACGTAGCGGTCGCCGCCCGTCGGCGCCCACCTCGGGATGTTGACGGACGCCAGGTCTGTGAGCGCGTCGTGCTCGGAGACCTCGCACGCCTCCCCGGTCACGACGACGCTCCACCCAGCGTGGGAGAACGACTCGATGTCATCGGCCTCGAAGGACACGATGGCGTTGCAGGTGGCGGCGTCGAGCTTGGTCCCGACACCGGTGCGGAACACGATCCGATCGCCGACGAGGCGGAAGTTGATCGGCAGCACGACCGGCAGCGCGCCGACGGTGATGCCGACCCGGCCGAGGGTCGCCGTGGCGAGGAGGCGGAGGCACTCCTCCCTGTCGAGGACCTGGAGTCCGTTGCGGTCGATCTCCATGGGCGGTCCTCAGCTCTCGTTCTCGGATTCGTCGTTGCCGACCACGGTGTGAGCCATCGGCCACAGCGTCTCCCGCCAGCCCCGTGTCGGTCAGGGCCGAGCGGCCATCCCCGGTGGGACCAACGGCCCTTCCTCGCCGCCGCAGCGGTGCCGTGAGCGGTCTCGACCGCGGCTGACGGCCGATCGGAGCAGACTGCTGTGGTGAAGACCCGCGTGTTCCTCCTCGACGACCACGAGGTCGTGCGCCGCGGCGTCCGGGAGATCGTTGATGCGGAGGACGACCTGGAGGTGGTCGGCGAAGCGGGCAGCGCCGAGGAGGCCTACGGACGCATCCCAGCGACCTCACCTCATGTCGCCGTGCTCGACATGCGGCTACCGGACGGCGACGGGATCGATGTGTGCCGTGAGATCCGGTCGAAGCACCCTGAGATCGCCTGCCTCATGTTGACCTCGTTCTCTGATGACGAGGCGGTGTACGCCGCGATCCTCGCGGGGGCGGCCGGCTACCTGCTGAAGCAGGTGCGCGGCAACGACCTCGTCGACGGCATCCGTCGGGTCGCAGCCGGTGACTCCCTCCTCGACCCATCGGTGACCACGCGCGTCCTCGAACGTCTGCGCCACAAGGACGACGACGACCCGCTGGCAGCCCTCACCGACCAGGAGCGGAAGATCCTCGATCACATCGCCGAGGGCCTCACGAACCGCCAGATCGGCGAGGTGATGTTCCTGGCCGAGAAGACGATCAAGAACTACGTGTCCAACATGTTCGCGAAGCTCGGCATGAGCCGCCGTGCCGAGGCAGCGGCCTACGCCGCTCGGCTGTCCGAGCGGCGCGAGCGGCGCGACCGCAACGCCGAGGGCTGACGGAGCGACCCGTCCGGCTGGTCCCTACTGCCGCGGAGCGCGCCACTCCAACACCGTGCCTGCTGACGCGCCGGGCGACAGCTGGAGCGTGCCCCCAAGCTTTTGAGCGCGCGCTGCCATGTTCACCAGGCCGTTGCCACGGGGTGCGCCCTCGCTCGGCGGACCGATGCCGTCATCCACCACCCGCAGGCACACGTCCCCGTCGACGAAGAGCTCCACGTTCACGCGGGATGCCTGGGCGTGACGGGCCACGTTGCTCAGCGCCTCTTGGAGCGTGGCCAGGAGCTCTGCAGCGATCGCCTTG
>JBBSLC010000206.1:0-4171 GCA_038255685.1 Acidimicrobiales bacterium | reverse complement strand
CTGGGTCTGCGCCGCCCACTTGGCGTCGACGGGCACCCGCACCTCGCCCATCGTGGCGTGCTCGATCCGGTACCCGTCAGCCGTGGCGTCGCTCCTGCGGTGGTTCTAGTTCACCTGGCGGTCGCGACCCTCCCAGTAGGGGGCGCGGAGCTTGAACTTCTGGAGCTTGCCGGTGGCGGTGCGGGCCAGCTCGTCGCGCAGCTCGACCGACGTCGGGCACTTGTAGTGGGCCAGCTTCTCCCGGCAGTGGGCGATGAGGTCGGCCTCGGTCGCGGTCGCGCCGGCGGCGAGGACGACGAGGGCCTTCACCGTCTCACCCCACTTCTCGTCGGGCACGCCGATCACCGCGACCTCGGCGACGCCTGGGTGGGAGAACATCGCGTCCTCGACCTCGATCGAGCTCACGTTCTCGCCACCGGAGATGATCACGTCCTTCTTCCGGTCGGCGATGGTGAGGTGGTGCTCCTCGTCGAGGAAGCCGCCGTCGCCGGTGTGGAAGAAGCCATCACGGATCGCCTCGGCGGTCGCTTCGGGCTGCTCCCAGTAGCCCTCGAGCACGACGTTGCTGCGGGCCAGCACCTCGCCCTGGTCGTCGACCTGCAACGTCACGCCGACGGCAGGCGCGCCGGCCCGGCTGAGCTTGGCCGCTCGCTCGCCGGCACCGAGGCCGTCGTACTCGCGCCGACTGCGGTTCATGGTGAGGAACGGCGAGGTCTCCGTCAGCCCGTAGATCTGGATGAACTCCCAGCCGAGCTCGGACTCGACCCGCTCGATGGTGCGGGTGGGCGGCGGTGCGCCGGCGACGATGATCCGGGTTGTCCCCTCACCGGGGATCGGGCCGTCCCACTCCGCCGCAGCGTCGAGGGTGGCGGCGACGACGGCCGGTGCTGCGCAGGCGAGGGTGACGCCGTGGCGCTGCACGCGCCGAAGGATCTCGGCGCCGTCGACCTTCCGCAGCACGACCTGGGTGCAGCCCATGCCTGCCGTGGTGAACGGCATGCCCCAGCCGTTGGCGTGGAACATCGGCAGTGTGTGGAGGTACACGTCGCGCTCGTCCACCCCGGCGTGCCAGCCGAAGGTCGTGGCGTTGAGCCACAGGCTGCGATGGGTGAGCTGCACGCCCTTGGGGCGGGCGGTGGTGCCGCTCGTGTAGTTGATGGTGGCGGTGGCGTCCTCGTCCGGCTCCCACGCGACCGGCTCGACGCCCTCGGCGTACAGCTCCGCGTCGGTATCGGTGCCGAGGACGAGGCGGTGGGCGACGTCGATGTCGGCGCACACGTCGGCGACCTCGGGGTCGACCAGCAGCATCGACGCCCCGCAGTGACCGAGGATGTAGGTGATCTCCTCCCGGCTCAGCCGGAAGTTGATGGGCACGAGCACCCGACCGGAGCCGGCGACGCCCCAGAACGAGGTGAGCAACCGGGCCGAGTTCTGGCTGACGACCGCGACGCGCTCCCCCACTCCGATGCCCCTGGCGTCGAGGGCGGCTGCCTGCGCCCGGGCCAGCTCGGCCATCCTGGCGTAGGTGAGCGAGCCGAGGCCGCCGCCGGGCGGGTCGGGTTCGTCGACCACGCCGATGCGCGAGCCGTGGACGAGCGCAGCGCGCTCGAGGAAGTCACCGATGGTCAGCGGGACCTTCACTTTGCCGTCCACCCGCCGTCGACGACGATCGTGTGCCCGGTCACGAAGCTGCTGGCGTCGGAGGCGAGGAACAGCAGCGCCCCGTCGAGCTCGTGGGGTTCGCCGGCCCGACCCATCGGTGTGCCCCGGCGGATGAAGCGCTGGCCGCCCTCGTCGTCGAACATGGGCCCGGTCATCTCCGTCGGGAACCAGCCGGGAGCCAAGGCGTTCACACGGATGCCACGTCTGGCCCACTGCACGGCGAGCTCCCTCGTGAGGTTGACGACGCCTGCCTTCGACGCCGTGTAGCTGGCCTGGGGGATCTGGCCGGAGGCGACCATGCCGAGCACGGACGCCACGTTCACCATGGTCCCCCCGGCGCCCGCGAGCATGTGGCGGCCGACGAGCTGGCTCAGGTGGAACAGCCCGACGAGGTTCACCTCGACGATGCGGCGGAACGTCTCGACAGGCTCATCCTCGGCCGGGAGGGGCTCACCCATCCCGGCGTTGTTCACGAGTACGTCGATGCGACCGCACGAGCCGAGTGTCGACTCGACGAGCGCTTCGATGGAGGCGCCGTCGCCGACGTCGCACGGCACGGCGATCGCGCCGTCGAGGTCGGCGACGAGGGCCTCGAGCCGGTCGGCCCGCCGGGCCGAGACGACGACCGTGGCCCCCGCCCCGTGGAGCACCCGGGCGAAGCGCTCCCCGAGCCCGCTCGACGCCCCCGTGACCAGTGCGACCTTCCCGTCGAGCCGGAAGGGTGCGAGCGGATCGAGCGCAGCAGTGGTGTCGACCATGACCGGCGACGCTACGCGGGTCGCGCCGGTCGCGCCCGTCCACCCCGACCGGGCCCCCCTTTCTGGACGTTCACACCTGCTCTACCGGTGCCAGCATCCACAATCGCCGGGGCATCGACCAGGCCCGCCTTTCTGGACGTTGGACCACGCCTGAGGTGGTCCAGCGTCCACAATCGGCGAAGCGATCAGGCGGTGCTCCCGTCACGCGTCGCAAGCCACGCCTGTGCGCCCGTGGCCGCAGCGACACCCGTGCTGAAGGACGCCTGCAGGAGGTACCCGCCCGTCGGCGCCTCCCAGTCGAGCATCTCGCCGGCGACGAAGGTGCCCGGTCGCCGACGCAGCATGAAGCGCTCGTCGAGCTCGTCGAGGGCGATGCCCCCTGCGCTCGAGATCGCCCGGGCGATCGGGAGCGGCGCGGTGAGCTCGATCGGCGCTGCCTTGGCAAGGCGGGCGAGGTCGTCACCGGATGGGAGCTCGTTCCCGCTCGCCTCGCGCACGAGCCCGGCAGCGACCGGCGAGAAGCCGGCGCGGCGCAGCGTCGTGGCTGCCGAGTCTCTCGGTCGCGCCCGAGCCAGGCGGGCGGCGAGCTCTCCCAGTGTCAGGTCGGGGTGCAGGTCCAGGTCGAGCACCGCCCGTCCGTCGGCGTCGATCGCGTCCCTCAGCCCGGCGGAGAGCGCGTAGACGGCGCCGCCCTCGATGCCGACGGTGGTGATCATCGCTTCGCCCCGCACCGGGCGCCCAGCGTGGTAGAGCGCGACGTTCTTGACGGGTGAGCCGGCGAACCGCTCCCGGAACGGCCTCGACCACGCCACCTCGAACCCGCAGTTCGCAGGTCGCAGGGACGAGACCTCGACCCCCGCGTCCCTCACGCGATCGACCCAGGCGCCGTCGGAGCCGGTCCTCGGCCAGCTCGCGCCGCCGAGCGCGAGCACGGTTGCGTCGGGGTGCGCCACCACCCGAACACCGTCACCGTCCGTGAACAAGAGCCCGTCGTCGTCGGTCCAACCACCCCACGTGTGCCGGGCGCGGACCTCGACGCCCAGATCGCCGAGGCGGCGCAGCCAGGCCCGCAGGAGCCCGGTCGCCCGCAGGCCGACGGGGAACACTCGCCCGCTCGACCCGACGAAGGTCTCGATCCCGAGGCCGGCGCACCAGGCCCCCAGGTCGTCCTGTCCGAACGCAGCCACCGCCGGCGCCAGTGCGGCCCGAGCCGGTCCGTAGCGATCGAGCAGCACGTGCTCCGGCTCGCTGTGGGTCAGGTTCAGCCCGCCCCGCCCGGCGAGCAGCAGCTTGCGCCCCACCGACGGCATCCGGTCGTACACCGTCACGCGCGCTCCGGTCGATGCGAGCACCTCGGCGGCCATGAGCCCCGCCGGCCCCCCACCGATCACTGCGAGATCGGACATGGTCAGGAGAGGGGTCCCCGTTCGAGGATCGCTGCGGTGCGCGCGGCGACGGCTCGCAGCTCGTCCTGGTCGCCGGTCCAGGCGCACCAGCCGAGGTGGCTCGCGCCGATCTGCAGCTCGTAGCAGTGGTGGCGCAGTGCGGCGTCGACCCGATCCTTCTCGGTGAGCGACGGGGAACCGACGACGCGGGTCCACGGGTCGGCCGCGGCGATGCCGGGGTGCCACGCGCTCCAGAACGTGCACCAGGCGACGTCGAAGAGGAAGTCGCCGCGCACGGAGCACTTCCAGGAGAACACCGCCGTCACCGCCGATGCGTCCTCGGCGACGAGCACGTTGCCGTGCAGG
>JBBSLC010000205.1:0-4221 GCA_038255685.1 Acidimicrobiales bacterium | reverse complement strand
GGCACCGACGTCGTGGCCGCCTGCGCCTGAGGCCGAGGGGCAGCGCGAGCGGTAGCGTCGCCAGGGTGAGCGTGCGTGTCGAGCTCGAAGCCCTCTCGGAGGAGGTCGCGGCCCACGGCGTTCAGGCGCTGCTCCTCACCGTGAACGAGGACGACCGACCGCACGCCGTGGCCGTCGAGGTCGTGTGGGACGCCGGTCTGCTCCGGGCCGGCGCTGGTTCGCGCACGGCAGCGAACGTCGCTCGAAGGCCGGGCGTGTCCGTGGTGTGGCCGTCGCTCGTTCCGGGCTCCTACAGCCTGATCGTCGACGGCACCGCCATGGTCGAGGGGGCCGAGGTCGTCATCGACCCGAGCCGGGCCGTCCGCCACCGCACCCCGGTCGGGTCGAGCGGCGCCGACCCCGACGCACCGAGCTGCATCACCGTCCTGTAGCGACCCGTCAGCGAGGCGGGTCGAGCGCGGCGTGGAGGACGGCGAGCACCCCGGCCCACCGGGACTCGTCTGTGGTCGAGGTCTGCAGGTGGGAGATGAGGAGGGAGACCACCACGGTCTCGAGGCCTGCTGCCATCAGCTCCGCATCGAGGTCGGATCGGAGGCGGCCGGCCCGCTGCGCGGCGACGAGCTCGCTCGCGACGGTCGCCCGGAGCTCGAGGAGGGAGGGGAGCGAGACGATCCGGTCGATCACCTCCGGCTCGTGGCCGGCGAGGACCCGGCGGGCGAGCAGGTGTCGGTCGAGGCCCGCCACGAGGTGGGCGAAGAGGGTCGGCCAGCGCTCCTGCAGGCCAGCGGACCCGCCGACGGCGTCGAGCGCGCCCCGGATGAGGGCGCCGGCGTCAGCGTCGACGGCTGCTTCGAAGAGGCCGTCCTTGCCGGCGAAGTGGCCGTAGACCGCAGCCGGGGTGATGCCGGCGTCGCGGGCGACGTCGGCGACCGAGGTCCGCCGGTAGCCGTCTTCGGCGAAGCGCCGCACCGCGATCGCGAGCAGCCGTGCGCGGGTGCGGTCGCCCTTGGATCCCGCCTCGACGCTCGCCACGACCGGAGCGTAACCAACGTCACATCTGCGAAGGGTTGACGATTACCGTCAGTAACACCATGATGGACCCATGGCCGTCATCGACATCGACATCCCCACCTCTGCGGCGCCGACGCCGGCGGACACCAAGGTCGAGCGCCTCAACACCGCCTCGATCAAGCGGGTCATCGAACCCGAGGACCGCTTCGACTGGTCGAGCCTCGGCAAGGGACAGATCATCGGCGACGAGCTGCTCAGCACCGCTGGCCTCGACCTGGACCTCGACGCAGCGACCCGGGCGAAGCTGTCCCGCCTCGAGGTCGCCTCGATCCTGAGCGGTGGCATCCGGTTCGAGGCCGTGCTCATGGCCGGCTTCAGCCTCCAGATCGCCGCAACGGACGACCTGCGTGACCCGAGGGTCGCCTACATGCTCCACGAGGTGGGTGAGGAGACCCGCCACTCCCGTGCGTTCGCCCGGGTGCTCGAGGAGGTCGGCGGCAACGTCCACGACCCGCTCATGGGCGGGCCGATCGGCAAGATCGCCCGTCGCATCAGCCGGGTCATCATCACCAAGCCGGCACTGCTCGCCGTGATGATCCTCGGTGGCGAGGAGATCCCCGACCTCATCCAGAAGCTCGCAGCGGACCACCCCGACACCGACCCGCTCATCGCCGAGGTCAACAAGTACCACCGCATGGAGGAGGCACGGCACCTCGCCTTCGCCCGTCTCACGCTCCCCGAGCTGTTCGCCGACGCCGGCCTCGTCGAGCGACGCCTGATCGCCCGCCTCGCCCCGATCGCCATCGGTGGCATGTTCGAAGGGCTCGTCCACCCGGGGGTCTACAAGGCGATCGGCCTGCCGGGCTTCAAGACGTGGCGGGCGGCCAACAGCAGCCCCCGGCGCAAGGCCCTGCGCCACGAGGCCACCCGCCCCGTGCTCAAGGCCCTCATGGACGCCGGCATCTACCGCCCCGGCCGCATCCCGCGTGGCTGGCGCACCCTCTGCGGCGTCGACGCCCAGGGCGCACCCGACCCCGCCTTCCCGACCCTCGACTCCTTCGTCACCGTCCCCGCCGCCTGACCCCCTTGCGAACGGTGTGGGTGTGTCCGCCCTGGAGGTGGAAGGACCCACACAGAACCGCGATCAGCGGGGTTCGTCGTCGTTGCCCAGCAGCCGCCGCTCGACGGACTCGACCTTTGACCGCAACGCCCCGGTGGTCCCGGGCCGATGGTCGATCTTCACGACGACGCTGACCCGGGGCGCCGTGGCGGCGACGTGATCGACGCACCGCTTGATGACGGCCATCACCTCGTCCCACTCGCCCTCGACGTTGGTGAACATGGCGTTGGTGTCGTTGGGGAGCCCGCTCGCCCGGACGATGGCCACGCACTCGGCCACCACGTCACCGACCGACTCGCTCGCTCCGAGTGGGGAGATGGAGAACGCAGCGATCACGGCTCGATCATCGCGCGCCGGCGCGAGTGAGCCGCTCCGGAGCTCATCACGGGAGGCGGCTACGAGCGCGTTGTTCGCTCGCCAGGGGCAGGGGACCATCCCCGAGATCCAGGGCAACCTCGCAGTGCGGAAGGGCGTCCCCAAGAGATTGCGCGAGTCGATGGCCCTCCGAGACGAAGCCAGCACGCTCGGATGCCGAGGCGAAGCCGGACCATGGCGGGTACTCGTCGTCCATCGTCCGATCGAACACCTTTGCCCAGGTCTCCAGGGCTTCGGCGAGGGTGTCGCTGATACCAAGGTCGAACGGATCAAGGTTCTCGCTCACGGGACCTGTGACGTCCCACACCGCCCAAGCCCCGTACTCCGCCCGAAGTCGGAGCTGCCGCGAGCCGTTCGTCACGGCAGTGGCTTCGGATTGGCGCTGACGACGAATCCGTTCGATCCGACCTCGACTGCAATTCGCCTCGGCTCGCCACGAAAGACCACCTGAAAGATCTGGCGAGTTCGACCTTGCACGCCGATGGGAGTGCCGCGCACGAGTGCCTCCATGACGACCAATGGGATCTCCTCTGGCGTGATGCCGATGTTGGCGAAGTCTCGCTCATGGCGACGGATGTGTCTCAGGCCCGCTCGTGCGTCGCCAGTCTCGAGGAACACGATCCTGCCGTCCCCGAGTCGACGGATGGCGACCACCTGGGACGGGTCGTGTTTCACGCCGGCGCGAGCGAGCTCGGCGAGGAGCTCCTCGGATGACGGTGCGACGATGTTCGCCGCCGATCGAGTTCCTCGGGTGGCTCGCCAGCCGGGGACGAGGGCGCCGCCGGCGGCGGCGAGGGCTGCCTCGTTGAGCTCGAACGAGCCGAAGGGGTCGTCGTTGGGGTGGAAGGCGGCGATGCGGAGGGGCTCGACGATGGCGTAGGTCGCGAGGCCTTCGAGGGCGCCGATCGTGGCGTGCAGGGCGACGGCCCGGGCGATGGTCCCGGCCCGGGCGGCGAACGTGGCGCCGAGCGCGGTCGCCTGGATGGTGAGGGCGGTGAGGGTCGCGGTGGCGGCCGCTGCGCTCGCCCCTGCGGTCGCCCAGGCCAGCGCGACCCCGACGGCCATGGACGCGGCGATCGAGGCGGCGATCTCGAGGAGCGCCCGTCGCACCTCGCCGAGCGCGTCGGCGTAGGCATCGAGCGCGTCGGCGACCGAGCCGCAGGCCGCAACGAGGTCTCCGAGGTGGGCGTCGCCAGGTCCGGCGAGACCCGTCCACCACGTGTCGAAGGCGTCGATGCTCTCGCCCTCGTGGTCGGCTCGGACGAGGGCAGCGGTGCCGGCCAGGTCGCCGAGCGTGCAGTCGAGCCTGGTCGCCGTGCCCCGCCAGAGCTCGGCAGCGCGCCGGACGCGGCCCTCGTCGGCGGACGGCTCCCAGAGCGTAGGTGCGACGAGGGCCACGTCAGGACGCTCGCCGCACGGTCGACGCCCGTTCGGCGCGCTCGAGGTTGTCAGCAGCCGCTTCGAAGCCCTCGGCCATGCCCTCGGCGCAGCCGATCAGGTTGCGCAGCGCGCCTTCTATCCGGTCTCGGGCGGCATCGTGGTCGGTGGCGAAGGCCCTGCCTCCTTCGTCATCACCGGTGACGTCACCGAGGGAGTCCAGCCCGTCGACGAGGCTGGTGAGGATCCGGCGCACGTCACCGGCCGCCCACTCGCAGCGGCCAGCTGCGCTGCGCAGGGCGTCAGTGTCGGAGGAGATGCGGTCGGCCACGGCCGAG
>JBBSLC010000204.1:0-4293 GCA_038255685.1 Acidimicrobiales bacterium | reverse complement strand
CGTACGCCCCCGGGCTGCGGCGCACCGTCTGCGCGGCGTTGTTGATCAAGACGTCGAGGTGCCCGCGCGACGCGACCGCCTCGGCGAGCGCGACGACCTGCGCCGGGTCTCGGAGGTCGATGCCGACGATGTGGAGCCGGTGCAACCAGTCGGGGCTGTCGCCCATCGACGTGAAGCGGCGCACGGCGTCGGCGGGGAAGCGGGTCGTGATCGTCGTGTCGGCGCCATCGCGCAGCAACCGCAGCGCCAGGTGCATCCCGATCTTGGCCCGGCCGCCGGTGAGCAGGGCTCGGCGGCCCCGCAGGTCGACACGAGCACCTCGTCGTGCCGCATTGCTCGCCGCGCACGGCGGGCACAGCTGGTGGTAGAACGCATCCACCTCGCGGTAGCGCCGCTTGCACGTGTAGCAGGCCCGCCCGCTGCGGAGCGTGCCGGCGAGCGGGGTCGTCGTGACGGCGGACAGCGCAAGTCCCTGCGTCTCGTCATCGATGCGGCCCGGCGCACCAGTGGCCGTCGCTGCCGTCACCGCTGCGTCATGGGAGAGTGCGAGCTCGCGACGTTCGCGGCGACGACGCTCCTTCACCTGCTTGAACAGCTGGCTGGTGGCCGCTCGCACGGCAACGGCATCGGGGTGCTCGACCGGTAGGTCGTCGAGCTCGCGGAGCACCTCGAGCGCGATCGCGAGACGAGCGGCGTCGATCCCCGTCATGGTCAGCAGCCTACGGTCGGTGCTGACGCGCACCAGGAGCGCCGCCGAACCCCTGTGCAGCCCACCGGAGGTGTCCGGGCGCGGGTCCCGTGGGTGGGTGTCAACCACGCAGAGCGGACTAGTCCGCGCGCGCTGCACAAATGACCCGTTGTGACGATGGTCGCGGCGTCCGCAATGCCCGAAAGTGGACGGAGCAACCCGATCTCACCCAACCCGACCGACCTGGGAGCACTCCATGCAAAAGATCCGCCTGCTCGGCGCCGCGACGGCAGCAGCCCTCGCCGCCGCCGTCCCCCTCTCGCTCGGCGCCGTCGCCGCCGAGCCCGTCACCGGCGTCGGCTCCGGGATCGTCGCCTCGACGGTCCTCGGCGTGGAGCTCGGGACCGACGGTGAGCTGCTCGCCATCCGGGTCCTCGGCAACGACAGCTCCTCGACCAACGACGGCGAGGCCACGACGTCCAACGGCCTCAGCCCGCTCACCGTCACGTCGAAGACCGTGCCCGGCCTCGACCTCGCCATCCCTCCGGTCACGACCTCGAGCTCGGGCGACGAAGATGCCGAGCGCGTCGAGCCCGACGCCATCGACACCCCGGCCGTGAGCGGCGCGGTGAACGCCGTGCTCTCCTCCATCGTCGACGCGACGAGCGCCCGATCGGGGCTCCAGGCCGGCTTGGCCAACCTGTCGCTCGCCGGCGGCCTCGTCTCGGTGCCCACCGGCGCCGTCCAGATGGCGACCGAGGCGGCGACGGCGAGCTCGAGCGGCGCAGAGACGATCACCATCCCGGCGGTCAACGTCCTCGAGCTCGATGCGCTCCTCGAGGGACTCGGGCTCAGCCTCGCCGACCTGCCGGTGGAGGACCTCCTCGGCCTGCTCGACGGGCTCGGGCTCGACCTGCCCGACATCGCCGACCCCGCCGCTGTCGTCGCCGACCTGAACGAGGCGATCGACGCCCTCCAGGGCGAGACCGGCGCCGTCACCGCCGAGCTGTGCGCGACGGTCGACGGCCTCCTCGACACCGTCGGGGGCCTGACCGGCCTGCCCGATCTCGACACGATCGTCGGCGACCTCCCCCTCCCCGGCACCGACACCGGCTCCCTCCCCGTGCTGCCGACGGAGCCGATCCTGCCTGGCTCGCCGGTTGTGATCCCCCCGATCGACACCATCACCGGCGTGCTCGGCGCGGGCTACAGCGCCGCTGCCCTGCCCGACGACATCAGCTGCGCCAACATCACCGCGACCGCCGAGGAGCTGCTCGACTCGGTCCAGGGGCTCCTCGCCGACACGCTCGTCGGCGTCCTCGCCACGCTCGACGGCGCACCGCTGCTGTCGGTCACCGACGTCGAGGTCAGCCTCGTCAGCAAGGCGACCGACACGGTCGAGGGCTCCGTCGCCGACGTGACGGCCAGCATCGGTTCGGTGCAGGTCGGTGCCCTCGCCCCGGTCCTGACCGACCTCGACCTGACCGCCCCCGTCGCGGTGCTCAACGACCTCACCGCCCAGGTGAACGACCAGCTCGGCGCCATCCTGGCCACGATCAACGCCGACCTGGCGGACCTGGTCGACGTCGAGGTGCTCCAGATCGTCGAGTCGATCACCGAGGACGGCGATGTCACCGATGCCGTGGCCGAGGTCGTCGCCCTGCGGGCCACCATCACCCCGCCCGACGTGGTCGGAGCAGCAGCCCTGCTCGACCTCGCCGCCCCTGTCACCGATGTGCTCGACGAGCTCGGTGCCACCGTCCCGGTGCTGTCGGTGGTCATGGGTGAGCTCGAGGCAGCCCTCGGCGGCGTCGAGGCCCTGGCCGGGCCGTCCACCGTGACGGTGGCGAGCATCCAGAGCGCCTCACAGTTCCGCCCGGTGGCAGCCCAGGCGGCTCCCCCGTCGCCGACCAGCCCGACGCCGTCCGCTGGGCCGACCCCGGCTGCCCAGCTCCCGAGGACCGGGAGCGAGTCCGTCCCCGCTGCTGCGGTCGCTGCCCTGCTCGTCGGCGCAGCCCTCGGCATCCGTCACCTCTCCCGCAAGTCAGAGGTCACCACCTCCGACTGACGCACCAGGACGACGCACCAGCGGGAACGAGCGGACGAGGGGGCCATGGCGGCCCCCTCGGTCGCGCCCGGGGCGGAGGCGCGGGGACCTCGCCGGTCGGTGCGCTCGTGGTCTCGACCCCTCGGCAAGGATGGGCCGATGGCATGGGACGGCGAGGCGTACCAGAAGCGGTTCGATCGCCTCGCCGAGCGCGGCGGTGAGGTGCACGGTGAGGCCGACCTCGTGCGTGACCTCGGGCCCGCTTCGGTCCTCGATGCTGGCTGCGGGACGGGACGGGTGGCGATCGAGCTCGCCCGCCACGGGATCGAGGTCGTCGGTGCCGACGTCGACGCGTCGATGCTCGAGGTCGCCCGCCGGCGCCAGCCGGGGATCGAGTGGGTCGAAGCCGACCTCGCAGCGCTCGACCTCGGCCGCCGCTTCGACGTCGTGGTGATGGCTGGCAACGTCTTGCTCTTCACCACCCCGGGCACGGAGGCCGCCGTGGTCGGCGCCTGCGCACGACACCTGGCGGTGACCGGCACGCTGGTCGCCGGCTTCCAGCTCGATCGCGAGCTGGGCATCGACGCCTACGACGCGCACGCTGCAGCCGCCGGCCTCGAGCTGGTCGACCGGTGGTCGACGTGGTCGAAGGACCCCTTCCCAGGCGACGGTGGCTATGCCGTCTCCGCCCACCGGCGGTCGTCGTGACGGTCGATTGGCACGCCCGGGTGCTCGCCGAGGTCGAGGCGCTCACCGAGGAGGTCGTCGCCGACCTCGTCGAGCTCGTCCGGATCCCGAGCGTGACGGGCAGCGACGCCGAGCACGAAGCGCAGGCTTGGATGGCGGAGCGCCTCGCTCGCGATCTCGAGGTCGACCACTGGGAGGCCGACCTGGCGGCGCTGCTCGAGGCGCCGTCGTGCCCGGGTCACGAGGTGTCGCGAGACGAGCTGTGGGGTGTCGTCGGGCGCCTCCCCGGTGCGGATGGTGGGCCGTCGCTCCTGCTGGACGGCCACGTGGACGTGGTGCCACCGGGGGACCTCGCCACGTGGAGGGGCGACGACGCCTTCTCCGGGAGGATCGTCGGGACCGACTTGCTCGGGCGGGGTGCGTGCGACATGAAGGGCGGTCTGGTCGCTGCGTGGTGGGCAGCGCGGGCGTTGGCACGAGCCGGCGTCCCCCTCGGCGGTGACGTGCTGGTCGCCTCGGTCGGGAGCGAGGAGGACGGCGGCCTGGGGACCTTCGCCCTGCTGGAGCGAGGCTGGCGCAGCGACCTCTGCGTGGTCCCGGAGCCGACCAGCCTCGATGTGGTCCCCGCCTGTGCCGGCGCGCTCACCTTCCGCCTGCGCATCCCCGGCCTGGCGGCACACGCGGCGCGCCGGACCGAGGGCGTGAGCGCCATCGAGAAGCTGTGGCCGATCTGGTGGGCCCTCGCCGACCTCGAGCGGCGGCGCAACGTCGCCGTCGACCCGCTGCTCCAGCGATGGCCGATCGCCTACCCGCTCTCGATCGGCACCGTCCATGCCGGCGTGTGGCCATCGTCGGTGCCCGACATACTCGT
>JBBSLC010000203.1:0-4302 GCA_038255685.1 Acidimicrobiales bacterium | reverse complement strand
GTGGCGCCTGCAGCACGGAAGAAGCGGGCGTCGGTGGCGCCGACGGTCATCGTCGGGACGATGGCGCTGCCCGGGTAGAAGCCGTCGCACACCCGTTGCATCGCGTCCCAGAGGGGGGTGTCGACGGGGGAGGCCGTGCTCGCGTCGTGGTTCGCCTGGATGACGGCGACCTTTCCGACGAGGTCGCCGAGGGCGTCGGCGAGCAGCGCATCGATGTCGGCGCTGGTCTGGCCGGGGAGCGTGCGGATGTCGACCTGCAGGTCGACCTGGTCGGGGATGACGTTGGTCTTCACCCCGCCGTGGACCATGGTCGGAGCGATCGTCGTGTGCGTGCAGGCATGGGTGTTGCGGGCCAGGCCGATCGGGAGGGTCTCGCAGTACTCGGCCAGGCCATCGGCGTCGAGGAGGGCAGTGGTGCGCTCCTCCCGGAAGCCCATGGCCTCGACGTAGCGACGCCACGTCTCGTGGATGTCGGTCTGAGGCCGGTACGTGGCGAGTCGCCGCACGACCTCGGCTGCGGTCACGAGGGCGTTGTCGGTGCGGAAGGGCTGGCTGGCGTGGCCGGGCGTCCCGCTCACCCGCAAGGTGCACCAGTGGCTGCCCTTCTCGGCCACGACCACCGGGAGGCGGATGCCGTCGGGTCGGCGGCCGGGGATGCCACCCGACTCGGTGATGACGTAGGGGAGCGAGACCTCGTCCCGCTGGTGGTCGACGAGCCACTCCGCCCCCCAGGTCCCGAGCGCCTCCTCGTCGGCGACGGCCAGGTAGGCGATGGTGCCCTTGGGTGTGAAGCCGGTGCGAGCGAGGTGCTTGAACGCCACGGCCATCGAGGCGGTGAGGTTGAGCATGTCGATGGCACCACGACCCCACACCTCGCCATCGTGCAGCTCGCCGCCGAAGGGATCCCGGCTCCACCCGTCAGGGTTCACGGGCACCACGTCGGTGTGGCCCATCAGCAGCAGCCCAGGAGCGCTCGGGTCGCTCCCCTCGATGCGGGCGAGGAGGCTCGTCCGCCCGGGGTGCGGCTCGTAGCGCTCGACATCGCACCCTGCGCCCTCGAGCTCGCCGGCGAGGAGGTCGGCGCTGCGTGACTCACCCCCCGAGTCGGCGGTCCCGTCGTTCACGCACGCGTTGCGGATGAGGCTCTGGAGCAGCTCGGTGACCTCGCCGGTGACGTCCATGCGGCCGAGCGTAGGGGGGTCGCAGCGACCCGGTCCGGCCTGGGTGCACGACGCACACGCGCTCAGGTGGTTGACTGGTCCTCAACATGACCCAGAACTCCGTCGTCGTCATCGACGGCTCCAACATCGCGACCGAGGGCCGCAGCCTGCCCAGCCTGGCCCAGCTCGACGAGGCGGTCCGCTCCTTCTTGGAGGAGTACCCCCACGACCAGTTCATCGTCGTCGTCGACGCCACGTTCGAGCACCGCATCGACCCGTCCGAGCGCGAGATGTACGACGAGGCGCTCGCGGCGAACGAGCTGCTCACCCCACCGGCCGGCACGATCGGCCGAGGTGATGCCTTCATCCTCGCCATCGCCGAGAAGGCTGACGCCACCGTGTTCTCCAACGACTCCTTCCAGGAGTTCCACGGGGACTTCGACTGGCTCTTCGACGAAGGTCGGCTGATCGGTGGCAAGCCGGTGCCCGTGATCGGCTGGGTGTTCACCGCTCGCACGCCGGTCCGGGGACAGAAGAGCCGTCAGGCCACGCGTGCGGCGTCGCGGAAGCGGGTGCGCGGCGGCGAGACCGCATCGGCCAAGAGCGCGAGCCGGGCCACGCCTCGTCGCTCGGTCTCCTCGCCGGCGGCGAACCAGCCGATGCCCACCCCGAAGTCGCCGCCTCCGGGGCCCGTCCGCGGTCGCGAGCGCGACCTCGAGCGAGACGCCGAACGGCGCTCGGCGCGCGATGGTGCGCAGGGATCGAGGCGTGACAGCGCGAAGGACGAAGCGACCGGTGACGAGCGCGCTCAGGGAGACCGTGCCCGGCGAGCTGGGCGCAAGCGCACCAGCGCGCCGTCGCAAGAGCCGGTGAACGAGGGCCTTGCCTTCGTCACCTTCATCAGCGACCACGCCGTCGGCCAGCGCGTCGAGGGCGAGGTCACCGAGTTCTCGAGCCACGGCGCCTACGTGTCCGTCGGCGAGGCCCGCTGCTACGTGCCGCTCAAGTACCTCGCCGACCCGGCACCCCGCGCGGCGCGCGACGTGCTCGAGCGGGGCGAGGTGCGCGAGTTCGTCGTCCAGGCGATCGACGGCCCCCGTCGGGCCATCGACCTCGCCCTGCCCGGCTTCGAGCAGCTCGACGGGGTCACCGACCGCGCCGAGGGCATCGACGAGGACGACGAGGCGCCGACGCAGAGGAGCGCCAGCCAGGCGGCCGACGCCGCCGAGGAGGCTCCCCGCCGGCGCTCCCGCCCCCGTGCCTCGGAGGCAGCCGACGACGACGAGCCTGTCCGTCGCCGCACCCGGGTCCGCAAGGTGGCACCTGCTGCGTCTGGGCCCGTCGACGAGCCCACAGCCGAGCCGGACTCGGCCGCGCCGGCGCCGCGCCGTCGCACCCGCAAGGCAGCAGCGACGGCCCCCGCCGCCGAGACGGGCCCGGTCGAGGACGCACCCGCCGACGACGAGGCACCACGCCGCCGCACGCGCAAGGCCAAGGCAGCACCGGCGGAGGCGACGGCGCCGGTCGAGGAGGAGACGGCGCCCGCACCCCGGCGACGCCCCCGCAAGGCGGCCGCACCGGCGGTCGAGGCGCCCGCCCCCGCCGAGCCCGAGGCTGAGGCACCCCGACGTCGCACCCGCAAGGCGGCGGCGACCGCAGAGCCGCCGGCGGTCACCGCGTCGACGGCTGCTGCGCCGGCGAGCCCGCCCCGCGGTCGCGGCCGGAAGGCTGCGGCGACCCCCGAGGCGCCTGTCGAGGCGCCGGAGGCCGACGCGGCCGCGCCCTCCAAGCGGGCCGCCAAGAAGGCGCCGTCCAAGCCGGACGCAGCGGAGAAGAAGGCGCCTGCGAAGCGGGCGCCAGCGAAGAAGGCAGGCACGAAGAAGGCGGCCGCCCCGAGCGACCCTGCCGAGCCCGCCGCTCGGACGCCGGCGAAGCGGGCAGCGAAGAAGGCCGCCGCGCCCGCCGATGCCGCGCCTGCAGCAGCGAAGGCACCCCGGCGGCGGGCACCCGCCCGTCCCCGACCGGCCGCTGACGACGGCTGACGAGGGCGGGGTGACCCCCCCGCCTGGCACTCACCCCGTCGGGCGCCGAACCCTCGTCACCGGTGGCTCGGGCAAGGTCGGCGGGTGGATCCTCCCCGCCATCGCCGCCCGGGGCGACGTGGTCGTCTTCGATCTCCAACCGCCCGCGAGCGGGATCGGTTCCTTCGTCGAGGGGGATGTCACCGACCATGCCGCCGTTCGGGCTGCGGTCGCCGGCTGCGATGCCGTCGTGCACCTGGCGGCGATCCCCGACGAGGCGCCGCTCGCGTCGCTGCTCGAGGTCAACGTCGCCGCCACGGGCCATGTCCTCGAGGCGGCGCGGCTCGAGGGGGTGAGCCGGGTCGTGCTGGCCTCCAGCAACCGCCTCACCGGCGCCTACGGGCGCGACGACCTCGTCCGCCCTGGCGATCCCCCTCGACCGGACACCTTCTACGGCGTGTCGAAGGTCGCGGTCGAGGCGCTCGGTCGGCTCTACGTCGACCGATGGGCCCTCGAGGTCGTGTGCGTCCGCATCGGCACGGCCGCTCCCCGTCCCCGCACGATGAGGGACCTCTCGACGTGGGTCAGCCCGGGAGACCTCGCTCGCTGCTTCGTCGCCGCTCTGTCCGAGCCGGTGCGCGGGTTCGAGTGCCTGTACGCCGTCTCGCGGAACACGAGGAGCTGGTGGCGCAACGACCCGGCCGGCGTCTCGTACGAGGCGCTCGACGACGCCGAGCGCTTCGCCGTCGACGTCGGCCCCGACGACGCCGACGCCCGCCCCGACCGCCAGGGCCTCCTCCGCCCCTGGCCGAGCTGAGCCGCAGCTCGGGCGGTCGCCGGTACGGTGCCGGGGTGCGTGTGGCGACGTGGAACGTGAACTCGCTCAAGGCCCGCCTGGAGAAGGTGGAGCAGTGGCTCGAGGAGGTCCAGCCCGACGTCCTGTGCCTTCAGGAGACGAAGAGCACCGACGACGCGTTCCCGGCGATGGCGTTCTCCGGACTCGGCTACGAGGCCGTCCACCACGGCGAGGGGCGGTGGAACGGGGTTGCGATCATCTCCCGGGTCGGCATCACCGACGTCGTCGACGGCTTCGCTCCCGGGGTGGAGCCTGACCCCGAGGC
>JBBSLC010000202.1:0-4340 GCA_038255685.1 Acidimicrobiales bacterium | reverse complement strand
CAGCGCCACCTTCCCGGCGTGATCCTGAGGAGCGCCAGATGACCAGAGTCGTGCTCGACCCCACCGGTGAGCTGGCGACGACGGAGCGAGCGCTGCTCCCCCGTCCCGCCTCGCTCGAGGGCAAGTCCGTCGGCCTGCTCGACATCTCCAAGCCGAGGGGCGACGTCTTCCTCGACCATCTGGCGACCCGGCTCGAGGCGCTCGGCGCCCGGGTGGAGCGCTATCGCAAGCCGACGTTCACCAAGCCGGCGCCCATCGACCTCCGCCATGAGATCTCCGTCACGTGCGACGTGGTCATCGAGGCGCTCGCCGATTGAGGCAGCTGCACGTCGTGCAGTGTGCACGACATCGCTGATCTCGAGCGCCGAGGGGTGCCGTCCGTGTTCATCGCCTCGGACGTCTTCGTCGACGCCGCCGAGGCACAGGCGAAGGCCCTCGGCTTCCCCGACGTGGCGCGGGTCTTCGTCGCCCACCCCATCCAGGACCGCACCGACGAGGAGATGATCGCGCTCGCCGACGCCGTCGTGGACGACGTGCTCGCCCGCGTCACTGCGGGCTGAGGGCCGGGCGCAGCCCTCAGTCGGGCGGGCAGCAGACCTCGTCGCCGGCGAACGAGCACCACAGCCGTCGAGTCGTCTCCCACTTGCAGGTGGCGTCGGCGCGGGGTCCGGCGACCTCGTCGACGGGGCGGGCTTCGATGACCGGTCCGCCGACGACGACGAGCAGACCCACAGCAAGGGCCACCGCCGCCCGTGGCGCATGGCGGGACCGCCGGACGGGCGCTGCGGCCGGCACCTCGTCGTGGTGGACGACGACCTCGATGTCCTCCGTGGGGTGACCCACCTCGTCATCCTGATGGAGGCGAGCAGGTCTGTCACCCGTGCGGTGCGCCTCACGCACCTCGATCAGGGCAGCTGCAGGCAGCCCGACCCGGCAACGGCCAGCCCGTCGGCGACGAGACCAGCCGCCACGCGTGTCGCCCGATCGGGGTCGTCGGGCCAGCCGCACGCCTCCGCGAGCGCCGAAGGGTCGAGGGCCACCGGCCCCACTCGCAGCGCGTCGACCAGGCGTCCGCGGCCCTGGCGGTCGGAGCCGGCGAAGCTCGACTGGCCGCCGCTGATGCCTGCGGACCCCGTCACCGGATCGGGTTCGGGCCACCCTGCCTGCGCCCAGCGGCAGTGTGCGGTGATCGGGCAGCGGTCGCACGCCGGCCCTCGCCGGGTGCACACGGCGGCACCGAGATCGAAGACCGTCTGGCCCCACGCCCAAGCCTCGCCCGTGGGGACGGCCGCATCAGCCAGTGCCTGCGCCTCCCAGAGCGGCACGGGCCGGCCGGCGAGCGCTCGGGCCACGAACCTGCCGGCATTCGTGTCGACCAACCCGAGGTCGCGCTCGTGCGCGAAGACGAGCACCGCCCGGGCGGTGTACGGGCCGATCCCCGGGAGCGCCAGCAGCCCCTCGAGGTCTTCGGGGAGCTGGCCGCCGTGCCCTTCGACGCAGGCCGACGCAGCGCGGTGGAGGTTGACGGCCCGCCGGTTGTAGCCGAGGCCTGCCCACGCCCGCACGACATCACCGACCGGCGCTGCGGCACACGCCGTCGGCGTCGGGAACAGGTCGAGGAAGGCCTGCCATCGGGGCACGACCCGAGGCACCTGGGTCTGCTGGAGCATGAGCTCGCTGACGAGGATCGCCCACGGGTCGCGAGTCAGTCGCCAGGGCAGGTCGCGCCGCACCTCCGCACCCCACGCCAGGAGGTCGGCTTGGAGCGGGGTCAGGCCCGCCGGCACCAGAAGACGTCGGTGACGTACGGCAGCTCGAAGCGCTCGGGGAAGTCGGCGACGAGCGCCCGGATGGACGCCTCGAGCTCGACGTTCTCGTCTGCTGGGCGGGCGGCCACGTAGCTCGTCGAGAGCACCCGCTGGACGAGGGTGTCGGCGTCCACGTCCTGGGTGTGAGCCATCGCCCGGTGCTGGAGCGGGGTGAAGAGCCCGCTCGCCGCCACCAACCCAGCCCAGTCGAGGCCCTTCTCGTACGGTCGCTTCACGCCCCAGTCGAACAGCGCCGACAGCTCCGCCACCCACGGCACCGACTCGTCCCGCTCGTTCCACACGAGCCCGAGCCCGCCGCCGGGTCGCAGCACACGGGCGATCTCTGCGAGCGCCGGCTGGGGGTCGAACCAGTGGAACGCCTGGGCGACGGTGACCGCATCAGCCGAGGCATCGGGCAGAGGGATGTCCTCCGCGGTGCCGTCGAGCGCCTCGACGTCTGGAAGGAGCGAGGTGAGCTGGGCCCGCATCGCCGCGATCGGCTCGATCGCGACCACCGTCGCACCGGTCGGGACCAGCAGCCTCGTCAGCTTGCCGGTGCCTGCTGCGAGGTCGACCACGGTCGTGCCCGTACCGATCCCGAGCTCGGCGACGAACAGGTCGAGCACCCCCTGGGGGTACGACGGCCGACCGGCCTCGTACGTCGCCGCCGACGACCCGAACCCCGCCGCCGCCACCTCGTTGACGCCCACTGGCGGCACGCTACCGGTCAGCCACCTCCGGCCCAGGCAGGCACTCGACGAACCTCGCTCCTGGCGCCTGCTCGCACACGAGCGCCCGGTCGGCCGCGCCGTCGACCAGCGTGCGGTCGCCGAGGGGCTCTGCCAGCGTGACCGTGGTGCCGTCCGCGCAGTCCTCGGTCGCGGCGTCGTCGTGCGAGCGCAGCGTGATGACCACCTCGACGTCGGACTCGACCGTGTCAACATCGATGGAGGTCGCGTTGCAGGAGCCGACGGCGAGGGCCAGGCGCGTCTCGGAGAGGAGCGTCGCGCTCAAGATCTCCGAATCGCTCACCCCGTCGTCTGGCCACACAGCCACGACGATGCCGACGAGGCCGACCACGGCGACGACGCCCACCAGCACCCGCGCCCACGTCGGTAGTGGCTCAACCACGGTGGCCCGTGACTCCCTCGCTGCCCGAGATGGAGGGCACGGACCCGAGGCTACGGCTCCGAGCACCCCGAGACGTCGGACGCACGCTCGGTCCGCGCGCCGTTGGACGGCGCCCGCCCGGATCTCGGCACGCCAGCCCTCGGACCCCGGTGCGTCACGTGCCGAGAGCGTCAGGGCGTGATGGTCGGCACCACCTCGAGGACGGCGTCGGCCCAGAGCTGGTAGCCGGCGGCGGAGGGGTGGTACTCGTCGGCGGCGAAGGAGCTGCCAGGGTCACGTCGGAACGCCGGGCCGGTCGCAGCGGCGATGGGGACGTAGCGAGCACCCTCCTCCCTCGCCACCTGGCGAACCACCTCGTCGAGCTCCCGTCCCCGGAAGCCGGCGACGGCTCGCAGCGGCTGGGCCAGCCGAGGGACGGCGCCCATGTCGGGCACGCCGAGCAGCACCACCTCGCTTCCGAGCGGCAGCGCGTCGAGGACGGCCCGGTAGCGATCACGGAAGTCATCTCGGGTGGTGAGGTGGGTCACGTCGTTCGCCCCGATGGAGATGAAGACCACGTCCGGGTCGGCACCGGCGACACCAGGCAGCTGGTCGTCGAGCACGTCGCCGATCCGGTCCCCGCTGACGGCCAGCACCGTGAGCTCGACCGGCCGTCCGTACGCCGCGGCGACGAGGTGGGGCAGCGCATCCGCTGCCTGTTCGACACCGACGCCTGCAGCGGTCGAGTCCCCGAGCCAGACCACCCGCAGCGGGGGGCCGTCCTCGGCTCCGCCGACTCGACCGTCGAGGTCGAGCGGGCCACCCTCGAGCATCGGGCCTCGGCGAGCGAGGGCGACCTCCACGACGAGCACACCGACGAGTCCGAGGACGGCGGCGGGGGCCGCGATCGCCAGCGAGCGCCCCCACCGCTTCCCGGGGCTCACGCGTCGGGCGTGGCGTCTGCCCAGATGTCGTCGCCGTAGGGGCGGGCCCGCTTCGGCGCGGCGTCGCGCTTCCACACCATCACCTTGCGGCGGAACGAGCAGACCTCCTCGCCCCGCTGGTTGATGCCCTTGGTCTCGACGGTGACGATGCCTCGATCACCCTTCGAGGTCTCCTTGGCTGCGAGCACGCGCGTCTCGGCGTAGATCGTGTCGCCGTGGAACGTGGGGCGGGGGTGGACGAGCGACTCGATCTCGAGGTTGGCGATCGCTGCCCCGCTCACGTCGGGCACGCTCATCCCGAGCACCAGGGAGTACACGAGGTTGCCGACGACCACGTTCTGGCCCTGAGGCGCCTCGTGCTCGGCGAACCACGCGTTCGTGTGCAGCGGGTGGTGGTTCATCGTGATCATGCAGAACAGGTGGTCGTCGTACTCGGTGATGGTCTTGCCTGGCCAGTGCTTGTAGATGTCGCCGACCT
>JBBSLC010000201.1:0-4354 GCA_038255685.1 Acidimicrobiales bacterium | reverse complement strand
GGCGCCGGTGGTCCTCTCCTGCGCGGGCGTCTCCGTGCGCTTCGGTGGTCTCCAGGCGCTCGGCGGGGTCGACCTCGAGGTGCGCGAAGGCGAGATCGTCGGCCTGATCGGCCCCAACGGGGCGGGCAAGACGACGCTCATGGAGTGCATCTCCGGCTTCCAGCGGGTGACGGAGGGTTCGATCACCTACCGCGACGAGGATCTGCTGGCACGACCGACGGGCGCCCGCGCCGACGCCGGGATCGGCCGGACCCTGCAGAACGTGCGGCTCTTCCCCTACCTGAGCGTGGTCGAGAACGTGGCGGTCGCGCTCCACCGCCACCAGCAGACGGGGGCGCTCGCCCACGCCCTGCGCCTGCCCAAGGCGCGAGCCGAGGAACGTCGCACCCGTGAGCAGGCGGAGGCCCTCGTCGAGCTCGTCGGGATGCAAGCGTTCGCCGAGAAGTTCGCGTCAGAGCTGTCCTACGGGACGCTACGGCTCCTCGAGCTGGCGTGCATGCTCGCCCTCGAGCCGACCTTCCTCCTCCTCGACGAGCCGGCGTCTGGCATCAGCCAGAAGGAGACCGAGGCGCTCGGCCCTCTGCTCCAGGACATCAAGGTGAAGACCGGGGCCACCATCTTGATGATCGAGCACGACATGCCCCTCGTCATGGGTCTCTCGGACTGGGTGTACTGCCTCGACGCAGGCAAGAACCTGGCGAGCGGCTCCCCGGATGTCGTCCAGGCCGACGAGGCGGTGCTCGAGGCCTACCTCGGCACCCCGGCGGAGCAGCGCACGGTGAGCGTCGCCGCCTCGCGCCCCGAGGACACCGCTGCTGAGCTGCTCCTCGAGGTCGAGGGAGTCGATGTCTTCTACGACAAGGTCCAGGTGCTCACCGACGTCGACTTCCGGGTCCGGCGAGGCGAGCGCGTGGCACTCCTCGGGACGAACGGCGCCGGCAAGTCCACGGTGCTCAAGGCGGCATCGGGTCTGGTGGCACCCACGGCGGGGACGGTGCGCTGGAAGGGGCAGGACATCACGGCGATGCCGGCCGACGAGCGGGTCAAGCTCGGCCTGGGCCAGGTCCCCGGCGGCCGGGGCCTGTTCCCCACCCTGACCGTGGGCGAGAACCTGCGCATGGGCGGCTACCTCATCCCCGACGACAAGCAGATCGACGAGGAGGTGGCGAGGGTCACCTCGTACTTCCCGTGGATCGCGGAGCGGTCGGACCAGCCGGCGGCGACGCTCTCCGGCGGTGAGCAGCAGCAGCTCGCCACCGCCAGAGCCCTCATGAACCGGCCTGAGCTGCTCATGATCGACGAGCTCTCCCTCGGGCTCGCCCCGATCATCATCGAGCGCCTGATGGAGACGGTGCAGCGCCTCTGCGAGGAGGAGGGCCTCACCGTGGTCATCGTCGAGCAGCAGGCGAGCTTCGCCCTCGCCTACACCGATCGCGCCTACTTCATGGAGAAGGGCGAGGTCCGCTACGAGGGCCCCTCGTCGGGCCTCGGCGGGCGCGACGACCTGCTGCGCTCGGTGTTCCTCGCCGGCGCCAGCGCCGGCTTCGCCAACGGGACGACCTCCGAGGCGACCCTCGAGCACGCACGGAGCGCCTGATGGACGACCTGCTCTCCTACCTCGCCCTCGGGCTGTCCCGTGGGCTGGTCTACGGGCTGCTCGCCCTCGGCCTCGTGCTCATCTACAAGGGCACGCGCGTCCTCAACCTCGCGCAGCCCTACTTCGGACTGCTCGCTGCGTTCCTCTGCTGGTGGCTGACGCAGAACGCCGCCTTCCTGCCCTTCGCCCAGGGCAGCCGCCCTCGCTTCGCCGTCGCTGCGCTGCTCTCGCTGGTGCTCGTCGGCCTCAACGGCTGGGGCCTCGAGCACAGCCTGTTCCGCAAGCTCAGGCGAGCACCCCGGCTCGTGACGCTCGTCGCCAGCTTGGCCGTGGCCCAGGGCACGCTCGGCCTCGTGGTCCTGCTGTTCGAGCGGAACCAGACACAGGCGGAGGTCTTGCGTCGGATCCCCTCGGTCATGCGCCAGACGCTGACCGTGGGCAACATCAACCTCACCGGCGGCGACCTGCAGATCATGCTGCTCGTCCCCGTGGTCGCGCTGGCGGCGGCGGCGTTCTTCAAGCTGACGCGCTTCGGGGTCGCGATCCGCGCCGCAGCGGAGAACGGTGAGTCGGCACAGCTGCTCGGCATCTCCGTCAACCGGGTCGCCACCTTCACGTGGGTGGCGGGTTCGGTGCTGGCCGGGATGGCAGGGATCCTCCTCACCGCCAGGGACGGCTCGCTCACCACCACGACGCTGGCGACGGGCTTCCTCGTGCGAGCCCTCGCTGCTGCCCTGATCGGTGGGCTCACCAGCCTGCCGGGCGCGCTCGTCGGCGGCCTCGCCGTCGGGGTCGGCGAGTCGGTCATCTCCGGGGTGTTCCGCTCGACCGACGGTGCGGCGGAGACGGTGTTCTTCATCGCCGTCGTCGCCATCCTCCTGTTCCGGCCGAACGGGATCTTCGGGGGGCGTGAGGACACCGAGGACAAGATCGCCTTCGCTCCGGCGCTGCGGGAGCTGCCAGCCCGCCTCCGCACCGGACCGTGGGCAACCCTCGTGAGCAGGGCCGGTCTGGTCACCGCCGTGGTGTTCGTGATCGCCGTGAGCCTCACGACCGGCTCTGCCACCAATGGCGTGCTGATCGACATCGTCGTGTTCTCGATGGTGGCGGTGAGCCTGACGGTGCTGATGGGCTTCACCGGTCAGATCTCCCTCGGCCACTGGGCCCTCGTCGGCGTCGGCGCCTTCGCCACCGCCAACCTCTTCGATCGGTTCCACGTGCCGTTCCTGATCACGGTGCCGCTCGTCGTGCTGATCGGCATGGCCGTCAGCCTGATCATCGGCATCCCGGCGCTGCGGATCCGCGGGCTCTACCTGGCCATCGTCACGCTCACCTTCAGCTACGCCGCCGAGTTCTACATCTTCAAGAGCTCGACGTTCGGCGGGTCGCAGAGCGGCATCAACATGACCGCCCCACGTCTCGGACCCCTCGACCTCGACGACCCGAGCAACCGCCCGCTGTTCCTGTTCGCACTGGTCATGCTCCTGTTGTCGCTCGGGGTCGCCGGCAACCTGGCGCGGAGCCGCACCGGGCGCAGCTTCTTCGCCCTGCGGGAGAACGAGAAGGCAGCGGCGACCCTCGGCGTCGACCTCACGAAGGCCAAGCTCATCGCCTTCGCCGTCTCCGGGGGCATCGCCGCGCTCGCAGGCGCCGTCTACTCGATGCAGATCGGCAACGTGAACGCCGTGGAGTTCCCGACCCAGGTCTCGCTGATCCTCGTGACGGTGGTGATGATCGGCGGGATCGGCTCGCTGCAGGGTGCGGCGCTCGGCTCGCTCCTCGTCATCGGCCTGCCCCGGCTGATCGAGTTCGAGAACGGCTGGATCGTCCCGATCGGCACCGGCATCCTCCTGATCGTCGTGATCGTGCGAGCTCGGGGTGGGCTCGCCGGGCTCGTGCAGCGGGGTCGCCAAGAGGTCGTGGGCGCGCTCGTCGACCTCTCCGAGCAGCCCGGACCCACGAGTGGGGTGGCGGTACCCTCCCGCCCGTGATCACCGCCGCTGGTCTCTCTCGCACCTTCGGAGGGCGAGAGGCGGTGCGGGAGATGTCCTTCAGCGTCGCCCCGGGTGAGGTGATCGGGCTCCTCGGCCCGAACGGCGCCGGGAAGACGACGACGATGCGGCTGCTGCTCGGGCTGCTCCGTCCAGACGGCGGGGTCGCCACGATCGACGGCCGCGCCGGCTACCTGCCCGAAGCGTTCGCTGCGTACGACGCGCTGAGCGTCGGGGGCTACCTGCGGTTCTGCTGTCGCATGCGACGCCTCGCCTCCGGTGCGGTCGAGGGTGCCATGGCGGCAGCGGGCGTCACCGACCTGGAGCGGCGCCCCGTCGGGCGGTTGAGCCGCGGCCAGCGCCAGCGCGTGGGACTGGCCCAAGCGGTGCTCGGTGATCCGCCTGCGCTCGTGCTCGACGAACCGACTGCCGGGTTGGACCCTGCGCAGGTCGTCGAAGCTCGACGTCTCGTCGCTGCTGCGGCAGCGGGCGGCTCGGCGGTGCTCGTCAGCACCCACCTGTTGGCCGAGGCGGCGGCGATGTGCGACCGGGTCGTGGTGGTCGCCGGCGGCAGGGTGCTCGCCGTGGAACGTCCAGGGGACGCTGCTGCGCTCGAGGCGAGGTACCTCGCGCTCGTGCTCGGTGCCGGCGAGGTCGTCGCACCGTGACCGGGGCGGTGGCTCGCAAGGACCTCGCCGTGCTCTGGGCATCGCCGATCCCCTACGTCGCCGGCGCCGCGCTGCACGCCGTCCTCGGCATCCTCATG
>JBBSLC010000200.1:0-4360 GCA_038255685.1 Acidimicrobiales bacterium | reverse complement strand
GCCGTCGGGAGCGACCCGCACGCCCTTGAACAGGTTCACCGGGGTGGCCAGGTCGACGCGACCGAGACCGTGCTTGGCGCCGGCGATGGCAAGCAGGTCCCGGGCGTTCGGGGTGGCGCCACCGACCGACCCGTCGCCGTGCCGGACGTCGTTCATCCGTCGGTTGGTGCCGCCGCAGAGGCAGTCGTGCCGGGCGCTGGTGTCGTCGACCAGCGTGAGCAGGACCCGCCCCATGTCGGAGAGGAGCAGGGCGCCAGGACCGAGGTAGGCCTGCCACTGGACCTTGACGGTGTCGGCGACGTTGAGCCGCTCCCAGGGTCGGGCGGCGACGTGGGCGAGGAGCTGCACGCACGCATCACCTCCGGCGTCGGTGAGCAAGAGGTGGCTCCCGCGTGGGAGCACGCAGGCGGCGTAGCCCCCCACGCCCACGACCTCGTCCCAGAGCACCGTGGCGGGTTCGACGCCCGGGGGGAGGTCGACGGCGGCCGACGCAGGGACGGTCGGGGCTGTCGTCGCCGGTGCCCCTTCTTGGCTGCGAGCGTGCGCTCGTGCGTCCTCGAGCGTCGAGGTCCGTTGCTGCTCCGCCATCTCGCTCCTGTTTCGATGGATCGTCGAAACAGGAGTGTCCCCGAGCCGACCTCTGCGACGCAAGCGATCGGCGCAGAGTTCACATGGTGGAAACCATGCGTGCCTACAGTCGGGAGGGTGGCGCCGACCTCATCACCGCAGCGGCGCACCGGTCGGCCCCGCCGCGACGGGAGGGCGGTCGTCGGGGACCCGACGGAGGAGATCCTCAGCGCAGCCGGACGCCTGTTCGGTGCGCTCGGGGTGGAGGGCACGACGATGGCCCGGCTCGCGGCCGAGGTCGGACTCGGGCAGTCGTCGCTCTACTACTACTTCGGGAGCCGTGAGCACGTCGTCGCCGCCCTCGTGTCGCGGGCGAACGTGGTGCCGCTCGAGCTCGTCGGTGCGATCACCACGGTGACGGGCTCGCCTGCGGCGAAGCTGCACCGCTTCATCTGCGGCGACGTCGAGGCGCTGTGCGCGCTGCCCTTCGACATCAACGAGATACACCGGATCGCCGCTCGAGATCGGCACCGCTTCGACGGGTACTGGCGGGAGCGGGCGAAGCTCGAGCGACGGCTCTCGACGCTCATCGTGGAAGGGATGGCCGTGGGCGCGTTGCGCACCGTGGACCCCAGGCTCACCACCTTGCACGTCCTGGCCGGCGACGAGGGGACCCAGAACTGGTTCCGGCTCCGCGCCAGCGCCAGGGCCGCCAAGGTGGGGGAGTCGCTCGCCGACCTGGTCGTGTCCGGCATCCTCGCCGAGGCGGTTGCGCTCGCCGACGTCCGTCAGGAGTCACTCGAGATTTCGATGCTCCTTCGAAACGGTCACACGTCGTTCTCCGGCTCGAAACGTCTGTGAAACACCTCCTCCGTACCGTGCCCTGACAGGTACCGGGCGCCCGCCCGGCAGGCGCGAGGAGCTCCCGTGAACCGTCCCCACCCCCACCGGCGCACGGTCGCCACAGCGATCGTCGCTGCCTCCCTCCTCGCAGCCTGCGGTGGAGGTGACGACGGGACCGACGAGGCGTCCGCCGCCGATGGCGCCGAGGGGACGACGCAGCTCACCATTGGGTACAGCGCATGGCCGGGGTGGTTCCCGCTCGCCGTCGCCGAGGAGCAGGGCTTCTTCGAAGAGGCAGGGCTCGACGTCGAGCTCGAGTACTTCATCGACTACACGACCTCGCTCGACGCACTCGTCGCCGGCCAGGTCGACGTGAACGCCCAGACGCTCAACGACACGATCTTCGCCGTCGCCGCTGGGGCCGAGCAGAAGGTCGTCGTCGTGAACGACAACTCCACCGGTAACGACCAGGTGATCTGTGACGGGTCGATCACCTCGGTGGCCGAGCTCGAGGGCAAGACGATCGCTGCTGAGGCCGGCGTGGTGGACCACTTCCTCCTCCTCCAGGGCCTTGCCGAGGAGGGCCTCACCGAGGCGGACATCGACTTCCGCGGGGTCAAGACCGATGCCGCTGCTGCGTCGTTCGCCAGCGGCCAGTTCGACTGCGTCGCCGTGTTCGCGCCCTTCACCCTGCAGGCGCTCGAGCGTCCTGGCTCGGAGGTCCTCTTCAGCTCTGCCGACTTCCCTGGTGTGATCCCCGACCACCTGGTGGCCACGGCCGAGGCTGCGGAGGACGCCGAGGCGATGCGCAAGCTCGTCGACGCCTGGTACGCCACGCTCGACTGGATCGAGGCCAACCCAGAGGAGGCGACGGCCACGATGGCCGAGCAGGCCGGCGTCAGCGTGGAAGAGTACGCCGAGTTCGCGGAGGGCACGACGATCTTCTCGGCCGAGGACGCCCTCGGTGCGTTCGAGGACCGCGACGACGATCCGACCTCGCTCCCCGAGATGGCTCGCCGGACCACGGCGTTCCTCGTCGAGTCGGGCTTGGCCGAGGAGGAGGCCGACGTCTCTGACCTGTTCCTCCCCGAGCCGACCGCGGCCTACGTGGCCGACGCCTCGTGATCGGCGTGCACGACGCCGGCGTCGTCGCCGTGGAGCCGCCTCGTCAGAAGAGCGCAGCCACGCGCGGGCGTGCCCAGTCGCCGCTGTGGCGCATCGGGGGAACCCTCGACGTCCGCTGGCGCATCGGGCTCGGCGCGCTCGGCGTCCTCGGGGTGGTCCTCGCCTGGCAAGCAGCAGCCACGAGCATCGCCAGCCCGTCCGTGCTGCCCACGCCGGCGGCGACGGTCGCAGCACTCGGCGCGCTCTGGTCCGACGGCACGCTCGCCGAGGCGACCGTGGCTTCGACCCAGCGCATCGCCATCGGCTTCAGCATCTCGGTGGCCGTTGCCGTGGTCGTCGGGGTCGCCATCGGGACGTTCGTCTCTGTCGAGGGCTTCTTCGAGGCGCAGATCGCCTTCCTCCGCTACATCCCTGCCAGCGCCCTCACGCCGGTGTTCCTGCTCTGGTTCGGCATCGGGGAGAGCCCGAAGATCTGGCTGATCGTCGCCGGCACCGTCTTCTTCAACATCTTGATGATGGCCGACGTCGCCCGCAGCGTGCCGAAGGAGCTCATCAACGCGGCGTACACCCTCGGCGCCGGACGCCTCACCGTCCTGAGACGGGTCGTGCTCCGCCACGCCGCACCTGGCCTGATCGATGCGGCACGGGTCAACCTCGCCGCCGCCTGGCTCATGCTCGTGGTGGCCGAGCTGCTCGCCGCCCAGAGCGGCCTCGCCTTCGAGATCATCCGTGCCCAGCGGTTCCGGGCGGTGGACGACATGTTCGGGCTGCTGCTCGTGTTCGGCGTGATCGGTCTGGCGAGCGACCTGTCGCTCCGCTGGCTCCGCAACCGCTCCGCACCGTGGCTGCGGGCATGAGCGGCGTGGCGACCAGCGCCCCGCCGGCGACCGCCAAGCTCGTGGTGACCGGCGTCAGCAAGACCTTCTCCTCCCGGCGCGGCACCGTCGACGCCCTTCGCGACGTCGACCTCCACGTCGAGGACGGCGAGCTCGTCTGCCTGCTCGGTGCGTCGGGGTGCGGCAAGTCGACCCTGCTCTCGATCATCGGCGGGCTCGAGGCGGCGAGCAGCGGGACCGTGCTGGTCGAGGGTGAGGCGGTCGTGGGTCCCGGCTCGGACCGAGGCATGGTCTTCCAGGGGTACTCGCTTTTCCCGTGGCTGACGGTGGCCGAGAACGTGGCGTTCGGCCTCGAGGTCGCCGGCTGGGACCGGGCCAGGCGAGCGGCCAAGGTCGAGGACCTCCTCGCCATCATGTCGCTCACGACGTTCGCCGACGCGCTGCCTCGGGAGCTCTCCGGCGGGATGCGCCAGCGGGTGGCGATCGCCCGGGCGCTCGCCCCCGAGCCCGACATCCTCCTGCTCGACGAGCCGTTCGGGGCGCTCGACGCCCAGACCCGCCGCCATCTCCAGGACTTCCTGCTCACGGTCTGGCGCCGAACCCGCTGCACCATCCTCATGGTCACCCACGACGTCGAGGAAGCCGTCTACCTCTCCAACCGGGTCTACGTGATGGCCCCGAGCCCGGGCCACGTGGCGGAGATCGTCGACGTCCCCTTCGGACCCGACCGGGGGCCCCTCGTCAAGCGCGACCGTCGCTTCCTCGACCTGCGCGACGAGCTCGGTGATCTCCTTGGTTGAGGAGACGGAGCTGTTCGTCGTGGGCGCCCACCTCTCCGGCCAACCGCTGTGCTGGCAGCTGACCGACCGAGGTGGCTCGCTCGTGGCGCCAGCGATGACGGCGCCCGAGTACCGCCTCGTCGCCCTGCCCACCGACCCTCCCAAGCCCGGCTTGGTCCGGGTCGGGGCCGGGGGTGGAGCGATCCGGGG
>JBBSLC010000199.1:0-4394 GCA_038255685.1 Acidimicrobiales bacterium | reverse complement strand
TGGCGAGGTTGAGGGCGGTCTGGCCGCCGAGGGTGGGCAGCACCGCGTCGGGTCGCTCCCGCTCGATGATGGCGGTCAGCACCTCCAGGTCGAGCGGCTCGACGTACGTGCGGTCGGCGAACTCAGGGTCGGTCATGATCGTCGCCGGGTTCGAGTTGGCGAGGATGACGCGGTAGCCCTCCTCGCGCAGCACGCGGCAGGCCTGCGTGCCGGAGTAGTCGAACTCCGACGCCTGGCCGATCACGATTGGTCCGGATCCGAGCAGCAGGATCGTCTCGATGTCGTCCCTACGAGGCACGGCGCATCAGCTCCTCGAACTCGGCGAAGAGGTACTGGGCGTCGTGAGGCCCTGGTCCTGCTTCAGGGTGGTACTGGACGCTGAAGGCGAGGACGTCGCGGCTCCTGATGCCCTCGATGACACCGTCGTTGAGGTTCACGTGGGTGACGTCAGCGGTGTCCAGGCTGCCTTCGGCAACAGCGAAGCTGTGGTTCTGGCTCGTGATCTCGACCTTGCCGGTGGCGAGGTTGCGGACGGGGTGGTTGCCGCCGTGGTGGCCGAAGGGGAGCTTGTAGGTCTCTCCTCCGAGGGCGGTGGCGAGCAGCTGGTGGCCCATGCAGATCCCGAACACCGGCACCTCGCCGAGCAGCTGGCGTATCGCCTCGGTGACGTAGCCGACCTCGGCCGGGTCGCCGGGGCCGTTCGAGATGAGCACGCCCTCTGGTTCGAGGGCGAGCACCTCGGACGCCGGCGTCGCCGCTGGCACGACCTCGATCGTGGCGAGCTGGCCGAGGCGGTGCAGCATCGTCGACTTGATGCCGAGGTCATAGGCGACCACGCGCCGGGGCCCCGTGCCGAAGAGGTACGGCTCAGGAGTCGAGACCTCGGCGACGAGGTCGACCCCGTCGGTGCCCGGCTCCGCCTTCGCCGCGGCGAGCAGCGTGGCCTCGTCGGCGGTGCCGAACGCACCTGGCATGGCGCCGGCCTCGCGGATGTGACGGGTGAGGCGCCGGGTGTCGATGCCAGCGATGCCCGAGATCCGGTGCGCCCGGAGCAGGTGGTCCAGCTCCTCCTCGGCCCGCCACGAGCTGGAGCGACGGGCGAGGTCGCGGATGATGACGCCCCTGCAGAACGGTCGCCGGGCTTCGTCGTCCACCGGGTTCACGCCGTAGTTGCCGATGTGAGGGTAGGTGAACGTGATGATCTGGCCGGCGTAGCTGGGGTCGGTGATGACCTCCTGGTAGCCGGTGAGCACCGTGTTGAACACGACCTCGCCGGCGGTCACCGGGGCCTGCGCGCCGATCGCCTCCCCCTCGAAGACCTCGCCGTCGGCCAGCACCAAGAGCGCCTCACGAAGTGAGTCCATCAGCTCTTCCTCTCAAGTCGGGGGTGGTGGGCAGAGGCCGGGTGGCGCCGAGGGGAGGGGCCCGGCTCCGGAGCTTGCGAAGGAGCTGGGAGGGGTCCCGCTCGGTGACAGGACCCGGCCGGACGTGACCACCGGGGGCTCACCGACGCGCTCATCGCTGTGCCTCTTGGTCGATCACGACGGGGACTCCTCCGAGGATGGTGTGGCGCACGCGCCCGGTGAGCGTGCGACCTGCGTACGGGGTGTTGCGACTGCGGCTGGCCAGCGCACCGGGATCGACGGTCCACGTGACCTGGGGGTCGATGACGCACAGGTTGGCGGGGCGCCCTTCGGCGACGGGTCCGCCGTGGCGGTCCTCGATCCCGGCGATGCGGGCCGGCTGCCAGGAGAGGAGGGCGAGGACCGACTCGATCGGGAGGTCGAGCTCGCCGAGGGCGAGGGCGAGTGCGGTCTCGAGGCCCAGCATCCCCGGTGGGGCCTGGTCGAACGGGGCCTCCTTCGCCTCGACCGGGTGGGGGGCGTGGTCCGTCGCGATGGCGTCGATGGTGCCGTCGGCGAGGCCGGCCTTCACGGCTGCCACGTCGTCGCTCGTGCGCAGCGGCGGGTGGACCTTGAAGACCGGGTCGTAGGACGCGCACGCCTCGTCGGTGAGGGTGAAGTGGTGGGGGGCGGCCTCCGCTGTCACCGCCACGCCGTCGGCCTTGGCCGCCCGGACGAGGTCCACCGAACCTGCGGTGGAGAGGTGCAGCAGGTGGATCGGCGCGCCGGTGAGCCGGGACAGCGCGATGTCGCGCGCCACCATGAGCTCCTCGGCGGCGGCGGGCTGGCCGGGGATGCCGAGGCGACCGGACCACTCGCCCTCGTGCATGTGGCCGCCGGCGGAGAGCGCCGGGTCCTCGCAGTGCTGCGCGAGGGTCACGCCGAGCGCGGAGGCGTACTCGAGCGCACGGCGCATCAGGCGGCTGTCGGCGACGCCGGACCCGTCGTCGGTGAACAGCCGGACGCCGAGGTCCGCCATCTCCGCCATGGGCGAGAGGCGGGTGCCCTCCCGGCCGACGGTGATCGTGCCGGCCGGGAAGACGTCGCACAGCGCCTTGGCGCCGAGCTCTTGGACCTGGCGCACGACGGCGGCCGAGTCGATCGCCGGGCTCGTGTTCGGCATGGCGACGACCGCCGTGTAGCCACCGAGGGCGGCGGCGCGCGAGCCGGACTCGATCGTCTCCGCCTCCTCGCCCCCCGGCTCGCGGAGGTGGGCGTGGAGGTCGACGAGTCCCGGCGCGACCGTGCACCCGGTGGCATCGAGGACCCGCGCGCCGGCTGGGACGTCGAGGTCGGGGCCGACGGCGGCGATGGAGCCGTCATCGTTGATGGCGACATCGGCCATGCGGGTGCCGGTGGCGTCGACCACCGTCCCGCCCTGCACGACGAGCACGACCTCAGCCATGGGCTTCACTCCCGGATCCGAGCAGCAGGAACAGCACCGCCATGCGCACGGCGACCCCGTTGGCGACCTGGCGCACGATGGTGGAGCGGGGGTCGTCAGCGACCTCGGCGGCGATCTCGACCCCTCGGTTCATGGGACCCGGGTGCATCACGAGGGCATCGTCGCCGAGGAGGCGGGCCCGCTCGCGGGTGAGGCCGTAGGTGGCCGTGTACTCGCGGAGCGAGGGCAGCAGCGCCTCGTCCTGGCGCTCGACCTGCATCCGCAGCAGCATCACCACGTCGACCTTCGGGAGCACGTCGTCGAGGTCATGGCTGACGGTGACGGGCCAGGATGCGACGCCGGGCGGGAGCAGCGTGGGTGGTGCCACCACGGTGACGTCGGCGCCGAGCGTGGTGAGGGCGAGGATGTCCGAGCGGGCCACCCGGCTGTGCTTCACGTCGCCGACGACGGCAACGGACAGGCCGGCGAAGGAGCCGTCACCGCGCCGAGCGAGGAGGCGCTCTCGGATCGTGTAGCAGTCGAGCAGGGCCTGTGTCGGGTGCTCGTGCCACCCGTCGCCCGCGTTGATGACGGCGGCATCGACCCACTGGGCGATCTGCCAGGGGACCCCGGCGGAGCCGTGGCGCACGACGATGGCGTCGACGCCCATCGCCTCGATGGTGAGGACGGTGTCGCGGAGCGACTCACCCTTCTTCACCGATGACGTGCTGACGCTGAAGTTCATGGTGTCGGCCGACAGCCGCTTCGCCGCTGACTCGAAGCTGAGCCGGGTCCTGGTCGAGTCCTCGTAGAAGAGGGACACGACGGTCTTGCCCCGCAAGGTCGGGACCTTCGGGATGCGGCGCTCGCTCACCTCGACGAACGAGTCCGTGAGTCGGAGGACCTCCTCGATCCCGTCGACGCCGAGGTCGACGATGGAGAGCAGATCTCTCATCGCCGGGGCTCCTTGACGATGTCGCCGAGGTCGACGCCGTCATCGTGCACGTCGACGGCCTCGTCGCGCCGGGTCGGCAGGTTCTTGCCGACGTAGTCGGGCCGTATCGGCAGCTCCCTGTGGCCACGGTCGACCATCACCGCGAGCTGCACCGCGCGGGGCCGGCCGAAGTCGGTGAGCGCGTCCATCGCGGCGCGGATGGTGCGACCGGTGAACAGCACGTCGTCGACGAGCACCACCGTCCGTCCCGACAGGTCGACGGGGATCTCGGTCACCGCCTCGGGCATGACGGGGCGCAGTCCGATGTCGTCGCGGTACAGCGCCACGTCGAGCGTGCCGACCGGCACGGGTCCCGACGAGTTGGGGCCACCCCCATCATCGACCTGGCCGTCGATCTGGGCGAGCGCATCTGCGAGGCGCCGTGCGAGCGGGACGCCGCCGGTCTGGAGGCCGATCAGCACCACGTCCTCGAGCCCGGCGTTCCGCTCGCTGATCTCGTGGGCGATGCGGGTCACGGCTCGACGGACGTCGGCGGTGTCCATGACCCTGGTCCGGGCGACGAACACGCCCCCGAAGGGGCGCGACATGCGACGTTCTCGGTCAGCCAAAGCAGTGCACCTCTCGTCCGTACGGGCCTCACGGGACCCGCTTC
>JBBSLC010000198.1:0-4408 GCA_038255685.1 Acidimicrobiales bacterium | reverse complement strand
GGACCCGCGTGCGATGTGGTCGAGCGCCCGGCCCGGGGTGGCCACCACGATGTCGATGCCGCGGTGCAGCGCAGCGAGCTGGCGGCCGATGGGCTGGCCACCGTAGATCGGGAGCACCCTCGCTCCGAGTGCCCGTCCGTAGCGGTGGATGGCTTCGCACACCTGGACGGCGAGCTCACGGGTGGGGACGAGCACGAGTGCCATCGGCTGGTCTCGGTCGTCGCGGGCCGCGAGGCGCTCGAGCATCGGCAGTGCGAACGCAGCGGTCTTGCCGGTGCCGGTGGCCGCCTGGCCGAGGAGGTCCCGACCGGCGAGGAGGGGTGGCACCGCCTCGCGCTGGATCGGCGTCGGCTCCTCGTACCCGAGGTCGCTGAGCACCCCCGTCAGGGCCGGCCCGAGCCCCAGATCGGCGAACGCGGTGCCCTCGTCGCTCTCGTCGTTGCGGTCTTCGTCCACGTGCGCTCCCTCACCGGCTCCTGCGACGCAACGTTGGCACGTCCGGACGGCGGGGCTCGAACTCAGCGCCTCGTCAACCGTCGGCGGAGGGTTCCGTACCGAGCTCCTCCTCGACGACCGGGGCGCGCTCGGGACCACCGGGTAGCGGTGGTTCTCGCCGCAGCGATCTTGCACAGCCGACACCTGCGGTCGTGCCCTTTGCGGTGGCCACCTGGATGAGCTGGTAGCCCGGCGTGATGTCGCCCGCTGCGTACACGCCGGGGACCGACGTCTCCGCGTGCTCGTCGACGGCCAGGCAGTCCCCGTCGTAGGCGCAGCCGAGCGCGTCGGCGAGCGGTGAGCGCGGCCGGTGCTCGATCGAGAAGAAGGCCAGGGAGCACGGCACCTGCTCGCCGCTGGCGAGGCACAGCGCGCGCAGATCGCCCCGTGTGCCGAGGAAGCTCGTCGCTGCTTCCTCGACGAGCCGGACACCGTTGCGCTCGAGCGCCTCGCGTCGCGCGCCATCGCCTTCGAACCTGCGACCGTCGGTGACGACGGTGATGCTCGCCGCCCAGTCCAGCAGCTCGAGGGCGAAGCCGGCGATGTCCGCCGACCAGCCGAGCACGACGATGTCGCGGCCCTCCGCCTCGAGCCCGTCGCACGACGGGCAGTGGAAGACATCGGCGCCGTAGTGCTCGTCGAAGCGCTCGATCTCCGGCTTGACGTCGCGCACGCCTGTCGCCAGCACGATGCGGAGGGCCTCCGCGCTGGTGCCGTCGGCGAGCTCGACCTCGAACGCGCCGAGCTCGCCCCTGATCGCTACGACCTCCTCCGCTCGTCGCTCGACGCCGGCGTAGCGGTCGACGCCCCTCCTCGCCGCTTCGAGCAGGTCGGCGGGGGACGAGGGGTCCATGGTGAGGTAGCCGTGGCTCAGCTCGACGGAGCGGTTGCGGTACTGGCCGTGGTCGAACACGAGCGTCCGACGCCGGTAGCGGCCGAGCCAGGTCGCAGCAGCGAGCCCGGCGGGGCCGCCGCCCACGACGACGGCGTCCCAGGTGGCTTCTGACGATCGCTTCGGCACGGGAAGAGCCTCTCACCTGGGGCAGGCGCCCCCGACCACGCTCAGGCGAGCGGGAGGTGGCGCAGGGCCACCGCGGCGTGCATGGCCATGCCGGCAGCCATCGCCGACTCGTCGAGGACCATGCGGTTCGAGTGGTTCGGAGCGACGGCGCCGCGACCGGGCGACGCGCCGAGGAACACCATGGCGCCGGGCACCTCTTGCAACAGGTACGAGAAGTCCTCGGCACCCATGACCGGTGTCGGCATCCGCACGGCCCTGTCGGCCCCGACCACGTCGGCGGCCACCTCCTGGGCGAAGATCGCGAAGTCCTCGTCGTTCACCGTCACCGGGTAGCCCTGCTCGATGTCGACCGAGGCCTCGGCGCCGTGGGCGCCGGCGATCCCCTCGGCGAGGCGGCGCAGGCTGTCGAGCACCATCGAGCGGGTTCGCTCGGAGACCGTCCTGATCGTGCCCGTGAGGTGGGCGACCTCGGGGATCACGTTGTTCGTGGTGCCCGCCTCGATCTTGGCGATGGTCACCACGGCAGGGTCGAAGGCGTCGACCGTGCGGGTCACCATCGCCTGCACGGCGCCGACGATCTCACACGCGATCGGGATCGGGTCGAGCGCCTGGTGGGGCATCGACGCGTGGCCACCGCTGCCCCGCACCGTTATGCGCAGCACGTCGGCGCTGGCCATGAACGGGCCGGGGCGGGTCGCCAGCCAACCCGAGGGGAGCGTCGGGGTGATGTGGATGGCGAAGGCCGCCGACGGTGCACGATCACCCCGGAGGAGCCCTTCCTCGAGCATGACCCTGGCACCGTGGTGGCCCTCCTCGCCAGGCTGGAAGGCGAAGGCGATCCGACCGGCGAAGGAGCCTCGCCGCTCGTGGAGGAGCTTGGCCGCCCCGACGAGCATCGCCACGTGGGCGTCGTGGCCGCAGGCGTGCATCGCCCCGTCGACCTGGGAGGCGTAGTCGAGGCCGGTGTCCTCGTGCATCGGGAGGCCGTCCATGTCGCCGCGCAGCAGCAGGGTCGGGCCCGGCTCGCCGCCGTCCATCGTCGCTACGACCGACGTGGTGGCCGTGCCGGTGGTGACCTCGAGGCCGAGGCCGTCGAGGGCGTCGAGGATCGCCTCCTGGGTGAGGGGGTTGTCGAGCCCGAGCTCGGGCCGCTGGTGGAGGCGACGCCGGAGCTCGACCGCGTCGTCGAGCTGGGCCGTGGCGTCGTCCATGAGCGACTCGGGGAGCATGCGGCCAGCATGCCACCCCTCGCTCAGGCGGGGTCGGGCCGGAACCCGAAGGCCCCACTGCTGACGATCGCCTTGCTCAGGGGTCGTACGAGCGAGCGCAGGCGGTCGCAGCCGTCTTCGCCGAGGACCTCCCACGGGGGGAGTGCGAGGGCGTCGGTGCGGTCTTCGATGCGCTGGCGTGCCTCTCGCCCCTGGTCGGTGAGCGCGCCTTCGCCGTCGACCCAGCCCCTGGCCACGAGGCGCGCCTGCGCGGCGGCCCACTCGTGGTCGGGCCACGACCGGCTCGTCTGCAGGACCGAGGGTGGGACCTCGCCTGACGCGCCGTGCATGACGAGGGCCTCGCACCCCGTCAAGCCCTCGACGACGAGGCAGGCGATGTGGCCGTCGCCACGGAACTCGCGCAGCAGGGAGATGGCGTGCCACAGCGCCAGGTGCGGTGCCTCGGGCCACGCGAGCGCAGCGTGGCCGGCGTAGAGGGGCCGCCCGTCGACCGAGCACGCCTCAGCGGCCTGGCGGGCGAGTCCCGCCGCCTCGGCGACGTCGTCACCGGCGACGACGTCGTCGCCGAGGGCGCTTCGCAGCGCTGCGTCGGCGCCTTCGAGGCGGGCGGTGAGCACCTGGGCCGGCGTCGCCGTCTTCCACGCCCCCTCCATGGCCTGCGCCACGAGGGTCGGCTCGAAGTTGAAGAACGTCGCCTGCACCACCTCCGTCGGGACCGCTCCCATGGGTGCTGCCCGCGAGGCGAAGTACCCGGTGCGGCCCTCGATGCCGATGCGGGCGTAGGCGGCCACGGGCTCGGGCGCGAAGTACACGAGGCCGTGGTACGGCTCGAGCGTGCGCCAGGTCTTGCGGGCGACAGAGGAGTCCATCCCGTGACAGTACGGCCCTCTCTGGCGCACACCCGGCAGTACGGTGCCGACATGGCGACGCCGATCGACCAGTCGGTCACGGCGTTCGCACGCGAGCTGGCGGCGCTCGGCGGCGGAGGGCGCTCGAAGGTGTTCCGCATGTCGTGGTGGAGCGACAAGCTGCTCGATCGGGCCATGGCCAACCCGGCGTTCAAGACCGAGCTGTTCCGCTTCGTCGACGTGTTCCCGGCGACGAGCGGTGACGACGACGTGCTCCGCCACCTCGAGGAGTACCTCGCCGGTGACCGAGCGCCGCGGCTCCTGCGCGCCGGCATGGGCATCGCTGGCGCCGTGCCCGTGCTCGGGGCGAAGGTGGCGGCGAGCATCGCCCGCTCGAACATCGAGCGCATGGCCGAGCAGTTCATCGTCGGTGTCACGCCCACCGACGCCGTCGCGGCGATCGGAGCGCTCTGGGAGCATGGCAGCGCGGCGACGGTCGACCTGCTCGGCGAGAAGACCGTGGTGGAGGCAGAGGCGGACCGCTACGCCGAGCGGGTGCGCGCTTTGCTCGTCGCGCTGCTCGACGCAGCGCCGTCGTGGCCCAGCCGACCCGTGCTCGAGGCAGACGATCTCGGCGTGGTGCCTCGGGTCAACGTGTCGGTGAAGGCGACGGCGCTCGCCCCCAAGCTCTCGCCGCTCACCGCCGAGGCCGGGATCCACCAGGCCAAGGACCGGCTGCGTCCGCTGCTCCACCTCGCCCGTGACCGCGGCGCGTTCGTGAACGTCGACGTCGAGCACCTCGACGTCAAGGACCT
>JBBSLC010000197.1:0-4416 GCA_038255685.1 Acidimicrobiales bacterium | reverse complement strand
GGCGCGGCGACGGTTGCGACGGTCGGCTCCGGCGGCGGGGCGAGGACCAGGGTGGCCGCGACCACCGATGCGAGGGCCAGACCTGCGGCGGGAACCAGGCGTCGGGTGGGCACCGCGCCGCGACGGATGGGCAGCTCGACGAGGGCCGCCGAGGCGACGGCGAGCAGGAGCGTCGCCGCGAGGCGCAGCGCGAGGAGGGGGAACCCCTCGATGCCCGTCCGGCTCGAAGTCAGCACCAGGTAGACCGGCCAGTGGAAGAGGTAGACGCCGTAGCTGATGGCGCCGAGGGCGACGAGGGGACGGCGACCGAGGAGCGCGGGCGCCAGCCGGCCCTCCAGGGACCCCACGAGCAGCCCGACCCACAGCACGGTCACGGCCAGCAGCCCGCCGGCGGCCAGCAGGTCGCCGCTGCGCTCGGCGGCGCCGAACGCGACCAGTGCGCCCACGCCTGCGACCACGGTCAGCACATCGGCCATCCAGCGGCGGCCGGCGAGAGCAGCACGCACGGAGGGCAGGGCCATTGCCAGGGCGACCCCGACAGCGAGCTCGGCGGCCCGGGCATCGGTGCCGTAGTAGGTGCGCTCGACGTCGGCGTGCAGCACCTGGGCGGCGAGCGAGCCGGCGATGGCGGCCCCGACGATGGCGGCGAGCAGCCGGCGACCGGCGCGTCCGCGGCTGAGCGCGCCGGCGACCACCAGCGGGAGGACGAGGTAGAACTGCTCCTCGATCGCCAGGGACCAGAAGTGCTGGACCGGCGACGGGACGCCCTCGACGCCGGCGTAGGGCGCATCGGCGGCGATGAAGCGCCAGTTGGCGACCTGCAGGGCCGCGGCCCGGACGTCGCCGACCGCGGTCGTCGTGGCGCCGCCGCGGACCCACAGCACCACCCCGGCAGCCACCAGGCCGAGCACGGCCGCCGGCACGAGGCGGCGGACGCGACGGGCCCAGAACGCCCGGAGGTCGATACGCCCGGTGCCGGCGTGCTCGGCCAGCAGCAGGTCGGCGATGAGGAAGCCGGACAGCGTGAAGAACAGCGACACGCCCAGCCAGCCGCCCGGCACCGCGCTCGCGTCGTGGTGGTACCAGAGCACGGCCAGCACGGCCAGCCCACGGAGGCCGTCCAGCGCCGGCGTGCGCTCGATCCGCGCCCTCGTGGTGTCCACCGTCGCAATAGTTCGTGCCGGAGGCAGCCTCCTCCTCCCGAGCGGCCCCCTACGGGGTCACGTCTGGCACTGCTCGCAGAACCACGTGGTCTTGCCGCCGAACTTGGCCTTGGAGATCACGTCGCGGCAGCGGCGGCACGGCTCGCCGTCGCGGGCGTGGACCTGGTGGTGGGCGGTGTAGCCGCCGACGGCGCCGTGGAGGTCGTGCCAGCCGTCGTCGGCGAGCGTGGTGCCCCCGTGCTTGATGGCGTCGTGGAGGATCTCGACCACGCTGCGGTACAGGCGGCGCACCTCCTGCACCGACAGCGTCTCGCTCATCCGGTCGTAGCGCAGGCCGGCGTCGTAGAGGATCTCGTCGGAGTACACGTTGCCGACGCCGGCGAGGAGGTCTCCGTCGGTGAGCATCGTCTTCAGCTTCACCGACCGCTGCAGGACCATCTTGGCGAAGTCGGCCCACGGCACGGGCTGGTCGACCACGTCGTACCCGAGCAGCTCGATCTCGTCGACGCCTTCCGCCACCTGCTCGGGCGTGAGCAGCCAGAGCTCGCCGGTGCGGCGGGGATCGATGTATCGCAGCTGGCCGCCCTGGGTGAAGGTGATGACGACACCCGTGCCGTCGTCGAGCGGGTCCTTGGCCGCGCTCTTGCGCAGCTGGCCGCCGACGCCGGGGCGCACGATCAGGCGGTCGCCGGTGTCGAGCGTGAAGATCAGGAACGTCCCGCGGCGGATCAGCGACTTGAGCTTGGCGCCCTCGAGCATGGCGGCGAACTGCTTCTTCGTGCTGTGGCGGGGGATGACCTTGGTGTCGTGCACGTCGACGGTCTTCACCTTGCGCCCCACCACGTCGCGCTCGAGCTGGCGGCGCAGCGTCTCGACCTCAGGCAGTTCAGCCATGACTGGGCCCTCCCAGGGCATCGGGGGCGCCGGGGTAGCCGGTGCCGTCGTCGCCGAGCAGCTCGAGGGCGGAACGAGCCGCCTGCTGCTCGGCTTGCTTCTTGGATCGGCCCGTGCCGATGCCCAGCTCGTGACCGTCGGCGGTGACCGTGACGGTGAAGTGGCGGGCGTGGTCCGGGCCCGTGGCGTCGAAGGCGTAGATCGCCGTCGCGGTGGTGAAGGTGGCGAGGCGCTCCTGCAGGCGGCTCTTGTGGTCCTGGTCGCCGCCGCCGGCGTCGATGACGGTCTGGATGCGCTCGCCGAGCAGGTCCAGGACGAGGCGGCGGGCGGCGTCGAGGCCGCCGTCCAGGTACACGGCGCCGAGCACCGCCTCCATGGCGTCGGCCAGGATCGAGGGCTTCTCCCGGCCCCCGGACTGCTCTTCGCCCTTGCCGAGGCGAAGGTGCTGACCGAGGTCGAGCTCGATGGCGACCTCGGCGAGGCAGACGGAGTTCACGACGGCCTTGCGGACGTCGGTGAGGGCGCCCTCGTCGAGGCCCGGGTCGGTGCGGTACACGTGGTCGGCGACCAGGAAGCCCAGCACCGAGTCGCCCAGGAACTCGAGGCGCTCGTTGCTCAGGTACTCGGCGTGCTCCGCGCACCAGGACCGGTGGGCGAAGGCCTGAGCCAGCAGGGCCTCGTCGGTGGGCTCGTAGCCCAGCGCAGCGACCAGGCGGTCGCGTCCGAGCAGCGTCGGGCGGTGTGTGCCGCCGGGCGCAGTCGCCACCGATCCGGACCGGGCGATCAGAGGCGCGCGACGACGTAGTCGACGGCGTCGCGCACGGTCTTCAGGTCCTCGAGGTCCTCGTCCTCGATCCGGAAGCCGACGGTGCGCTCACCGATCTCCTCCTCGAGGCCCTCGACCAGCTCGATCAGGGCGAGGGAGTCCGCGTCGAGGTCGTCGACGAAGCTGTCACCCTCCTTGATGGTGTCGGGTTCGATCTCGAGGATGTCGGCGAGCCGATCTCGGATGAGGGTCAGGACCTCGTCGCGATCCATCTTGTCGCCCTCCACGTGGGTCTCTGCGGGCAACGGGTGCCCCTCCTGGGTCGGATGCTCGTCTGGCGATCGGCCACCCTAGCCGGAAGTGCCGGAAAATCGACTGATCGCATCCGAAAGCGCAGGTCAACGACTATGTAGCGGGATCAGGCGACCGCAGCTGCGAGGTGGCTCGGCACCTCGCCGGCGACCATGTCGCGTGCCACCCGCACGGCGTTGACGACCGCCGTCGGCCCCGAGGACCCGTGGCTGATGAGGCACACGCCGTCGACGCCGAGGAGCATGGCGCCGCCGGTGTTCTCCGGGTCGAGGGTGGCGTACAGCGGCAGCAGCTGGGGCATGAGCACGTCGGCGGCAGCCCGGGTCTCGTCGTTGGTTCCGAACGCCTCGAGCAGGCTGTTGACCAGGCCCTTCATGCCGCCCTCGAGCGACTTGAGGGCCACGTTGCCGGTGAAGCCGTCGGTCACGACCACGTCGACGGCGTCGGTGAGGATGTCGCGACCCTCGACGTTGCCGATGAAGCGCCCGCCGGCGGCGTCGAGGACGCCGTCGGCGACCAACAGCTCGTAGGTCTCCTTGCGCAGCGTGTCGCCCTTGCCCGGCTCCTCGCCGATGGAGAGCAGGCCCACCCGGGGGTCGGCGATGTCGTAACGGGCCCGGGCGTAGGCGGCCCCCATCTGGGCGAACTGCACCAGCCAGTCGGGCTGGCACTCGGCGTTGGCGCCGGCGTCGAGCAGCACGGTGTGGCCACCGGAGGGCACGGGCAGGGGGGTGGCGATGGCCGGGCGCTTGACGCCCTTGAGGCGTCCCATGCGCAGCAGCGCGGACGCCATGGTGGCGCCGGTGTTGCCGGCCGAGATCATGGCCGAGGCCTTGCCGTCCCGCACCGCCTCGGCCGCGCGCACGAGCGTGGAGTCCTTCATCCGGCGCACGCTGGTGCCGGGGTCTGCGCTCATCGCGATGACCTCGGACGCCTCGAGCAGCGGCAGGTCGCCGGCGATGTCGGCGACCTCGGGGGTGCCGACCAGCAGGATGTCGACGCCGAGCTCGTCACGGGCCCGCCGGGCGCCCTCGACGATGTCGGCCGGTGCCTCGTCGCCGCCGTTGGCGTCGATGGCGATGGGGAGCATCTAGTCCGTGATCAATCGACGTCCACGGCCTGGCGGCCGTGGTACCAACCGCAGTTGGGGCAGACGATGTGGGGGACCTTCACCACGCCGCAGCGGGGGCAGAGGCTGCGGGACGGGCGGCTGAGTCGCCAGTTCGCGGCGCGACGGCTGCGCCCCTTCGCCTTGGAGGTCTTCTTCTTGGGGACGGCCAT
>JBBSLC010000196.1:0-4488 GCA_038255685.1 Acidimicrobiales bacterium | reverse complement strand
CGGGACGCCGTCACCGCCCTGCGGCGCGAGCTCGAGCGCATCGCCGGTGCTGCCGCCGAGGCCCTCCCGACCCTCGTCGACACCGCTGCGGCGATCGACCGCCTGTGGGAGGAGCCACCGCAGCACGAGCCACCGCCGGTGCCGGCACTTGAACCCGGTGCCACCACACCCTCCGACGCGGGCACGACCTCGTCGGACGGCTTCCCGGCACCCGCCGCCCCCGAGATCGACACCACCGACGCGCCGGCCGCTGCCCTCGTGCCGCCGGTCGAGGCACAGGCCACGGGTGACGAGCGACCGCCGCACCCTGGCCCGGCGCCATCCCCCCCGGTCGGTGGTGCGCCGCCGCCGCAGCGACGGCCCGTGCAGCCAGCCTCCCCCGCACCGTCGCCGCACGTCCCGGCCCCCGCCGTCCCGCCGGTGATCCCGCCCAAGCCGGCGCCCCACGTGGCTCCGCTCGCCCGAGTCGCCGAGGGACAGGCTCGTCGTCGTCACGACGGCGCGGCCGCGCCAGCACCGGCTCCCCGCCCCCACGAAGCAGCACCCCCTGTGCAGGGGCCGATCATCATCTCGACGACCCCAGGTGCCACATCCGGCCCCGGCCCCACGACGCACGAGGTGACCGCCCGCGAGCGTGCGCCGGTCGAGCGAACCGACGGCGACCCTCGCCCTGCGATGCGGTGGTTCACCGCCCGCACCGACCTCCCGTCCGGCGACAGGACCGATGACCCGTCCGGCGACCACCCCGTCCCGCCCATCCCCCCTGCACCACGCAGGCCGGTCGACGTCATCGACCTCACCGGTGCCGCTCGCACCGAGCAGGCAGCGACCGACGAGGCGCGCCCGAGCCTGCTGCGCCGCCTGCTCCGCCTCGGGCGTCCCTAGCCCGCCGGGGCTGGCTCGGGGGGTTGCACCGGGTTCGGCGCCCGGAACACCGCAGTGCGGTAGTAGGCGAGCTCGGCCACGCTCTCCCTGATGTCGTCGAGCGCACGGTGGCCACCCGTCTTGCGGGGCGCAGCGGTGAGGACGCCTGGGTACCAGCGCCGGCTGAGCTCCTTGATGGTCGAGACGTCGACCGACCGGTAGTGGAGGTGCTCCTCGATCTCGGGCAGGAAGGTCGCGAGGAACCGCCGATCCGTGCCGATCGAGTTCCCGCAGAGGGGCACGGTCCGTGGTTCGGGCACGTGCTCGCGGAGGAACGCCAGCGTCGCGGCGCCTGCCTCCTCGAGGGTCGTGGTGCTCGCCTCGATGGCGGCCAGCAGGCCGCTGCGCGTGTGCATGCCCACGACCACCTCGTCCATCTCGGCGAGTGCCTCGGCCGGCTGGTGGACGACGAGGTCTGGCCCCTCGGCGATGACGTTGAGCTCGTCGTCGGTGAGCAGCGTCGCGATCTCGACGATGACGTGGCGGGCGGGGTCGAGGCCGGTCATCTCCAGGTCCATCCAAGCCAGCATCCGGCGAGCGTAGGGGTTCGGCTCGGAGACGGTCGCGGGCGGGACCGTAGGCTCCGGCCGATGCTCGAGATCCCCGTCGTGCGCCTCGACCCCGATCTCCCCCTCCCCACCTACGCCCGTGCCGGCGACGCCGGTGCCGACCTCGTCGCGCGCGTGGCGGTGACGATCTCTCCGGGAGGCGGCCGTGCCGTCGTGCCGACCGGCTTCGCCCTCGCCCTGCCCGAGGGGTGGGCCGGCTTCGTGCAGCCACGCAGCGGCCTCGCCCTCCGCCACGGGGTGACCGTCCTCAACGCCCCTGGCCTGATCGATGCCGGCTATCGCGACGAGCTGGCGGTCCTGCTCGTGAACCTCGATCCCGAGGAGCCCTTCGAGGTCCGTCGAGGGGACCGCATCGCCCAGCTCGTCGTCCAGCGCGTCGAGCACTGCGCCTTCACCCCGGTCGACCAGCTCCCGGCGTCGGAGCGAGGCACCGGCGGCTTCGGCTCGACCGGCGCGTAGGCCGTCGCTGCCTGAGCGACGCTGCTACACGTCCTTCCAGAACCGCTGCTCCCGGCGGCTGCGGCCCACCCGGGGGTCCGTCGAGCGCCGAGCCTCCGACCGGGACTCCCGGCGTCCCGCCCGACCGCCCGTCGCGCCCCCCTCGTCAGGTCCGCTGCGCCCCGCCCCGGCCTCGTCGACGACCGCTGGGGCGCCATCGCCATCGCCATCGCCATCGCCATCCCCGTCCGGCCGCCCAGACAGGTCGACGGCGCCCCAATCCTCGTCAGCTGGGTCGCGGCGCCGACCCCCTCGACCGAAGCGGCTGCCGGCCGCCGGTCCCGCCCCGGCGATGACGGGATCACCGGCCACGACCAGGGCGGCGACGGCCGTGGTGAAGGGCACCGACGCGACGAGGCCGATGCTGCCAGCAAGCGTGCGCACGACCTCGATGGCGACCGCCTCCCCGTTGAGGACGTCGCCGAGGCCCTGATCGGCCTGGGTGAACAGCAGCATGAGGGGCAGCGAGGCCCCCGCATAGGCGAGCACCAGGGTGTTGACGGTCGAGGCGATGTGGTCGCGGCCGATGCGCACGGCTGCGCTGTACAGGTCGCGCACGCCGTACTCGGGGTTCGCCACCTTCAGCTCCCAGACGGCCGACACCTGGGTCACGGTCACGTCGTCGAGCACGCCGAGCGCGCCGATCACGATCCCCCCGAGGAGCAGGCCACGGAGGTCGATCTGGGAAGCGAACACCTGCAGGAACGTCGCCTCCTCGTCGGCCAGGCCGGTGAAGCGGGCGAGGTCGACGAAGACCGCGGCGAGCAGCCCGACGAGGGCGAGGCTGAGCAACGTGCCGAGGACCGCCGTGGTCGTGCGGGCGCTGAAGCCGTGGGCGAGGTAGAGCGCAGTCAGGGCGATGGCCGCCGACCCGACGAGCGCGACGGCGAGGGGGTTGCCACCGTCGAGCAGGGCGGGCAGGACGAACACGCCGAGCACCCCGAGGCTGATCCCGAGGCCGACGAGCGCCCGCAGGCCCTTCCAGCGACCGAGCGCCACGACCGAGACGGCGAAGATCCCGGCGAGGATGGCGAGGGGCCGACGCCGCTCGAGGTCAGCGAAGCTGAACTGGAACCCCTCGCCGGCCGCCGCGAAGTACCCGAGCACCACCTCGTCGCCGACCGACAGCCGCGCCGCCGCACCGGCCTCTGACTGCTCGGGCAGCGCGATCACCTCGCCCGCCGCCACCCCCTCGACGAAGACGGTCTCCTCCGCCACCGCGCACCCGCCGTCAGGATCGACCGCTGGGCAGATCGTCCTCGACACGTCAGCGGTGTCCTCGAGCAGACGCACCGTGGGTCGGCTGCAGGTGATCCCCGCCTCCTCGGGTGTGCCGGTGCACGCGCCACGCTCGGCGGAGATGACCACCGCCCGGACGAGATCGTCGGGCGACGCACCCTCGAGCCCGTCGCTCGAGGTGGCGCCCGGCCAGAGGACGACGAGGCCGACGATGGTGGCGAGCACGAAGGGGCCGAGCGCGAGCGCAAGGACGAGGCGCGTCCGGGGCGACGACGCGCCGCCACCACCGGAGGTGCCGTGGCTGTGCCCGCCGCTCACCACCGCCCTCCCGACCCGGCCACGCCCCAACCTTGCCGCATCGCTGGCTCGGGGTCAGCGACCCCCGTGGCCCCTGCTCCGGATCGCTGTCGCTAGGGTGCCGCGGTGGCCATCCGCGCGCTGTCCAACGAGCAGTGGGGCTTCACCTCCAACTGCTTCGTCTGCGAGCCGACGAACGCCGCCGGGTTGCGCATCCCCTTCGAGCACGATGACGAAGCCGGTGTCGTGCGGGCGACGTTCGACCTCGACGGCCGCTTCTCCGGCGCACCGTCGTACGTGCACGGCGGCGTGACGCTCGCGGTGCTCGACGAGGCCATGGCGTGGGCGACGATCGCCATCGGCGGGAAGTTCGCCGTCACGAGTGAGACGACCACGAAGTTCGGCTACGGGGTGCGCATCGGTCGGACCTACACCGTCGAGGCCACGGTCGATTCGGCCGACGCCGACACGATGCAGACGTCGGCTCGCGTGCTCGACGAGCGCGGACGACCGTGCGTGACGGCCACGGCGACCTTCACCGTGCTCGGGGCTGCGCAGGTGGTCGACGTCATCGGGGTCGATGACCTCGGCGCTGACGCCTCGTACGTGAAGGACTGAGGCCACCCCGTCGTTTCACCCGTGGCGCCCACGGGGAGGGTCCGGCCATGGACAACAACAAGGGCGAAGACCTCAAGGGCCGCGTGAAGGAAGCCGGCGGCAACCTCACCGGCGACAAGGACCTCGAGCGCGAGGGCAAGGCCGACCAGGCGGCCGCCAAGGTCAAGGACACCGCAGGTGACGCGGTCGACAAGGTGAAGGACGTCTTCAAGAAGTAGGCGAGCACCTCACCGAGGTTCCGCAGCGCTGCTGCGTCGTCGGTGTCACCTTTGCTCGTCGGGCAGACAGCAGACGGGCAGGGAGCAGACAGCCGTCTCCGGACGGCTGCAAGGTCGGCCCTTCG
>JBBSLC010000195.1:0-4537 GCA_038255685.1 Acidimicrobiales bacterium | reverse complement strand
GCGCCGAGCACCTCGGCCATGGCAGCGATGCGCTCGAGCACGTCCTCGACCGGGAGATCGTCGCCGGGCGCTGCGGTCACGGCGACACCTCGACGGCGCCCACCTCGGCGCGCACGAGGCGGAGCACCTCCTCGATGGCTCCCTCGACGGGATCGCTGAAGCCGAGGCCGAAGGACCGGTCAGCCGGCTCGACCTCGATCACGACGGTGTCCTCGGGCAGCACCTTGAAGTGCCGGACGACGGCGAGGGTGTGGTCGAGGTCGATGATGCCGCCCACCGCCTCGCCGAGCCGCTCGGCGACCTCCTCCGGCGGGGGCGGGGTCATGTCGAGCTTGTAGCAGCGAACCGTCCCTGGTGGGTCGATGTCGCGGGGCATGGCGCCGACGAGCACGACCTTCGTCGGGACGATCTCCTGGAGGCGGTGCATGACCCGGTGGGCTGCGAAGGAGAGGTCCTCCAACAGCACGTGATCTGGCCACGACTCGTGCTCGAAGCGGTTGATGAACTGGGTGCCGAAGTCGAGGTCGCGCAGCCACGGGAGCCCGACCCCGCCGACGAGCACCAGTCCACTCATTCCAGCGTGCAGCCGCAGGAGTTGACCTCGCGCACGATGATGCCCTTGCCCGTGTCCATGTGGGTGGTGCACGGCATGCACGGGTCGAAGCTGCGGATGGCCCTGAGGATGTCGATGCCCTTCACGTCGTCGTCAGCCACGCTCTCGAGGATCGGGGTGCCGACGATGGCCTCCTCGTAGGGACCAGGGTTGCCGAAGGGGTCGCGAGGTGAGGCGTTCCACGTCGAGGGCGTGTTGATCTGGTAGTTCACGATCTTGCCCTGGTCGATGTGGATGTGGTGGGTCAGGAACCCGCGCCCTGCCTCCCAGAAGCCGACGGCGACGCGCTCGTCCTTGGGGACCTTGTAGGGCGTGCTGACTGCCGTCTCGCCGTTGCGCCAGTACTCGAAGGCCTTGAGGATGGCGTTCATCCCGATGGCGGCGGTGAAGCCCATGGCGTAGGCCCGACCCCGGTTGCGCTCGAGGGCGTTGAGCGTCCTCGGGATCTTCCAGTGCAGCTCGGTCTCGGGCAGACCGTGGCGCGGCAGGACGATGCGCAGCCCCTCCCCCGTCGACTCGAGGAACGGGTTCTCCTGGGTGTTGCGTGCCAGCGCCGTGGTCCACATCCGCCCGTAGGTGCCGGTCTCCATGACCTGACGATCCCAGCGGGGTGCGGTGTCCCAGCTGTACTTCTCCTTGAAGTTCTTCCCCTCCGGCCGAGGGATGGTCTCCTTGTTCCAGTCGTGGTACGGGGAGATCGGGTTGCCGAGCGGGTCGGTGGCGAAGCGGGGCGGGCCTGACTTCGTCCAGTCGTCGTAGTACGAGTGCTCGACGAACTCCTCGATGCCCATGTTGATGTCGGTGAGACGGGTGGTGCGCAGCTCGCCGTCGAGGATGATCCCCGGCTTGGCCCAGCGCTTGTCACCCCAGGCGTTGCAGTTCTCGTAGGTCGCGTCGTAGGCCTCGGGGTCGTCCCAGATGCCGGTCTGGATCAGGTTCGTCGGGCGGGCGCCGACCTTCTCGTAGTCGGGGTTCGCCTCGAGGAAGAAGTCGGCGATGTCGTCCCACGTCGCAGCCATGACCTTGCAGTAGTCGAAGATCTTGCCGAGCTGGGTGTAGTACTCGTTGAACGACGACGTGCTCAACGTGGTGGACACCCCGCCGGGGACGAGCGTCGACGGGTGCGGGTACTTGCCGTACATCTGCATGCACATGATCCGCCCGACGCGGGTGTACTCGAGCGACTCGAGGTAGATCTTGCCGGTCAGCGGGTTGAGCGCATCCATGAGGTCCTTCATGGTGCGGAAGCCGTGCACGTCGGCGTGCGGCGCCAGCGTCTTCTCCGCCAGCGTCACGAGCTCGGGGTTGGTGACCTGGACGATCGACGTCGAGTAGTCAGGCCCCGCCAGGAGGCCCAGGTGCAACGGGTGGTCGTAGAACATCTCGCCCACCTCACCGAGGTTGCGCACGAGGACGCCGAGCGGCGGTGGGCACACCCCGAACGCCATCTCGATGGCGAGCGACGAGACGGTGGAGTGCACGCCACCGCACACGCCGCAGGCACGCGAGCTGATGTCGATGGCATCGCGCGGGTCGCGGCCCTTGAGGATGACCTCGTAGCCACGGAAGAGCATCGCCTGGGAGTGGGCCTCGACGGCCTCTCGCTTGTCGAGGTCGAGCACCGTGTGCACGGCGAGCGCCCCCGCCACGCGGGTGACGGGGTCGATGCTCCAGTCCCGCAGCTTGGGCGGCGCGCTGAGCTTGGCGCCGGGACCGTCGGCGGGTCGGACGAACTCCCTCGGCTGCGCCACCGCCACGGCGTAGGGGTCAGCGACCCCCTCGCGCAGGCGGGCCTTGCCATCCGCGTCGAACTCGATCGGCAGGTTCTTGAAGCACATGCTCGCCCTCCGGCGGTCGTTGAGCGGGCTAGTTGTAGGACTCTCGTGAGTGCTGGTACCTGGCGTAGAAGCGGTGCACCTGCTTGATCGCGCCGCGCGGACCGCTGCGCTCGCGAGCCCACCCGCTCGGTGCGTCCATGGCCCACTGCGCTGCCATGTTCTTGTCGGCCATGCTCACCTCCCGCATGCGACGGATGAAGCTGCCGACGACGCGGCTCGCGTTGCTCGACAGCATCGACCCGGGGGGCGCCTCGTAGATCGGCGAGAACTTGTCGGGGAAGCCCGGCATGGTGCAGCCGATGCAGATCCCGCCCATCTGCATGCAGCCGCCGTGCCCGTCGACGATGCCGCGCTCGGCGATGTTGCACTGCACCACGGGTCCCCAGCACCCGAGCTCGACGAGGCACTCCTTGTCGCCGTAGGCCTCGGCGAACACGCCCTCCTCGTAGTACCCGGCACGGGGGCAGTGCCGGTGCACGGTCTCGCCGAAGAGCCACGCCGGACGTCCGAGCTCGTCGAACTCGGGCAGCGGTGCGATCCCGTTGAGGAACAGCAGCACGGCCGCTGCGGTCTCCAGGTAGTTGTCGCCGATGGGCGAGCACCCGGGAACGTTCACGACGGGGACGCCGAACGCGGAGACGTAGTCCTTGCCAAGGTGGTCCATCACGCCCATGGCGTTGGTGGGGTTGCCCTTGGCGGCGGGGATGCCACCCCAGGTGGCGCACGTGCCGATGGCGATGACGGCCGCGGCGCCGGGAGCGAGGCGGTCGAGCCACTCGAGGCTCGTGATCTGGCGCCCCGTCTCAGGGTCCTCCCCCAGGCCCATCCAGTAGCCCTCGCCCGCCAGGGTCTCGTCCATGACCGAGCCCTCCCAGGTGATCACGTAGGGAGCATCGAGCTCGCCTGCCTCGGCCATGAAGAGGTTGGCGACCCACTCGGGGCCCGACTCCACCGACAGCACGGTGTGGATGATCTCGACACGTGGCAGCCCCGGGATGATGCCGGCGAGCAGGTGCTCGACGCGAGGGTGGGTGGCGCCGGAGACGGCGACGGTGCAGCCGTCGCACGACGCCCCGACGAGCCAGATGAGGTAGATCTTCTGGAGGGGTCCGATGCGCAGGGAGTCGTCCGGTTCGGTGAGCGAACGGCTGCGGATGCCGATGGGGGCAAGGGGATCGGCCCCCTCGTAGCGATCCCAGTGGCGCATCTGCGACCCACCCGGCATGGGTCCGCCAGAGGTCACGTTGACTGAATCGCTCGGGTCGACCGCCTCCGTGCCCTCGACGCCGTCGCCCCGGTCCTGCCCGTCCTCTGCCATCCGGCTTCCCCCCGCTTGGCTTTCTAGGTGCACCGTACACCTATCAGGGCCAGAGGATCTGCCCGTTGCCGGACATCGCAGAGCCGAGTAGGTGTACCGTGCATGCAGTCGGAGCCGGGGGGTGCCATGAGCGGATGGGTGATCGGTTGGATCGTCGGTGGCGTCGTCGTCGTCGTCGTCGTGACGCTGCTCCTCTTGATGATCCAGGGGGCTGCGAGAGCGGCAGGGAGGGCCGAGGCGGTGCTGGCGGCACTCGATGAGGCGAAGGTGAACACCCTCCCGCTGTGGGAGGTCGACACCACGAACCAGGTCGCCGGCCGCATCGTCGCTGCGGCCACCGATGCTCGCGAGCACCTCGCCTCGCAGGCGGGACGCTGATGTCGACCAACACGTACTGGGCCATCTCCCTCGGCCTCGGCCTCGTCGTCGCCGTGGTCGCCGTCGTGCTCCTGCAGCTGTTCCTCATCCAGGTCCGCCGCATCGAGCACGGGGCCGCCGCTGTCTGGGAGTCAGGCAAGCTCGTCGCCCGCAACACCGCCACCACGTGGCTGCTCGGCACGACCTCGACGAAGCTCGACGCACTCACCGAAGAGGCGCTGCGCCACGACGCCTTCCTTCGAGGGGACAGCTGACGTGCGCACGTTCCTGATCGTCGCCACCGTGGTCGAGATCGCCCTCCTCGTCGGCGCCCTCGCGGTCTACCTCGTCCTGATCGCCCGCTCGCTCCGGGCGACCAGCGCGCACCTCGCCAAGGTCACCTTCGGGGTG
>JBBSLC010000194.1:0-4549 GCA_038255685.1 Acidimicrobiales bacterium | reverse complement strand
GCGTGACCACGCCCGACAACGACGAGTCGGTGCGAGCCCTGACGGGCGCCCTGCGCCGAGAGCTGCTGGGAGACGTCCTGGTGCTCGTCGGTGGGGGAGCGGTGCGGACCAGAGAGGACTCCCTCGCGCTCGGTGCCGACGACTGGGCCCCCGACGCCCTCACCGCCATCGCGCTCTTGGAAGACGTGGTCGCTCGCGCCAGCTGAGTCCTGGCGTCGAGGAGCTCAGGCGACCGCCGTGCCGGTGTGGGACTCCCAGGTCGCGTACATGGCTGCGTAGCGGCCACCGGCAGCGACGAGCTCGGCGTGGCTGCCGAGCTCGACGATGCGCCCCTCGTCGACCACGCCGATCCGATCGGCCCGCATGGCCGTCGCCAGGCGGTGGGCGATGATGATCGCCGTGCGACCCTCGAGGAGGACGTCGAGCGCGTGCTCGATCTTCGCCTCGGAGCGCAGGTCGAGGTTCGAGGTCGCCTCGTCGAGGATGAGCACCCGCGGTCGGGCGAGGAAGGCTCGTGCGAGTGCGAGGAGCTGGCGCTCCCCCGACGACAGGGCGACGCCCCGCTCGTGGACGGCGGTGTCGATCCCGTCGGGAAGCCGCTCGACGAGGTCGTCGATGCCGACGGCGCGGCACGCCTCCAGGACCTCGGCGACCGTGGCTTCGGGGCGGGCGAAGGAGATGTTGTCCCGCATCGACCCGCCGAAGAGGAACGCCTCTTGGGGTACGACGCCGAGCTGGCGGCGCAGCGAGGTCAGGGTCACGTCTCTGAGGTCGTGGCCATCGAGCAGGACCCGCCCTGCCGTGGGGTCGTGGAAGCGGGTGACGAGCTTGGCCATGGTCGACTTGCCCGCCCCCGTGGCGCCGACGAGCGCGAACGTCTCGCCTGCAGCGATCGTCAGGTCGACGTCGGCCAGCACGGGGCGATCGGCCTCGTAGCCGAAGCTCACGTCCTCGAAGCGGATCTCGCCCCGGACCGGCGGCAGCTCGATGGCCGAGGGCGACTCGGGGACGCTGGGCTCGGTGGCGAGGAGCTCCCGCAGCTTCTTCACCGACGCCTGGCCCTTCTGGTACGTGTCGTAGAGCTGCACCATCTGCTGGATCGGTGCGAAGAACGCCGTGAGGTAGAGGACGAAGGCGGCGAGCTGGCCGATCATGAGCTCGCCGTCGAGCACCATCCGCCCGCCGACGAGGAGGATGAACGCCTGTCCACCGATCCCGATGGCCTCAACGCTCGGGCCGTAGATGGCGCCGACCCTTGCCGTCTCGTCGTTCGCCGCCCGGTAGTCGCCGGCGACGTTGCCGTGCTCGACGATGTTGTGGCGCTGGCGGTTGTGGGCGGTGACGATCCGGATCCCCGAGAGGTTCTCCGCCAGGTGGGAGAGCACGTCGGCGATGCGGTCGCGCACGGCGCCGTAGGAGCGCAGCGAAGCCCCTCGGAACCACCACGTGAGGCCGACCATGCCAGGTACCACCACGAGCAGCGTGACCGCCGCGAGCTCGACGTCCATGGTGAAGAGGATCACGGTGACGACCACGATCGTCAGCCCCTGCACGACCATCTGGACGAGGCCGTCCTGGAACAGCTGGGTCAGCGACTCGAGGTCGCTCGTCATGCGGGTCATGAGGCGACCCGCCTTCTCCTCGGTGAAGAAGGGCACCGACAGCCGCTGGAAGTGGGAGAAGATCCGGACGCGCAGGTGGAACATCAGCGTCTCGCCGACCCGACCGGTCCAGGCGATGCGCCCGGCGCTGGCCGCAGCGTTGACGACGACGGCGAGCAGGTAGAGGCCGGCGACGACGAGCAGCGTCGTGCGACTGCCCTCCCGGATGCCGCGGTCGATGCCGATCTGGGTGAGCAGCGGTCCGACCTGCATGGCCACGGTCTCGATGACCACGAGGCCGAGTGCCCCGGCGAGCGCGACGCGGTGGGGGCCGAGGAAGCGGCGCAACGTGAAGGGACGGCGGTCCTGATCGGTGTGGCTGAACGACACCTGCTCGACCGCAGGGTGCTCGGGCTCGGTGTCGAGCAGCGAGTCGACGCGCTCCTGCAGCTCGGGTGGGATGCCCGCGAAGGGGAGCCCGTTCGCTGCGGCCCCGCCCGGCCCACCGGCGAAGCCACCCATCCCGCCACCGCCACCCATCCCGCCTCCGCCCCAGGCCATCAGGCACCCCCGTCGCGGTCGGTGTCGGAGGTGATGTCGACGAGGCCGGAGGCAGCGCTGCTGTCGTCGTGCGCAGCGTCGTCCTCGATGTGGGCGAGCACCTCGGCGTAGCGGGGCTCGGTGACCATGAGCTCGGCGTGCGTGCCGTCGGCGATGATCCTGCCGCCCTCGAGGAGGAGGACGCGATCCGCGAGGGCGATCGTGGAGAGGCGGTGGGCGATCACGAGCGTGGTGCGCCCGGCGAGCAGACGGCCGAGCGAGCGGTGGATCCGCTCCTCCACGTGGACGTCGATGGCGGACGTTGCGTCGTCGAGGATGAGGATGCGCGGGTCGACGAGCAGGGTGCGCGCGATGGCGATGCGCTGTCGTTGACCACCCGACAGCGTGTAGCCACGCTCGCCGACCTCGGTGTCGTAGCCGAGGGGCAGGTCGTCGATGAAGCCGGCTGCGTCGGCGGCCTCGGCCGCAGCCCGCACCTGCTCGTCGGTCGCATCGGGTCGGCCGTAGGCGATGTTGCCCCGAACCGTCGTGGAGAACAGGAACGGCTCGTCGAGGACCATCGCGACCTGGGCCCGCAGGCTCGACAGGGTGAGGTCGGTCACGTCATGGCCGTCGATGCGGACCGAACCGGCGTCGGCGTCGTAGAAGCGGGTGAGGAGCCGAGCGAGCGTCGACTTGCCGCTCCCGGTGCGGCCGACGAGGGCCACCGTCTCACCAGCAGCGATGCGCAGATCGAGGCCGCCGAGGACGAGGGGGCCGTCTGCGTAGCGGAAGCTGACGTCGTGGAAGGAGAGCTCGCCGACCGGGTCCACGAGATCGATCGCTCCTGGGCGGTCTGCCACCGCCGGTTCCTCGTCGAGGATCTCGAAGATCCGCCCCGCGGATGCTGCGGCTCGCTGGCTCAGCAGCATCAAGAAGCCGAGCATCCGGAACGGAGCCTGGAGCAGGACCACGTAGGTCGAGAAGGCGACGATGGTCCCGATGGTCACCTCGCCCTCGATGGTGAGGATGCCGCCGTAGAGCAGGACGAACGCCATTCCGAGCCGCGGGAGGTTCTCCATCACGGGGGCGTACGCAGCCCGGACGTCGATCTGGCGCACGGCAGCCCAGCGCAGGCGCCGGGCCCGGCCGGTGAGCTGTGCGATCTGGGGCACCTCGGCGGCGAAGGACTTCACGACCCTCGCGCCGGTCACGTTCTCCTCGACGGTGGTGGCCACCTCGGCGTTGCGGGCCTGGACGATCCACGAGATCGGGAACATGAGGTCGCGCATCCGGACACCGACGAGGTAGACGAAGGGCAGTGGCAGGAGGGCGACGATCGCCAGGGGGACGTGGACGGCGAGCATGAGCCCGAAGGCGAAGACGAAGCTCACGACCTGCAGCGCCATGAGGGGGGCGAAGGTCAGGAACATCTGCACCGAGCGGATGTCGGAGTTCGCACGCGAGATGAGCTGGCCCGACTGGACCCGGTCGAAGAACGAGAACGAGAGCGTGCTCAGCTTCGTGAACATGTTGAGCCGCAGGTCGAACTCGAGGTCGTAGGCGATCGTGTAGAGGTGCAGGCGGTAGAGGTAGGTGAAGGCGCCCCGCAGCACGGCCAGCCCGAGGAGGGCCCACACGTAGGGCATGAGGTTCCCGTCGCCGCCCTCGAGCGCGCCGTCGATGCCGGCCATCAGCACGCGCGGCACGGCGACCTGGGCGAGCATGGCCACGAGTGCTGCGAGCAGGGCGCCGGTGAACGCCCGCTTGCGTGCCATGAGGAGCGGTCGCATGCGCGCCAGCCAGCCGACGGTGCGGTCGTGGCTGATCGTCGCCTTGGGCGGACCGTACCTGGCCACCACGCCGAGGGGCTCGTAGGGCGAGTGCGGAACGGCGTGCCCGAGCTCGTCGGTGGCGCCGGACCCACCCTCGGCGAGGCTGCGGAGGTCGCGATCGAGCGTCGAGGTCATCGGGCTCCGACCTTGGCCTCGCGGGCGGCGTCGAGGGCCGTCGTCCAGAGCCCGAGGCCCGTCGTGGCCTGCTTCGCCCTGGCAGCAGGGAGGAGCCCGGCGATGGCCCCGAGGCGGTCGTCGACGGCGTCGTCGGCGGCGTGGAGGGCGTCGCGACCGCCCTTGGTCAGCGAGTGGTGCACACGGCGGCGGTCCGCAGCGTCGGTGCGGCGCTCGACAAAGCCTCGTTCGACGAGGCCGTCGACGATGGCGGTCACGTTGGGTCGGCTGATCGCGAGGTGGTCGGCCAGCGCGGTGGCGGCAGCGGAGCCGTCCCCGAGGAGCGAGAGGACCCGGTACTGCGGCAGCGACAGCCCGAGGTCGCCGAGCGCTCGCTCGGCGACGCGCGCGAGGCGAGCGACGGAACGGCCGAGCTGGCGACCAGTTGGTTCTGTCATC
>JBBSLC010000193.1:0-4571 GCA_038255685.1 Acidimicrobiales bacterium | reverse complement strand
GTCCGGGACCGCTACCTCGAGGCCATCCCGACGGCGGCGTACTACATCGACTTCGGTGACTTCACCTTCTACCGGCTGACGGTGCGCGACATCCGCTACGTCGGCGGCTACGGCCGGATGAGCTGGGTCGACGCCACCGCCTACGCCGCCGCCGAACCCGACCCCCTCGTCGGCGCAGCGGCAGGGATCATCGGCCACATGAACGCCGACCACGCCGAGGCGCAGGTGCTGTTCTGCCGCCACCTCGCGAGCCGGCCCGACACCACCGAGGCGACGATGTCGGCCGTCGACCGCTACGGCTTCGAGATGGTCGCCGTGTCGCCGGCCGGTCGTGCCGCCGTGCGCCTCGGCTTCCCCGAGCCGTGCGCGACGGGTGAGGAGGTCCGGGCGGCGATGGTGGCGATGGTCGGCCAAGCACGCGATGCGGCGGCAGGAAGCCGATGACCGCGAGGAGGGATCGGTGCGTGCCCTCCGCACGGGGTAGGGGGGGAACATGCTGAGCCAGCCAGCCGCCCGTCGTGCCGGCAGCGGCCGGCTCATCGTCGCTGCCCTCGTGGGCGGGCTCCTCGTCCTCGCCGTCTCCGGTGGCATCGCCGGCCTGCTCCCCTCGATCTCCAACCCGTTCTCCAGCGAGACCACCGATCGCAGCCAGCCGGTGCTGCTCCAGGCGCTCGAGGACCTGACCGAGTACCGGGCGGCCGAGGGCACGTTCCAGGTCGTGGTCGACGTCGAGGAGAGCACCCGCTTCGTTCCCTCGATCATCCGAGGTGAGCGCACGAGCTTCCTCGCCACCGGCTCGGTGGCAGCGTCTGTCGACTTCTCCGGTCTCGGTGAGGACGCCGTCGTCGTCAGCGACGACGGCAAGACCGTCCGCATCACGCTCCCTCGGGCGGTGCTCTCCGACCCGACCGTCGACCCCGAGGGCAGCTACGTGCTGGACCGCGACCGGGGCGTGCTCGACCGCATCGGCTCGGCGTTCTCCGACAGCCCGACCTCCGAGCGAGAGCTGTACCTGCTGGCGGAGGAGAAGCTGGCGGTGGCGGCGACCGAAGCGGATCTCGTGGCTCGCGCCGAGTCGAACACCGAGGACATGCTCGAGGCGATGCTCGAGTCCCTCGGCTTCGAGCAGGTCACCATCACCTTTGCTGACGACGCCCGCCTGTAGCGGGCGAGCGGGCGGCGGGAACGATCCAGGAACGCCACGCTCGGAGCATGTGGTCGGGGAGCACGAGGTTCCCCGGGATCCGAGGAGGACGACGTGGACGAGACCCCCCTGTTCGAGCGCCTGGGCGGGCGCGCTGGCGTCACCGCTGTGGTCGAGAAGGCCATCGCCAACCACTACGCGAACGCTGCGGTCCGCGTGCGCTTCGACCACGTGGCCGAGCGGCGGGACGTGCTGACGGCCCACGCCGTGGAGTTCTTCTGCACCGGCCTGAGCGGGGTGGAGACCTACACGGGTCGGACCATGGCGGACGCCCATGCCGGCATGAACATCGACGACCGGGAGTTCGTCGCCGTCCTCGACGACATCATGGCGGCTCTCACCGACTGCGCCATCGACGAGCGGGAGCGGGTGGAGGTGCTCGGCATCCTCTACGGCATGAAGGGCGACATCGTCCACCTCTGAGCACGACGTTCGTCCGACGAGGCGCGAGGTGGAGGAGGACGCGATGATGTCGACGGTGACCGGCGTCCGCATCGAGCTGCTGGGGGGCTTCCGGGTCGTCATCGACGGCCGGACGATCGACGAGTCGACGTGGCCCGGTCGCCGGGCCGTCGAGCTCGTCCAGCTCCTCGCGCTCCACCCGGGCCGCCGCCTCGTGCGTGACCAGGTCATCGACGTCCTCTGGCCCCACCTCGGGGTCGAGGCCGGGGGTGCCAACCTCCGCAAGGCCGCTCACCACGCCCGGCGCACCCTCGGCGTGGACGACGCAGTGGTGCTCCGAGCCGGCCAGGTCGCGCTCTTCCCCGACCGGGACGACATCGTCACCGACCTGTCCCACTTCGAGGCCCTCGCCCAGGCTGCGCTCGCAGGAGGCGATGCCCGCCGGTGCGCCGAGGCGATCGACGCCTATGGGGGTGAGCTCCTCCCGCACGCTCGCTACGAGGACTGGACGGCGGACGCTCGTCGCCACGCGCACGCCCGCCACCTCGATCTCCTCCGAGCGACCGGTCGGTGGGATCAGGTGGTCGAGGTGGAGCCGACCGACGAGGAGGCGTACGCCCACCTCATGCGTGCTGCGCTGCACGACGGGTTGCGCCCTGGCGCCCTGCGATGGTTCGCGCGGGCCCGAGTGGCGCTGGCGAGCGAGCTGGGGCTCGTCCCCGGCCCTGCTCTCCAGGCGCTCCACGACGAGGCGGTCGAGGGGATCGGAGCCGACGTCCCCACCCTCGTCGGACGCGACGCAGACATGGCAAGGGTCGGCGCCGCTCTCGTCGCCGAGGGCAGCGGGACGGTCTTCGTGCGGGGCCCCGCCGGCATCGGCAAGACCGCGCTGTGCCGCGAGGTGACCGCAGCGCCGGCACTCGACGGCAGGGCGGTGCGGTGGCTGACGGCGACGGCCGGAGGCGCAGCACTCGCACCTCTCACCAGGCTCGTCGACGACCTCCTCCTCGGATCGAAGGCGTTGCTCGCGGCGGTCGGGCCCCACGTCCGAACCGTCCTCGCCACCCTCGCCCACGAGGCTGCCGTGGGGGCCGAGCCAGGGTTGCAGGTCTCCCGCCACGAGGTGGTCGGGGCGGTCACCCAGCTCCTGAGGGCCTGCGCAGACGGGCAGTGCACCGTGGTCGTCCTCGACGACGCCCACCTCGCGGACGAGGCGACCCTCGACGTACTCCACCACCTCGCGACGAGCGTCGCCGACGTCACCGTCCTCCTCGCCCTGCGCCCGCAGGTCGCTGACCCGGTGGCGGAGCGGGCTGTCGTCCGCCTTCGTCGGACCACGGGGGCGACGGTGGTCGACCTCGCACCGCTCGACGCTCCATCGGCCCGGGATCTTGCGGCATCGGTTGCTCCCGGCGTGGGTGCCGAGGAGCTCGAGTCGATCGTGGCGCGCGGGGAGGGAAACCCCTTCGCCGTGGTGGAGCTCGCTCGCCGAGCGGGATCGGGCAGCCCGGTCGCGCCGGCGACGGTGGGGGAGGCGATCCTCGCCCGGCTGGCCGACGTCGACGCCGACACCCTGGACACCCTCGGCCGCCTGGCCCTCGCCGGCGACGACCTCGATGTCACCACCGCGACGGCGCTCGCCGGTGGCACGGCCGGCGCATCGGACGAGGCGCTCGACCGTGCGCTCGCCGCCGGGGTGCTCGTGGTCACGGACGGCCGCTACCGGTTCCAGCACGACCTCGTGCGCGTCGCGCTCGCCGAGCAGATCCCACCCCATCGTCAGGCGGCCATCCACGCCGACGCCGCCGAGCGCCTCGCCACCTCTGGTGCCGCCCCGGCAGCCATCGCCACGCAGTGGCTCGCCGCTGGCCGAGTGAGCGACGCCGGACCCTGGCTCCTGGCTGCCGCCCGTCGGGCCATCCAGCTCGGCGCCTTCGCCGACGCCCGCCGCCACCTCGTCCCGCTCCTCGAGGCGGGCCCGGACGTCGCTGCCCTGCGCCTCGACGCCGAGGCCCTCGACCTCCTCGGCGACCCGAGCGCCCTCGTCGCCTACGACGCAGCGATCGCTGTGGCCGCGCCGGCCGACGCCCACGACCTCGTGGCCATGCGCGCCCTCGCCCAGGTCAAGCAGGGCGACCCGGCTGGCGCGCTCGCCGCCATCGCGGGCGCTGAACCGACCTCGGTCGCCGGCCGCCTCAGCCAGGCTCTCGCCTACGCCGGTGCCGCCGCCCTCGGCGCGACCGATCCGGCGGCGGGCTCGGCGCTCGCTGCGGCCTGTCGGCGCATCGCCCTCGAGTCGGGCGACCGGGGTTCGATCGTGATCGCGTCCTGGGCACAGGCGGCGGCTGCCCACGCCCGAGGCGAGCTCAGGGACTCGGTCCTCGCCGACCTCCGCGACACGAGCGATCTCCCCGACCTCGCGGTGCGGGTGTTCGACGGGCACCTGTGCATCACCCAACGCCTCCTGTACGGGTCTCGTCCCTATGACGACGTGATCGCCTTCGCCGACGAGTTCGTGGCCGAGGCCCGCCGGCTCGGAGCACTGCGCGGCCAGGCGTTCGGGGTGACGTTGCGAGGCGAGGCGGAGCTCCTCTCCGGGCGCCTCGATGAGGCCGAGTCCGATCTGACCGAGGCGATCGGACTCCACCGCCGCACCGGAGGCGCCACCGGCGAGGCGCACGCACTCCAACGGCTCGCCGAGGTGGCGATGCACCGGGGTGACCGCGAGCGGGCGAGCGCCTTGCTGGCCGAGGCGCTCGACCTGGCGCGGACGACCGATATCGGCTTCCACCTGCTCGACCGCATCTACGGGACCCGCATCGCACTGGCTGGCGACCCCGAGGAGGCGCTCGCCACCGTGGCCGAGGCCGAGGCGTCGGTTCGTGGGCCCCTCGAGACGTGCCCGGGCTGTCGCATCACCTTCACCGTCCCAGCGGCCATCGCCAGCGCCCGCGCCGGTGCGATC
>JBBSLC010000192.1:0-4579 GCA_038255685.1 Acidimicrobiales bacterium | reverse complement strand
TCGCCGATCCCGATGTTGCTGGCGTCGTCGTCCACCTGCGAGATGTCACGTACCGCCGTGAGGTCGAAGCCCGGGTCCAGCGGGGGGAGCGGGCGCTCGCCGACGCCCAGCGCGTCGCCCGGATGGGGAGCTGGGAGCTCGACATCGCCACCGGCGCGCACCAGTGGTCCGATGGTCTCTACCGGCTCTTCGGCCTCGACCCGCGCTCGATCCCCCCGTCCCAGGAGCTGTGGACGTCGACGATGCGCCCGGACGAGCGCGAGACCATGCGCCTGACCATCATCGAGGCGATCGAGGGCGGCAAGCCCTTCGCCTTCCGCCGCCACCTCGTGCGACCGGACGGTGAGGAGCGGATCGTCCTCGTGCAGGGCGAGGTCGACGTCGGGCCCGACGGCACGCCGCTGCGGCTGCGGGGGGCGCTGCTGGACGTCCACGATGCTGCGGTGGCGGAGGCTGCGCTCGAGGACCAGCGCCAGTTCCTCGAGACGGTGCTCGACACGCTCGACGAGAGCATCGTGGCGTGCGATGCCGATGGTCGCCTGACGCTGTTCAACCCGGCGGCGCGAGAGCTCCACGGGCGCGGAGCCGAGCCGGGGCTCGCGCCTGAGGAGTGGGCACGGCACTACGGCCTGTACGACGTCGACGGCACCACTCCGCTCGCGGTGGACGACGTCCCGCTCCTGCGGGCGCTCCGTGACGGAGCGGTGCGCACGGAGGTCGTCATCGCGACGGCGGGCGAGGCACCGAAGCTCATGTCCTGCACCGGTTGCGCGATCTCCGGAGCAGAGGGGGAGCGCGTCGGCGCCGTCGTCGCCATGCGCGACATCACCGCCGAGCGCGCTGCAGAGGTGCAGCTCCGTCGCCTCGCCGACCACGACCTGCTGACCGGACTCCCGAACCGAGCCGTGTTCGCGAACCGGCTCGAGGCCGCCCTGACCAGGGGTGACCAGATCGCCGTGCTGTTCCTCGACCTCGACCGGTTCAAGGACGTGAACGACGAGCACGGCCACAACGTCGGTGACCAGGTGCTCGCGACGGCGGCGAGGCGGATGGCGGCTGCGGTGAAGGCCACCGACACCGCAGCGCGCATCGGAGGCGACGAGTTCGTGGTCCTCCTGCAAGGGGTGGACGGGCCCGAGGCGGTCGCGACGGTTGCGGCGCGCATCGAATCGTCGCTCAGCGAGCCGATGGTGATCGGGGGGCAGCGGCTCTCCATCGCAGCGAGCGTCGGCGTCGCCATCCCCGAGCCGGGCGAGCCCCTCGACGGCGAGGCGCTCCTCGCCCGAGCCGATCGCGCGATGTACCAGGTGAAGGGGCGTCGTCACGGCTGAACGGTCGGTACCGCTTAGCCGCCCTCGACCGCTTCGATGGTCACGACGCTGATCGTGCCTCGCATCTCGTCGGGGTGCAGCTCGCAGCGGTAGTCGATCTCGGCCGGCGTGGCCTCGTCGGTCAGGAAGCGGAACGTCTCGCCCGGGAGCTGCTCGCCGCTGTCGAACTCGCCTTCGTCGGCGGTGACGGTGTGGCCCTCGTCGTCGTCGTTGGTGAACACCACCGCCTCGCCGGCGACGACGGTCACCGCAGCGGGGGCGAAGTCGAGGTCGTGCATGCGCACGGTCGCTCCGTCGATGGGGGGGACGTCGAGGTCACCGGGGCCAGGTGCGGCGCCGTCGTCACCGCTGCAGCCGGTCGTGAGGGCCGTGAGGGCGACGAGCGCGGCCGCCATGCGCCTGGCGCTCACCGACCGCGGCGCTGCAGCTCGCGCAGCTCCCGGAACCCGATGAGGGTGGCACCGCTGCGCTCGGCGAGCTCGGCCATGGACGGATCCTGGGCGAGCACGGCATGGTCGTCGACCCGGCGGTCCCAGTCCGGTGAGGACGCCCTGAGCTCGTCGCTGTCGACGGCGGGGTGGGCGAGGATCTCGGTGACCCCTGGTCGCATGGAGCCGAGCAGCCGCTCGAGCGGTTCGCGTGCCCCCACGCCGGGCACGTGCACGAAGTGGTCGGGGAAGACCACGCCCTCGTCGGCTGCCAGCCGCCGGAACGGGAAGCCGACCGCCCGCTCGCTGCTCGCACCGCTCAGCCGGAGCGGGAGGCCGAAGTCGATCGCCAGCTCGAGGTAGATGTCGAAGAACTCCGGTCGGAGCTGCAGCGGGCCCATGTGGGAGTCGAGGTGGCTGACGTCGAAGCCCCAGAGGATGGCCCGCTCGATCTGGGTGCGGCACTCGCGACGGACCTCGTCGAGGTCGGCGTGGTCGAACACCTCCTCGATCGTCCGCGGGAAGCCACCGTCGCCGTCGACGAGCGAGGGGGCATGGGTGATCGGGCCCCAGCGGTACTCGTCCCACTCGCTGTTCAGCGTGAGGTGGACGCCGACGTCCTCGCCCCGGTACCGCGCCGCTGCCTCTCGAGCCCACGGGCAGGGCACCATCAGGGTGGCGCTCGTGGCGATGCCATCGCGCAGGCACTCGTAGATGCCGACGTTGGCGGCGTGGGTCGAGCCGAGGTCGTCGCAGTTGACGATGAGCAGACGGGCATCAGGAGGGTGCCCGAGGCGCTCGGCGAGGGTCGTCACGGCGGCCACGGTAGCGCCGAGGTGGGGTCAGCCGTCAGGGACGGGGCATGCGCCCCACAGCCCGCGACCGGCATCGCGCGCCGCTGCGACCGCAGCGACGAGCTCGTCGGTGTGGGCGACGTTGGGCGGGAAGGTCGCGACGTCGGCGAAGCCCTGCACGGCCAGCTCGAGGTTCACGAACGTGTCGCCGTCGACGGTGTAGACGTAGGCGAGGAGCCGGTCGAAGCGGTCGCGAGCCTCGACGTCGCGCACGAGCCGGACCTCGGTCCCCTCCGGCAGCAGCGCCTTCGCCGCTGCGCTCGCCTCGGGGCCGAAGCAGTCGATGGGAGAGCGGGGGTCGACCGACTCGGGCGTGTCGATGCCGATGAGCCGGACCCGCTCCTCCGCACCGGCGATGCGGACGACGATCGTGTCGCCGTCGACCACCCGCACCACCTCCGCCAGCCCTGGCTCTGCCTCGGCCACCCCTGGTGCGCCGGCGCAGCCGGAGGCACCGGCGAGGAGGACGAGCAGGACCGGCCACGCAAGGCGGGGTTCGAGGTGACGTCCTCTGAGCACGCCCGCCATCCTGGCCGAGCGGTGTGACGGTCGAGACCGAGGGTCGTTACAGCCGCTCGATGAGGGTGCCCGTGCCGAGGCCGCCACCACAGCACATCGTGATGAGGCCGTAGCGGCCGCCGGTGCGCTCGAGCTCGTGGAGCGCCTTGGTGACGAGCACCGCCCCCGTCGCGCCGAGCGGGTGGCCGAGGGCGATCGCACCACCGTTCGGGTTCACCTTGGCCATGTCGACCCCGGGGATCTCCTTGGCCCACGCCAGCACCACCGACGCGAACGCCTCGTTGACCTCGACGGTGTCGATGTCGGCCATGGTCAGGCCGTTGCGCTCGAGCAGCCGCTCGGTCGCGTCGATCGGCCCGGTGAGCATGAGCACCGGGTCCACGCCGACGAGGCACTGGTCGACGATGCGGGCCCGGGGCGTGAGGCCGAGCGCCTCGGCCCGCTCGCTCGTGGCGAGCAGGACCGCAGCCGCACCGTCGGAGATCTGCGAGGAGGTGCCTGCGGTGTGCACGCCGTCCTCTCGGGCGACGGCCTTGAGCTTCTGGAGGCCCTCGATGGTCGTGTCCCGCAGACCCTGGTCGCGCTCGAGCCGCTGCGTCTCACCGGTCGGCTCGCCGTCCTCACCGAGGATCGGGGCGTCGATGGCGACGACCTCTCGCTCGAAGCGCCCCTCGGCCCATGCTGCGGCGGCGCGCTGCTGGGACTGGAGGCCGAAGGCGTCGGTGTCGTCGCGGGTCACCCCCCACTTCTCGGCGATCCGCTCTGCGCCCTCGAACTGGCTCGTGAACTCGTAGTGACCGAAGTACGTCTTCGGGATCGCCCGGCCGGGACCGTTCTTGGTGTTGCTGCCGATCGGCACGCGGGTCATGACCTCGACCCCACAGGCGACGGCGATGTCGACGGCGCCGGCGCCCACGAGCGACGCGGCGAGGTTCGTGGCCTGCTGGCTCGAGCCGCACTGCGTGTCGACGGTGGTCGCCGCCACGGTCAGGGGCAGGCCTGCGGCCAGCCAGGCGGTGCGGGCCACGTTGAAGGACTGCTCGCCGACCTGGCTCACGCAGCCACCGACGACCTGACCCACCGCGTCGGGCTCGACCCCGGCGCGAGACACGATCTCGCCGAGGACCGCCCCGAGCAGGTCCGCCGGGTGGGTGCCGGCGAAGCCGCCGTTGCGGCGACCGACCGGGCTGCGGAGCGCTTCGATGATGACGACGTCAGAGTTCTTCACAGCTGGGACTGTACCCAGCGGTCGGCTGTGCCTCAGGCGGCGCGGTGGGACGTGTCGGCGGTGTCCGCAGCGGTCTGGCGGACCGCCGCTTCGCGCAGGGCCTCGCGGGCCTGGGCGACGCCTCGGCGGCCGGCCGCACGGGTGCGGGCATCGAGGCGCCACGGGCGCTGCGTGCCTTCGACGAGCTCGAGCTGATCGTTCATGTCCCCATCTTCAACC
>JBBSLC010000191.1:0-4609 GCA_038255685.1 Acidimicrobiales bacterium | reverse complement strand
GTGAGATCGCCCCGCTCGCTGCGGCGGCGGCGGTCGCGGGGAGCTGCTCGAGCTGGCGGGTGGTCTCGAGCTCAGCGGCCGCCTGGCCGGTGGAGGTGCCGGTCATCTTGGCGGCCCACGCCGCAGGGGACCGTTCGCCTGCTTGGCGCCACTGGTTCGCCTCGGTCGCTCGGCGCAGTGCCCGGGCCCGGCACGCCGCGAGGACCCGCTCTGCGGTCACGAGGCGTTGCGCCAACCTGGTCGCTCCCGGCCCGGTGAGGGTGGCGACGTCGAGCCCGTTGAGCATCGTCTCGAGGCTGGTCGCTGCCCCGTCGATGTCCTCGAACGTGTGTTCGCCCATGAGGAGACTCTACGGAAGGTGTGTGACATCCATCCGGGACACGGCACATTGGCCGGGTTCGATCCCTACGATGCCGGCCATGGCTCGGCTGATCCTGCTGAACGGGCCACCGGGCATCGGCAAGTCGACGCTGGCGCAGCGCTTCGTCGACGACCACCCGCTGGCGCTCGCGCTCGACATCGACGTGATCCGGTCGCTCCTCGGCCGGTGGGACGAGCACGAGGCGCAGTCCGGACCCCTCGCTCGGGCGCTGGCGCTGGAGATGGCGAGGGTCCACCTCGTGGCGGGCCACGACGTGATCGTCCCCCAGCTGCTCGCTCGGGCACCGTTCATCGAGGCGATGGAGGAGCTGGCGGGAGACGTCGGTGCGACGTTCCACGAGATCGTCCTCGTGACCACGAGGGAGGACGCCGTCGGGCGCTTCGACGCCCGCAGCCGGGAGCGGGCACGGACCGGGCAGCCCGACCCCCACCGGGAGATCGTCGAGCGCGACGGTGGGCGCGCCGCGCTCGAAGCCCACGTCGACGACCTCGCAGCGCTCGTCGAGACGAGGCAACGGGCAGTCCAGATCACGACGACGTGGGGCGCCGCCGACGAGGCGTACGGAGAGCTCCTCCGCGCCGTCGCTCGTGAGCAGGGTTGAGGCTCAGGCCTGGCGGGAGCCGGGCGACGCCGCCGGCCGTCCTGGGGTCCGTCCGCAGTCTCGGCACGTCAGGGACCGGGATGCGGTCGCTCGCGTGCCGAGAACACCGACACGACTCGTCAGCGAGCAGGCACGCCCTTGGCGGCCCAGTAGTCGTTCATCGCCGACTGGCACTTCCAGTACCACGGCACGACGAACAGCAGCACCCAGAACGCCGTGGCCGCACCCACCGGGCTCGTCATCCCCTCTCGCTCGTACATCCGCTTGATCTCGATGGGGAGGAGGAACAGCGTGACGATGGCGATGAACACGGTGATGACGGCGCCGAGGACCCCGCCGACACCCTCGCCCGAGTGCTGCTTGATCTCCTCGTGGCGCTTGTAGGTCCAGTAGATGCCGTAGATGCCGAAGGTGACGACGGCGAGGGCGAGCTGCACGAGGATGTCCTCACGTGCGCCGAGCGGACCGCGGTTGGAGCCGGTCACGCCAACGGCGCCCTGGTAGGAGCCCTGGTACGAGGGCGGCGCGGGTGTGGCCTGGGGCGGGTACCACCGGCCGTCCGACGCGATCCACCAACCCGGACCCTGCGACACGTCGCTCATCACTGCCTCCTGCTGTCGGCGCCCGGTCCTCCGAGCCGTCGAACCATCGGCGGCGGCTGCGTCCGGTTGAGCTGTGGGGTCCGACGTTCAGCAGTCGGGGTCTTGGATGAAGCGGTCTTCGTTGCAGATGCCGTTCGCCGGGTCGCTGTCGACGTCGTCGAAGGCCACGACCACCAAGACGAGGAAGGCCACCCCGAGGACGATCGCGGCGACGCCGGTGATGATGCCGGCCTTGGCACGGCCCCGCTGGAACCGCTCGGGCAGGGCGTTGGAGCGGCTCATCCCCACCCCGCCGAAGATGACGGCGAGGATGCCCAGCACGACCCCGATCCCCACGGCCCAGAACGTCACGATGCCGATGATCCCGAGCACGAGGGACGCCGTTGCCGACGGGTTGCGCAGCGGGGGGCCGAAGCCCGCACCGGAGGGCCCCTGCTGCTGGGGCCAGCCGGCCTGCTCCTGCGGCCAGCCGGCGGTGCTCGGAGGCGGCCAGCCGGGTTGCTGCGGCTGCTGGGGCCATCTCGCCCCACTCGGCTGGGACCAGGCGGATGCAGCCCCGCCAGCGTCGTCAGGAGGTGCGCCCCAACCCGGAGGTGGCGGAGCGCCGCCGCTGCCGAAGGTGCTGGCGTAGGGCGGCGCCCAAGGCCCGCTCGGCGGGTGCTCCGATCCGGGGATCGCGGGAGGTGCGGGGGTCGAGGGAGGCGGCGGGTCAGGGGGAGGCGGTGGGACGGTCTGGTCCCGGTCCTCCGCACGCTGCGGTGGATCGACGTCGCTCATCCCGCCTGCCTCCGTCTGGTGGCGCGGCGACCCGTCCGCCGCCTCGTCGATGGTACGCCCGTGGACGTTCGGGTCGAAGGGACCCGGTGGCGCCGGCTCACCGGTAGGTCGACGGTGCTTCCAGGTGGTCGCTGACGTGACCGTCCTCGTTGAACACGAGGAACCGGTCGAAGCCTCGGAGGAACCATCGGTCATGGGTCACCGCCATCACGGTCCCCTCGAAGGCAGCCAGGCCCTCTTCGAGCGCCTCCGCCGAGTGGAGGTCGAGGTTGTCGGTCGGCTCGTCGAGCAGCAGCAGCGTCGCCCCGTCGAGCTCCAGCAACAGCACCTGGAACCGAGCCTGCTGGCCGCCCGAGAGCGTGTCGAACGTCTGGTCGGCACACCCCTGCAGCCCGTAGCGGCGGAGGTGGGCCATCGCCGGGCCTCGGACAAGGTCGCGCCCCGCCAGGACGGCGATCAGGTCCCGCCCGGTCAGCTCCGGGTGCTCGTGGGTCTGGTTGAAGAGGCCGGGCACGACGCGGGCGCCGAGGCGCGCGACGCCCTCGTGATCGACCGCACCACCGCCGAGCAGGCGCAGGAAGTGGCTCTTGCCCGTCCCGTTGCCGCCGAGGATGGCCACCCGCTCCCCGAAGCTCACCTCGACGTCGAACGCCTCGGTCAAGCCGGTCAGCTCGAGGGCCTCGATGACCACCGCCCGCCGTCCGGTCCGACCGCCTCCGAGCTGCACCTTCACCGCCTGCTCCCGCACCCGCTCGGGGGGCGGTCCCGCCTCGTCGAACTGGCGCAGGCGGGATTCGGCCGCCTTCGCCCTCGGCGCGAACTTCTCGGCGAAGCTGGCTCGCCGCTTCATCTCCCGCACGATCCCCTCGAGGCGGGCGCGCTCGTCGGCGTGCAGCCGGTGGTCCTTGTCGATCCGCTCGAGCCGGTCGGCGCGCGCTTCGGCGTAGGTGGCGAAGCCGGCGCCGTGCGTCCACGCCCCGGACGCCTCGACGGTGACCACCTTCGTGGCCGTCGCCGCCAGCAGCTCCCGGTCGTGGCTGACGTAGAGGAGGGTCTTCGCCGATGTTGCGAGCTGCGACTCGAGCCATCGCTTGGCCGGGATGTCGAGGAAGTTGTCCGGCTCGTCGAGGAGCAGCACGTCGGCATCGGAGCGCAGGAGTGCCTCGAGGGCGAGACGCTTCTGCTGGCCGCCGGACAGCGTCCGCAGCGGCCGCGCGGCCAGCTCTTCGAACCCCCGGCCGAGCGCCTTGGTGGCGCAGGTGTCCCACAGCACCTCCGCTTCCCAACCCCCGGCGTCGCCCCATGCTGCGATGGCGGCGGCGTAGGCGAGGGCAGGTCCACCGGCGGCGGGATCGGCTGCCTGCGACGCCTCCGCATCGACGAGCTCGGCGGCGGCTCGACGCACGGCGGGGGACGAGACGGACACGAGGAGGTCGCGCACGGTCGTGGCGTCGTCGGCCGTCCCCACCAGCTGGCGCATGACCCCGAGGGTGCCGTCGACGCTGATCGTCCCCGTGTAGCCGGACTCCTCCCCAGCGATGAGGCGCATGAGCGTCGACTTCCCGACCCCGTTGGCTCCCACGAGCGCGACCCGCTGCCCGGTCCCCACGTGGAACGAGACGTCGTGGAGCAGCGGCGCACCGCCGGGTCGAGACCACGACACATGGCTGACGTCGAGCGATCCCATGGCCGGCCGACGGTACCGGTGGTGTCCGGGCCAGCGCCGGGCATTTGCGTCACCATGGCAGCGTGGGGGAGCGGCGGCTGATCTTCGGGGAGGCGCCCGAGCAGTACCACCGCCACCGGCCCGGCTACCCGAGCGCGCTCATCGACCAGGTCGTCCACCTCGCCGGCGTCGGCGGACGAGTCCTCGACGTCGGCGCCGGCACCGGCAAGCTCACGGCGGACCTCCTCGGGCGGGGACTCGTGGTGAGCGCACTCGAGCCGAGCCCCGAGATGGCGGCGGTCCTGCGGAGGACCATCGGCCCGGTCGCCGCGGCGGGCGTCCTCGAGGTCGCCTTCGAGGACCTCCCGACCCCGCCGACGCCCTACGACGTGGTCGTTGCCGGCCAGTCGTGGCACTGGCTCCGGCCGAGCGCCCGCCTCGACGTCGCTGCTCGAGCGCTGCGGTCGGGTGGCCACGTCGTGCTCGCCTGGAACCGCGAGGAGCACCCGGGTCCGGTGGGTGACGCCATCGTCGCCGCCTACGAGGCAGAGGCACCTGCGCTGGCTGGCATCGACGACAGC
>JBBSLC010000190.1:0-4629 GCA_038255685.1 Acidimicrobiales bacterium | reverse complement strand
GTGGGACGTCTCCCAGTGCGAGACGGGGGGGATCGGATCGGTCTCCCCGCCCGAGGGTCCGAGGACCACGACGACGCTGGTGCCGAACGGGACCGACCTCCTCGAGGGCGGTGACCCGGCAGCGCCGGGCAGCGGCGCCGGGGGCTGATCCGGCCCTGGTGGTCGACATCACGGGGACCCCGGAGGGGTCGGCCACCGGCGACGATCGTCGCAGTCCGCCGGGGTCCGGTCCTCCTGATCCTCGGGTCGGTCACGCCCGAGCAGGGGTCGCAGAGGCGAGCGGTCGGCAGGTGCCCGTGCGGGTGACCGTCGTGGGCCTCGGCCCTGGCGGGCCCGACCTGGTGACGGCCGGGACCCTCGCTGCGATCGACGCGGTCCCCGTCCGGTTCCTCCGCACGAGCAGGCACCCGGCGGCAAGCGTCGTGGCAGGTGCCGCCAGCTTCGACCGGCTCTACGACGACGCCGAGACCTTCGCCGACGTCTACCGCGCGATCGCCGACGAGCTCGTGACCGCTGCAGGGGCTGCCGGCCACGTGCTCTACGCCGTCCCCGGCAACCCCCGTGTCCTCGAGCGCAGCGTCGAGCTGCTGCTCGCCGACGCTCGCGTCGAGGTCGACGTGCTGCCCGCGCTCTCGTTCCTCGACCTGGCCTGGGTCCGGCTCGGCATCGATCCCCTCGAGGCCGGGGTCCGCCTCGTCGACGGGCACCGCTTCGAGATCGACGCCGCCGGTGAGCGGGGGCCCCTGCTCGTCGCCCACTGCCACAACCGTCGGGTGCTCTCCGACATCAAGGTGGCCGTTGACGGTGACGGCACGGACCGCGTGCTCGTGCTGCAGCGCCTCGGGCTGGCGGACGAGTCGGTGACCGAGGTGGCGTGGGCCGACCTCGATCGCGACGTCGAGCCCGACCACCTCACGTCGCTCTACATCCCGTCGCTCGCGTCACCCGTTGCCAGCGAGGTCGTCCGCTTCGCCGAGCTGGTCAGGACCCTGCGGGCACGATGCCCCTGGGACCAGGAGCAGACGCACCAGTCCCTCACCCGCCACCTGCTCGAGGAGACCTACGAGGTCCTCGAGGCGATCGACGGGCTGGACGGCGAAGGTGGTGGCTACGAGCACCTCGAAGAGGAGCTCGGGGACCTGTTGTTCCAGATCGTCTTCCACGCCACCCTCGCTGCTGAGGCCGGGCAGTTCACCCTCGCCGACGTGGCCAGGACCGTGCACGACAAGCTCGTCGTGCGCCACCCCCACGTGTTCGGCGACGTGGTCGCAGCCGACGCCGAAGCCGTCATGGCCACCTGGGAGCAGCGGAAGAAGGCGGAGAAGGGGCGGGGCAGCGTCTTCGACGGCATCCCCGGCAACCTCCCGTCTCTGCTGTTCGCCTACAAGGTGCAGCGCAAGGCCGCCTCGGTCGGCGTCGAGGTGCCGGTCGAGTCTGTCGGGGGTGTCGTCGACGTCGCCGGCCTCGATGGCGAGGAGGCGATCGGTGCCGCGCTGTTCGCCGTCGTCGCCGCCGCCCGACGAGCCGACGTCGACCCCGAGTCGGCGCTGCGGACTGCCGCCGCTCGCTTCCGCGACGAGGCCATGTCCGTCGAGGCCGCAGCCGGTGCGTCCCCTCCGGCGTGAGTGACCACCGGAACCGGATTGTGGACGCTCGACCACCTGACCGGTGGTCAGACGTCCGGAATCGTGTGGGCGGAGCGCTGTCGATCGACCGTCGGATCTCGTCGAGCCTGCCCTGCTCGGCGCGCTTCGTGGGCGCTCGACCACCTGAGCAGTCGTCAGACGTCCAGACTCGTGTGCGACGTCACCGGCTCAGCGCTTTGTGGACGCTGGTGCCGGTAGAGCCGGTGTCAGCGTCCAGAAACCTCCAGCGGTCCCGTGGCTGACGCCCGGGAAGGTGGGCCGCCGTCGCTCGCCATGGTCGCAGCGGGTGGGGTGGGCGTGATCGTCGTCATCGCCTTCGTGGCTGCCATCGCCCTCGGCGGGAGGTTCGAGGCGCCCGAGCTCGGGGAGCGCGTGGCCATCGGCCGAGCCGATGCCGACGGCACGCTCGCGGTGTTCGTGCCCCGCTGCCGGGACGAGCGGGTCACGGTGGTCGAGGTCGCCGAGGGTGGGGGAAGCGCCCGGTGGCGCATCGCCAGCCGGAAGGGCTCGATCGACGAGCGCTACGTGGTAGGGGCGCCCGAGCCGCCGCTCGGCTTCGAGATCGAGGTCCCCCTCGAGGCACCGTTGCCCGACGGTGAGCTGACGGCGACCGTGGCGGTGGACGGCGATGCCGGCGGCGTGCGCGACCGGCTCTCCTTCACCGCCGCCTCGGTCCCCACCAGCGACGTCCTCTACCGGGGCGGTGTGGTCGACATCGCCAGCTTCCAGGCCCAGGCGCTGTCGGCTGCGAACTGCCCGGAGTCCCGCTCCGAGCTCGGCCTCACCACCGTGGTGTTCGGCTTGGGGGCGCTCATGGTCGTCGGCACCTACGGCCTCATGGTGGCGCGTTGGTGGCGGGGCCGAGGCGCAACCTGACGGACTGGCTCCGGGCTCGTGCAGAGAGTGCGGAGCGTGTGGTGAGGTCAGCGGCCTCGGCTGTGGAGGCTGTCGGGCCGTGCGTGGGACGCCAGCAGGGATACCACAAGGTGCTTCTCTGCCCGCTGTCCAGCGGGGTCGCGGTCGAACGCGGCTGGAGGTCCGTTGCCTGGGCTGACCGCCACGAGGACAGCGACCACGGCGGTGGAGGAGTCGGGGCCGTGCGGGAGGCGCCGGCACGGGAACCCAGGTACCGCTTGTGCCCCGCCGGTCAACATGCAGCTCCGCTCCAGCGCGGCGGGAGCTTCGCCGCCTCCGCGGACTGCAGGCCAGCCGCATCCAGGTCAGGCGGGCGCAGGCTCAGCGGGGGGCGTCGGGTCAGGCGTGGGCTGCGGCGGGTCGGCCGGTGTCGGTGACGGCGACGGCGACGGGTTCGGGTCGGGGAGGATCGGAGTCGGGGGCTCGGACGGCCCGCCGGGCATGGGCTGGGGGGTGCCGGGATCGGGCTGGGGACCGAGGGGATCGTGGATGCTCATGGCGCTGGCCTACCCATCCGGGAGACCTTGACCCTCAGGGCCCTCGGTGTACCGTTTGGCAACACGAACCTCAGGAGCAACATGAGCACCATCGAGCACATCGTCGGGCGGGAGGTCCTCGATTCGCGTGGCAACCCGACCGTGGAGGTCGAGGTGTTCCTCACCTCGGGTGCGACCGGGCGGGCCATCGTGCCCTCTGGCGCCTCGACCGGCCAGTTCGAGGCCGTCGAACGGCGTGACGGCGGCGATCGGTACGGCGGCAAGGGGGTCCTCGGCGCTGTCGCCGCCGTGAACGACGAGATCCTCGACGAGGTCGTCGGTCTCGACGCACTCGACCAGCGGGGGATCGACAGCCTGCTCCTCGCGCTGGACGGCACCGACAACAAGTCCAACCTCGGCGCCAACGCCATGCTCGGCGTCTCCCTGGCGGTCGCCCGCGCCGCTGCCGACCACCTCGAGCTGCCGCTCTACCGCTCCGTCGGTGGTTCGAACGCCCACGTGCTCCCCGTGCCGATGATGAACGTCCTCAACGGTGGGGTCCACGCTGACAACAACGTGGACTTCCAGGAGTTCATGATCATGCCGGTCGGGGCCGCCTCGTTCTCCGAGGGGCTCCGCTGGGGCGTGGAGACCTACCACGTGCTCAAGTCGTTGCTGCAGGAGCGGGGGCTGTCGACCGCGGTGGGCGACGAGGGCGGCTTCGCGCCGGACCTCACCTCGAACGAGCAGGCGCTCGAGCTCCTCCTCGAGGCGATCGAGCGCGCCGGGTTCACCCCCGGCACCGACCTCGCCCTCGCCCTCGACCCCGCCACCACCGAGCTGTTCAGCGACGGCACCTACCACCTCGCCGGCGAAGGACGTGATCTCGGCCCGGCGGAGATGGCGGCGTTCTGGGCGGACTGGTGCGATCGCTACCCGATCGTCTCCATCGAGGACGGCATGTCGGAGGAGGACTGGGACGGCTGGGCCGAGCTGACCAGGGTGGTCGGCGGGCGCGTCCAGCTCGTCGGCGACGACCTCTTCGTCACGAACGCCGAGCGCCTCGAGCGGGGCATCGTCGCCGGGGTCGCCAACAGCGTGCTCGTGAAGGTGAACCAGATCGGGACGCTCACCGAGACGCTCGACACCGTCTCCCTCGCCACCCGATCCGGCTACACGAGCGTGATGAGCCACCGTTCGGGCGAGACCGAGGACACCACCATCGCCGACCTCGCCGTCGCCACGGGCTGCGGGCAGATCAAGACGGGTGCCCCGGCGCGCTCGGACCGGGTGGCGAAGTACAACCAGCTCCTGCGCATCGAGGAGGAGCTCGGCGACACCGCGGTCTACCTCGGTGGAGCCGCCCTCTCGCGCCTGCCCGGTGGCCGATGACGCGGCGCCAGCCGGTCGTGCCGGCCACGAAGACGCCAGGCGACCGACGTCGAGGACGTCGCGTGGGCCGCGCCCTGTGGCCGGTGCTCGCGACGCTCGTGCTCGTGCTCGTGCTGTTCACCGCCGTCTTCCCGACCAGGACGTTCCTCGCGCAGCGGGCGGCCACGGCGTCGGCCGAGGAGCGCCTCGAGGTGCTGACC
>JBBSLC010000189.1:0-4670 GCA_038255685.1 Acidimicrobiales bacterium | reverse complement strand
TCTCCGTCAGGCTCTACGACCAGCAGCTGCGCCTGCTCGGGGACGAGGCGGGGCCACGCCGGCGCCACGCCCTCGTGGGCCGTGCGCGCGCCCACACCGCGCTGCGCCAGCAGGGTCTCGCTCGCGCTGATCTCGAGGTGGCGTTCGCCGAGGCGCGAGATGCCGATGACGAGCTCGTCGTCGCACGAGCGCTCACCGTGCTCGGTGACGTCGAGCAGAACGAGGGAGCACTCGGCGCGTCGATGGCGACCCTCGAGCGCGCCGTCGAGCTGTGGCGCAGCCTCGGGGACCGCCGCGGCGAAGCAGCCGCCCTCCGCCGCAAGGGCATGACGAGCCTCTTCGCAGGCGACCCTGATGCCGCCGAGGACGCCATCGGTGAGGCACTCGTCGCCTTCCAGGCCATCGGCGCCCGCAAGGGGATCGCGTGGGCCAACCAGAACCTGGCGTGGATCGCCTTCATGCGGGGGGACACCGACCTCGCCGACGAGCGGCTCGACGCCGCCATCAGCCTCTTCGGTGACATCGGCGACTGGGGTGGTCTGGGCTGGGCGAGAGGGCTGCGCGCCTACGTCCGCTTCACCCAGGGTGGCGGTGCCGAGGCCGAGCAGATCGCGCTCGAGGTGATCGACGACGCCGGGGAGCGTGGGGACCGGTGGGGCGTCGCCATGATGACCGTCCTGCTGGCATCGATCAGGTTGTGGCAGGGGCGGGCGGTCGAGGCGGCGGAGCGAGCTGCGAACGCGCAGCAGCTGTTCGCTGACGTGGGTGACATCTGGGGTCAGTGCCGGTCGATCGGTCCGCTCAGCAGGAGCCTCCTCGTCACCGGTCGGCGCGATGAGGCAGAGGCGGCGATCGCCCACGCCCACGAGCTGACGGCGCAGCTGCCTGACGGCTCGAGCGAACGGGTGCTCCCGCTGTTCATGGACGCGGAGATGGCCGTGCACCTCGGCGAGGGTGGACGCGCGCTCGAGCTGCTCGGTGGGACGGAGACCCCGGTCGGCCATGCGGTGGGTGATCGCGAAGCAGCGTCGATCCTCGGCCTCGCCCTCCTGCAGCAGCAGCGCTTCGAGGAGGCGGTGGCCTTCCTCGAGCGGGCGGGCAAGCGCTTCCCGGGGCGTCCTGCGCTGCGTGCTGTCCTGGCGCTGGCGACGGCGGCGGTCGGGCGGACCGACGACGCCCGCGCCCACGCTGCCGCCGTCGCCGGGATCGACTGGGCCTCCTACCTCGACCGCATCGAAGCGCTCCTCGGCCTCGCCTGCGCCGAGGCGCGCGACGGCAACACCGCCGTCGCCCTCGGCGCGCTCGACGAGGCGACGTCGATCGCGGACGCCACCGAGGATCTCCTGACCGGCGGGGTGATCGCCCTCGCCAGGGCTCGGGTGCTCGAGGCGGCCGGCTCCGACGGAGGCGCAGATGTCGCACTCGCCGACGCCGACGTCCGCCTCGCCCTCGTCGGCACCGACGCCGCTGGTTGGGACGAGCTGTTCCGGGTCGCCGCCGGCACCCGTGCCATCGCCTGACAGGCGAGCGGTCAGGCGAGCGTCGGCAACGCCTGGCACAGCTCGAGCGCCGGGGCGAACAGGTCCCCCACGTCGGTGATGCGCTCGAGCACCTGGGGGGCCTCGAAGGACAGTGCGCCACGGTCACCGGCTCGCAGCGCGACGTCGACCTCGTCCCAGGACAGCGGTGTCGACACGGTGGGTCGTGGTCGGGCGCGCAGCGAGTAGACGCACGCGGTGGTCTTGTGCCGAGAGTTCTGGCTCCAGTCGATCAGCACCTTGCCGGCGCGGAGGGCCTTGCGCTGCTGGCTGACGATCCGGTCTGGGTGCTGCTGCTCCATCACCTGGGCGATGGTGCGAGCGAAGTCGGCAGCGGCCTTGTGGGTGATCGGTCCGTTGATCGGGAGGTACACCTGGAGGCCCTTCGAGCCCGATGTCTTCACGACGCAGGAGAGGCCGAGGTCGCCGAGCACATGGCGAACCCAGAGCGCGATCTCGGCGCAGTCGAGGATGTCAGCGGGTTCCCCGGGGTCGAGGTCGAACACCACCATCGTCGGGGCATCCGGGTCGGCGGCGCGCGCCATCGGTGCGTGCAGCTCGAGCGCAGCGAGGTTCGCCGACCACACGAGCGCTGGGAGCGAGTCGAGGCGGCAGAACTCGATCGTGCCGTCGTCGACGGGCACGGGGTGGGTCTCGACCCAGTCAGGTCGGTGCTGCGGGCAGTTCTTCTCGTAGAACGACCCACCCTCGACCCCGTCGGGGAACCGCCGCAGCGTCATCGCCCGGTCCCCCATGTGGGGGATGATCGTCGGCGCCACCCGTGCGTAGTAGTCGACGACCTCGCCCTTGGTGAAGCCGGTCTCGGGATAGAGGACCTTGTCGAGGTTCGAGAGCTTGAGCGTGTGCCCTCCGACCTCGACGACCGTGTCGCGCCCGATGGCTACGACGCCTTCTTGGCGCGGCTCGCCGACGCCGCCTTCTTTGCAGGGGCCTTCTTTGCGGGGGCCTTCTTCTTCGCCGTCGCCCTCTTCGCAGAGACCTTCTTCGCTGGGGCGACCTCGTCTTCGTCGGGGCGCTCCTCCTCGACGGCTGCGGTCGGGTGGCGCGTCCGGGCGGCACGTGCTTCGGCCACGCTTGCCTCGAGGGCGGCCATGAGGTCGACGACCTTGCCGTTGTCGATCGGCGTCGGTGCCTCGATCCGGATCTCCTCGCCTGCCGCCTTCTGCTCGATCAGGGCGAGCACGCGGTCGCGGTGCTCGTCGCGGAAGCGGGTGGGGTCGAAGTCGACGCTGAGGGAGTCGATGAGCTGGCTCGCCATCTTGAGCTCGCGCTCCGACACCTCGATGGCGCTGAGGTCCTGCAGCTCCTTGATCTCGGCCGGGGATGACAGCTCGTCGGCGTAGACCATCGTCGAGAGGACGAGCATCCCGTCCTTCGGTCGCAGGGCGCCGAGGTACTGCTTCGTGCGCATCACGAACCTGGCGATGGCGACCTTCCCCTGCTCCTCCATGGCCTTGGCGAGGAGGGCATAGGGCTTCTCGGCTGACTTCACCGGCGCGACGAGGTAGGGGGTGTCGAAGAAGACGGGGTCGATGTCGACGAGGTCGATGAACTCCTCGATCTCGATGCTGCGGGATGATTCCGGTTCGAGCGCGTCGAGCTCGGCCGGCTCGAGCAGGACGTAGTTCTCCGGTGAGAGCTCGTAGCCCTTGACGATCTGCTCGTAGGGCACCTCGGTGCCGTCCGCCGCTGACACGCGCTGCATCTTCACCCGTGCTCCGGTCTTGGCATCGATCTGGTTGAACGACACGCCCTTCTTCGAGACCGCCGGGTAGAGCTTGATGGGGATGTTCACCAGCCCGAAGCTGATGGACCCGCTCCACAGAGACCTCGGCATCGTGGCTCTCCTTCGTCAGGCCCGAGCGGGCGCCCATGACCCGACCGGGACCTACCCGTTCGAGCGCTCAGGCACCAGTGTCCACATCCGCCGGCGACTTGTCGACCCGGGTGCCCTTGTAGGACGGATGGCGGAGGATCCCGCCGGCCGTGCGCTCCCGGTACTCGACGTCCACGACGAGGGTCGGGACCACGAAGACGGCCTTCCGCGGCAAGGGGGCGACGAAGGGGCTCAGGGTGGTCTGCGTCGCTCGGAGGGCTCGCTCGAGTCGTCCGAGCTCGGCATCGGTGAAGCCGGTCCCGACCCCGCCGACGAAGCGGAGCCGTCCGTCAGCCGTGGGGAGGCCGAGGAGCAGCGAACCGATGCCGCCTGCCCGCCGTCCCTCGCCGGGCAGCCACCCGCCGACCACGAACTCGTCCCTGGCGGTGAGCACCACCTTCGTCCACGCCTTGCTCCGGATGCCCGGCCGGTAGGGGCTGTCGACCTGCTTGGCGACGACGCCCTCCATCCCTCGGTCCTGCATGGCTGCGAGGGTCGCAGCACCCTCACCCACGAACGACGCCGGTGTGGCCCACGAAGGCCCGGTGAGCTCGAGGGACTCGAGCAGGGCCCTGCGCTCGGCCCAGGGGGCGTCGAGGAGTGACCGGTCGCCGAGGTGGAGCAGGTCGAACACGAGGTAGGTGACCGGCGTGGCGGCACCGAGTCCCGCTGCTGTCCGGGCGTCGGTGACGTGCATGCGGCCCTGCAGCTGCTGGAAGGACGGCAGCCCACGCTCGTCGAAGGCGACGACCTCGCCGTCGAGGATCGCCGGGATCCCGTCGAGGGCGGCGCCGAGGGCGGCGAGCTCGGGGTAGGCAGCGGTCGCCAGCCTGCCGTTCCTCGTGTGCAGCGCGAACCCGTCGTGGTCGACCCGGGCGAGGACGCGGACGCCGTCCCACTTCGCCTCGAAGGTGTGCCCCTCATCGGCGGGGAGGACGCCAGCGGTGGCGAGCATCGGCCGCAGGTCCCTGGCCGAGGGCATCGGGGTGGGCGGCATCGACCGGAGTGTGCCACTTTCGCCCCAGCGGTGGTGCTGCGCTGGCCAGAGAGGCTCAAGTGCGGAGGGCCAGACGACCGATGGGGTCTGGTGCGGTCAGTCGTCACGTCGACCCTCTGGGACGGCGGCGCAGGGGTTGAGGTGCTGGCGCGACGTCCTTCTCCGGAGGACCTGGCGCTTGGGGGTCGCGTCCTGACCGAGCTCTTGGACCACCTCGCTGGTGCCGATGCCGCCGACG
>JBBSLC010000188.1:0-4788 GCA_038255685.1 Acidimicrobiales bacterium | reverse complement strand
GAGCCGACCCGTCAGCCGGGACGACGTGCACCTCGGCGTCCAGCACGAAGCCGAGCAGCGAACCATCGGGTGAGAGGCACGGATCGAGCACGGGGTGGTCGAGCCCGGCGAGCAGCGTGCGGCGGGCGGCACCGGGTCCGACCCCGTCGACGACCTCGACCCCGTCGGGGCCGGGGACGATCAGCCGATCGGCATCGGTGGCCCAGGCGTAGCGGGTGACGCCGATGCCGAGCTCGCGCTGGCGCTCGCGGCGGAGCTTCTCCTCGAGCGAGAGATCGGCCTCGGTCGCGCCGCCGTCGGCCCCTGCGACCACGGTGGTCTCGCCCGTCGACACGTCCATCGCCCACAGCTCCCGTCGCAGGCTGCGCTCAGGGCTGTGGAGGTAGGTGACGAACCGGTCATCGGGACTGAAGGCGAGGGCGACCGGCTGGACCATGCCTGGCAGCGGGTAGCGGGCGACGTCCTCGAGCGGGACGGCGGGGAGGGTCACGCAGCTAGCCGAGCTTGGCCCGGAGGAACTCGAGCGTGCGGGTCCAGGCGAGCTCGGCGGCCGCCTCGTCGTACACCTCCGGGCGTGTGTCGTTGAAGAAGGCGTGGTCGACACCGGGGTACACGTGCAGCTCCACCTCCTTGCCGAGGTCCTTCAGCTGCGCCTCCAGCTCGGCGACCTTGTCCGGGCCGAAGAACCCGTCGCCTTCGGCGTAGTGGCCCCGGACCGGTGCCTGCAGCGCCGACCAGTCAGGCTGGGCGTCGGGCCAGGGGATGAGGCCGTACCAGGGCACGCACGCCTTGACGGCGTCGGGTCGCTGGGTCGCGAGGACGAGGGCGAGGCCGCCCCCCATGCAGAACCCGGTCACGCCGACCCCGTCGCCCCTGACCTCGTCGGACGCGAGGAGATAGTCGACCGCACCACCCATGTCCTTGCCGGCCTTCGCCATGTCGAGGGCCATCATCTCCTTGCCCGCCTCGTCGGGCTCGGTGGTGGTGCGGCCGTGGTAGAGGTCGGGCGCCAAGGCGGTGAACCCCTCGGCGGCGAAGCGATCGCACACGTCGGTGATGTGGGGGACGAGGCCCCACCACTCCTGGATCACGACCAGGCCGATGCCCGCACCCCGCTCCGGGGTTGCGAGGTAGCCACTGCCAGTCGTGCCGTTGCTCGGGAACTCGACGATCTCACCCATGCGGCGACCCTAGCCAGGGCTCAGTAGGTGCCGCCGAGCTTGCGGTGATCCCACGACACGGTCTCGAGCACCTCGATGCGGACCGCCGCTCGCTTCGCCCCCACCTGCTCGAGGATGGGACGGGATTCGGGCGTGTAGGGGCCGCTGTAGCGATCGAACACGCTGGCGCCGAGTGCGAGCACCTCCTCGCGCTCCTCGACGATCGTGCCATCGGCCACGAGCTCGACACCCCGGAGCTCCTCGTACGCCTCGCCCGCCTCGACCAGGCAGGTCATCCGTGGATCCCGCCGGAGGTTGACGATCTTCTGGCTGCGGCCGTAGGTCCAGAACCCGAGCGCCCCGTCGGGGAAGAAGCCGTACCACATGGCCACGAGGTGCGGACGGCCGTCGGCGCCGAGCGTGGCGATGTTCATCGTGTGGCGCTCGCCGAGGAACGCCGCCACCTCGGCATCGTCCATGCGGATCTGGTCTCTGCGCGACATCAGCGCTCCTGGTCGTCGTTGGTCAGCAGCTCGGGCGCAACGGGCGCATCAGCCCGCTGCGCGAGGTCGGTGCCAGTGGTCTGCCCCTCGGGCCCGATGACCACGTCGATGAGGTCGAGGGCGACGAGCTCCTCCCCCTCGTCCCAGGGCTCGTCGCTGTCGAGGCGTGCGGTGAGGGCATCCCAGAGCGGGCCAGGCAGTGCCCGGCCGGCGCCGACGACCAGCCACACCGGGATCCCCGCGTGGCGAGCGACGGCGGCAGCCGCCCGGGAGCCCGAGACCGCGAGGAAGGCATCGGGTCCGCTCGCCATCGCCTCGAGCACGACGAGGTCGCTCCCGAGGACCGCCGCCGCCGTCCCCGCCTCCGGCACCTCGGTGGCGTCGACGTCGAGGCGGTCGAGCCGACGCACGAGCTGGCTCCCCTCGCCCAGGGCGTCGACCACGAGCACGACGAGGTCACCCCGAGGTGGGAGGGCGCGCGCCGCCACCTCCGGCCAGCCGACGACCGTGACCACGGCGTCGTCGGGGAGGAGCTGGACGACGTAGCTCGGGGTGAGGTCGTCGTCGAGCTCACCGAGGCAGCGCCACGCCTCCTGGCGGGCGTCGACGGCGACGAGGACCCGAGCGCACATCGTCCACAGCGGCCCCGCCGCGGGGTGGCGCTCGACGAGGCGCTTGCAGGCCATCACGAGGCCGCCCGGGTCGTCGCCCAGGTGGGCGAGCGCGCCAGCGGCTTCCTGGGCGAGGACCCCGTGCTCCACGCTGCCAGCCCTCGCGACGTCACGGAGCCGCTCCATCGGGTGCACGGACGGACGATACCGGCGTGCACCGGCGACTGGTCCAGGTTCGTGGCACGCAGACGGGCGTACTACCTTTCCCGCCGTGGTGACCGAGGCCCCGGCCGACCTGACGCTGATGACCCTCGGCGGGCAGCGCAACACGCTCCTCGAGTGGCTCACGACGTTCCACCTCGTGACCGTCGTCCTCGACCCGTTCACCTCGGAGAGCGCCTGGCTCCTCCCGAGCGTCGCCCGGATCCTGCGCACCTACGACGACGCCGACTGCCGGGTCGCCGTGCTCGTCACCTGCACGGTCGAGGAGGCGCACCAGTTCCTCGGGCCCTACGCCAAGGAGTTCCTCACCTTCGCCGACCCGGACCGGGCAGTGGTGAAGGGCCTCGGCCTCGAGCGGCTTCCCGCGCTCGTCCACATCCGCCAGGACCTGAGCATCGCCGGCGTGGCCGAGGGCTGGCGCCCGTCGGAGTGGCGGGAGATCACCGAGAACCTGTCGCGCGCCATGAGCTGGTCGCGTCCCACGATCCCCGGTCCCCGGGACCCCGGTGCCTACGAGGGCACCCCCGCCCTCGGCTGACTACTTCGTGGTGCCGCCCTTGGTGAGGGCGAGGACGTCGAGGGCCTTGTCGAGCTCGGCGCCGGTCATCCAGCCGCGCTCGAGCACGAGCTCGCGGATGGAGCGACCGGTCTTGGTCGACTCCTTGATCACCTCGGCGGCCTTCTCGTAGCCGATGTAGGGGTTGAGCGAGGTGCCGATCGACGGTGACGACTCGGCGTAGGCCTTGCACCGCTCGACGTCCGCTTCGATGCCCACGACGGTGCGGTCGGCGAAGACCCGGCTCACGTTGGCGAGCAGGCGGATCGACTCGAGGATGTTGCGGGCGATCACCGGCAGCATGACGTTCAGCTCGAGGTTGCCGGCGGCGCCCCCGAAGGCGACGGCGGCGTCGTTGCCGATGACCTGGCTCACGACCTGGCAGACGGCCTCGGGGATGACCGGGTTGACCTTGCCGGGCATGATCGAGCTGCCGGGCTGGAGGTCGGGGATGCGGATCTCGGCCAGGCCGGTGCGGGGACCGCTCGCCATCCAGCGCAGGTCGTTGGCGCACTTGTAGAGCGACACGGCGATGGTGCGCAGCACGCCAGACGCCTCGACGAGGGCGTCACGTGAGGCCTGCGCTTCGAAGTGGTCACGGGCCTCGGTCAGCGGCAGCCCGAGGTCCTCGGCCAGGATCTTGATGGCCCCCTTGGCGAAGGTCTTGGGGGCGTTGATGCCGGTGCCCACCGCGGTGCCGCCGAGGGGCAGCTCGCCGACGCGGGGCAGCACGCCCTGGAGTCGCTCGATGCCGATCTCGACAGCGGTGGCGTAGCCGCCGAACTCCTGGCCGAGGGTGACCGGGGTGGCATCCATGAGGTGCGTCCGTCCGGACTTCACCACCGTCTTGAACTCCCGGGACTTCTTGCGCAGCGCCTTGGCCAGGTGCTCGAGGGCGGGGATGAGGTCGTCCTGGATGCCCTGGGCGGCAGCGACGTGGATCGCCGAAGGGAACACGTCGTTGCTCGACTGGCTGGCGTTGACCTCGTCGTTCGGCTTGACCGTGCGGCCGAGCTTCTCGGAGGCGAGGGTGGCCAGCACCTCGTTGGTGTTCATGTTCGAGGAGGTGCCCGAGCCGGTCTGGTACACGTCGACGGGGAACTGGTCCTCCCACTGCCCGGACGCGACCTCCGCGGCCGCCTCGGCGATGGCTGCGGCCACGTCCTTGTCGATCACCTTGAGCCGGCCGTTCGTCTGGGCGGCAGCCCCCTTGATGGCGGCGAGCGCAGCGATCAGCGACCGGTCGATCGTAAGCCCCGAGATCGGGAAGTTCTCCACCGCCCGCTGGGTCTGCGCCGCCCACTTGGCGTCGACGGGCACCCGCACCTCGCCCATCGTGTCGTGCTCGATCCGGTACCCGTCAGCCGTGGCGTCGCTCATGCGGTGGTTCTAGTTCACCTGGCGGTCGCGACCCTCCCAGTAGGGGGCGCGGAGCTTGAACTTCTGGAGCTTGCCGGTGGCGGTGCGGGCCAGCTCGTCGCGCAGCTCGACCGAGGTCGGGCACTTGTAGTGGGCCAGCTTCTCCCTGCAGTGGGCGATGAGGTCGGCCTCGGTCGCGGTCGCGCCGGCGGCGAGGACGACGAGGGCCTTGACCGTCTCGCCCCAGCGCTCGTCGGGCACGCCGATCACCGCGACCTCGGCGACGCCGGGGTGGGAGAACATCGCGTCCTCGACCTCGATGGAGCTCACGTTCTCGCCACCGGAGATGATCACGTCCTTCTTCCGGTCGGCGATCG
>JBBSLC010000187.1:0-4812 GCA_038255685.1 Acidimicrobiales bacterium | reverse complement strand
TGCGCCTGGCCGCCGACAACCTCGAGTTCGAGCGGGCGGCACGCCTGCGGGACCGCCTGGCCACGCTGCACAAGGCGGTCGAGAAGCAGCAGATGGTCGGCGACGAGACCGAGGACATCGACGTCATCGGGATCGCCGACGACGACCTCGAGGCGTCGATCCAGGTCTTCTACGTCCGCCACGGCCGGGTGACGGGCCGCAAGGGCGTCATCGTCGACAAGGTCGAGGACCTCACGCCCCGCGAGCTCATCGGCCGAGTGCTCGAGGGCATGTACTACGAGCCCACCCTCGGCATCCCCAAGCAGGTCCTCGTCCCCGAGCTGCCCGACGACCCCGCCCTCTACGAGGCATGGCTGTGCGAGGTGCGAGGCAGCAAGGTCAGCGTCCGGGTCCCTCAGCGGGGCGACAAGAAGGCGCTGCAGGACACCGTCGTCCGCAACGCCAGGGAGGAGCTGCACCGCCACCGCCTCCGTCGCGCCTCGGACCACAACAGCCGGGCCCGGGCCCTCAACGAGCTCCAGGACCACCTCGAGCTGCCCGAGGCCCCGCTGCGCATCGAGTGCTACGACATGAGCCACATCCAGGGCACCGACTACGTGGGCTCGATGGTGGTCATGGAGGACGGCCTCCCCGCCAAGCGGGAGTACCGCCGCTTCAAGGTGCGCGACGTGCCCGGCAACGACGACTTCGCCGCCATGCGCGAGGTCCTCACCCGCCGCCTCACCGCCTACCTGGCCGACAAGGACAAGCCGGTGGGGGAGCGGGGCAAGTTCAGCTACCCGCCCCAGCTGCTCCTCGTCGACGGCGGCAAGGGCCAGCTCAGCGTGGCCACCGAGGTCCTCGAGGAGCTCGGCCTCGACGACGAGATCCCCGTCGCCTCCCTCGCCAAGCGCTTCGAGGAGGTCTTCGTCCCCGGGCGCTCCGAGCCGATCCGCATCCCCCGCCAGTCCGAGTCGCTCTACCTCCTCCAGCGGATCCGTGACGAGGCACACCGCTTCGCCATCACGTACCACCGCCAGCTGCGGGACAAGCGCATGACCACGAGCGTCCTCGACGGCATCGCCGGCCTCGGCCCCACCCGCCAGAAGCGCCTCCGCAAGGAGCTCGGCGGGGTCACCGGGGTCAAGGCCGCCTCGCTCGAGGACCTGCAGGCGCTCACCTGGCTGCCCGACACCGTCGCCACCGCCGTCCACGACAAGATCCACGCCCCCGCCGCCCGCCCCGTCCGCAAGCCGACCCAGCCGGTCCCCTTCTCCGGCGACGACACCGGGGCCATGCCGACGTGAGCTGGACTCGGGCGGGTGGTACCACCGGTGGTACCATCGAAAGGTGGTGAAGACGACGGTCTACCTGCCGGAGGAGCTGCACGCAGCGGTGAAGCGCCTGGCGAAGGAGGCCGCGAGCTCGGAGGCAGAGGTGATCCGGACGGCGATCCGAGAGCTGGAGGCCCGACAGCGCCCGGAGCCGGTCCGGCGGGCGGTCGGCTTCCTGAGCGGCCCGGGCGACCTCGCAGACCGGGCCGACGAGCTCCTCGGCGGGGGGGACGAAGCACTCGCCTTCGGCGAGCGTTGATCCTCGCCGACACGAGCGGGCTGCTCGCTGCGTTCGACCGGCGCGAGCGTCGACATGCTGCGGTGGCGGCGGTCATCGGAGGCGACGATCCGATCGTCGTCTCCCCGTACGTCGTCGCCGAGCTCGGGTACCTCGTCGGCACCCGGATCGGCGCAGCAGCGGAGGCGGAGGTCATCGCTGAGCTCGCAAGTGGGGGCTACGAGCTGGCGTGCCTCGATCGTGAGGACGTCCTGCGGGCCGCCGTCGTCATGGAGCGCTACGCCGACCTCGACATCGGCATCACCGATGCTTCGCTGGTGGTCCTGTCCGAGCGCCACGGCACCACCGAGATCCTCACCCTCGACGAGCGCCACTTCCGCGTGCTGCGCCCGCTCCAGGGCGGGACCTTCACCCTGCTGCCGGCCGATGTCTGACCACGACGACCCCGAGGTCGACCTGTGGGAGTCGCATGCCACGTGGTGGCAGGAGGGGTTCACCGAGGGGGCGGACGCCGAGTACACCGAGCAGATCCTCCCGCTCGCCGCTGAGCACCTGGCCGGATCGGCCGAGGTGCTGGACGTGGGGACGGGAGAGGGCCAGGTCGCCCGCCTCGCGGTCGCCGGCGGCGCCACGCGGGTCATCGGGGTCGACCCGACCTCAGCGCAGGTGGCCGAGGCCGCGCAGCGGGGCGGAGGACCGGCCTACCTCCGAGCGGGCGCTGCGGCCCTGCCCTTCGCCGACGAGCGCTTCGACGCGGTGGTCGCCTGTCTCGTCTTCGAGCACATCGAGCAGGTCGACGAGGCGATCGCCGAGGTGGCCAGGGTCCTGCGGCCCGGCGGTCGCTTCCTCTTCTTCTTGAACCACCCGCTGCTGCAGACGCCCGGCAGCGGCTGGATCGACGACCAGGTCCTCGACCCGCCCGAGCAGTACTGGCGCATCGGCCCCTACCTCACCGAGGACCACACGATCGAGGAGGTCGAGAAGGACGTGTTCATCCCCTTCATCCACCGCCCCCTCTCGCGCTACGTGAACGCGCTCCTCGACGCCGGCCTCTCGCTCACCCGCATGGAGGAGCCGGCGCCTCCACCGGGCTTCCTCGCCCGGGCCGCCGAGTACGAGGCGGCCGCCACCATCCCCCGCCTGCTCCTCCTCCGCAGCGAGAAGCGCTGATCTCGCCCGGCGTCCGCCCTCCCGGCGGTGCCCGTCGCTAGCCTCGGTGCGTGGGCACACGGGTCCGATGAGCGAGTTCGTCGTCATCACCGGGCAGTCGGGTGCGGGGCGCAGCCAGGCGGCGAACGTGCTCGAGGACCTCGGCTGGTTCGTGATCGACAACCTGCCGCCCGCGCTGATCGACAAGGTCGCCGAGCTCGGGCAGGCGCCGGGCACGAGCATCGCCCGCATCGCCCTGGTCGTCGGGGCGCAGGCCGAGCCGGCACAGCTCGACCACGCCCTCGCCGGGCTCCGCAGCCACGCAGAGCGGGTCGTCGTGCTGCACCTGACGGCGTCGGACGAGGTGCTCGTGCGGCGCTACGAGGAGACCCGCCGGCGCCACCCGCTGGCCGACGGCGACCGCATCCTCGAGACGGTGCAGCGGGAGCGCATCGCCCTCGAGCCGCTCAAGGGCGAGGCCGACGTCGTCGTCGACACGAGCGACCTGAACGTCCACCAGCTCCGGGAGCGCCTCGTCTCGCTGTTCGGGGGCGACGCACCGGCGACCGACATGCAGACCACGGTGCTGTCGTTCGGTTACCGCCACGGGCTCCCGCTCGACGTCGACCTGGTGCTCGACTGCCGCTTCCTCCCGAACCCCCACTGGGTCGAGTCGCTGCGCCCCCGCACCGGCCTCGATGAGAGCGTCCGCGACTACGTCCTCGGCTTCCCCCAGACCAAGGAGTTCCTCCGCCGCCTCGACGACCTGCTCGACCTGCTGCTCCCCGCCTACGTGGAGGAGGGCAAGAGCTACCTCACGATCGCCCTCGGCTGCACCGGCGGGCGGCACCGGTCGGTGGCGCTCGTGGAGGAGGTCGCCGAGCGGCTCAAGCTGCGGGGCTACGCCCCTCGGGTGACCCACCGCGACATCGCCCGGCCGACCCAGTCCACCGCCGAGGTGCCCGTCACGGGCGGGACTGGCAGCGGCACCGCCTGATCTGATCGGATGCGTGTGATCTGATCGGACACACAGCAGCGCTGGCCAGAGCGGCCGTCGCACGACGGAGGGAACCTCGAGCATGACGGTACGGGTGGGCATCAACGGCTTCGGGCGCATCGGGCGCAACTTCTACCGAGCGGCCAAGGCGGCCGGCGCCGACATCGACCTGGTCGCCGTGAACGACCTCACGAGCCCCGAGGTCAACGCCCACTTCCTCAAGTACGACTCGACCCACGGCCGCCTCGGCGCCGACGTGAAGGTCACCGGCGACGCCATCACCGTCGGAGACGACTCGATCAAGGTCTTCGCCGAGCGGGACCCGAAGGCGCTGCCCTGGGGCGACCTCGGCGTCGACGTGGTCATCGAGTCGACTGGCATCTTCACCGACGGCGAGAAGGCGGGCGCCCACATCGAGGGCGGCGCCCCCCGGGTGATCATCTCCGCACCCGCCACCAACGTCGACGGCACCTTCGTCGTGGGCGTCAACGACGACACCTTCACCCCGGAGATGAAGATCGTCTCGAACGCCTCGTGCACGACGAACTGCTTCGTCCCGATGATCAAGGTCCTCGACGACGCGTTCGGCGTCGAGAAGGGCCTCATGACGACGGTCCACGCCTACACCAACGACCAGAACCTGCTCGACCTCGCCCACAAGGACCTGCGCCGGGGGCGTGCGGCCGCCGCCAACATCGTCCCCAGCTCCACGGGTGCCGCCCGAGCGACGAGCCTCGTGCTCGAGTCGATGAAGGGCCGCCTCGATGGGACCGCCCTCCGCGTGCCGGTGCAGGACGGCTCCATCACCGACTTCACCGGGATCCTCGGGCGCGAGGTCACCGTCGAGGAGATCAACGAGGCGTTCAAGGCCGCCGCCGCCAGCGGACCGCTCTCGAAGGTCCTCGTCTACACCACCGACCCCATCGTCAGCTCCGACATCGTCGGCTCGCCCGCCTCGTGCACGTTCGACTCCGAGCTCACCATGGCCATGGGCTCGATGGTCAAGGTGCTCGGCTGGTACGACAACGAGTGGGGCTACTCCAACCGGCTGGTCGACCTGGCCGTCATCGTGGGCGCAGCCAACCACTCGTGAGGCTCCCGCTGCTCGAGGACCT